>CANBUY010000111.1 GCA_947372745.1 Comamonadaceae bacterium | reverse complement strand
AACTGGCCATCGACCGGGTCAAGCAGATTTTTGGTGCTGATGCCGCCAACGTGCAACCCCATTGCGGCGCTTCAGCCAATGAAGCTGTCTTTTTGGCGTTTCTGAAGCCTGGCGACACGATCATGGGCATGAGCCTGGCTGAAGGCGGTCACCTGACCCATGGCATGCCTCTGAATATCAGTGGCAAGTGGTTCAATGTGGTCAGCTACGGCCTGAACGACAAAGAAGAGATCGACTACGAAGCGATGGAGCGCAAAGCCCACGAGTCAAAACCCAAGCTGATCATTGCTGGCGCCTCGGCCTACAGCCTGCGCATCGACTTTGAGCGTTTTGCCAAAGTAGCCAAAGACGTCGGCGCCATTTTTATGGTCGATATGGCGCATTACGCTGGTTTGATTGCCGCTGGCGTTTACCCCAACCCCGTGCCTCATGCCGACGTGGTGACCTCCACCACGCACAAGAGCTTGCGCGGCCCTCGAGGCGGCATCATTTTGATGAAATCGCAGTTTGAAAAAGCCATCAACAGCGCCATTTTCCCTGGCCTGCAAGGTGGACCGCTCATGCATGTGATCGCCGCAAAGGCGGTTGCTTTCAAGGAAGCACTGGCGCCTGAGTTCAAAATTTACCAGCAACAAGTGCTTAAAAACGCAAACATCGTGGCCGAAACATTGACACAGCGCGGTCTGCGTATCGTCAGTGGCCGCACAGAGTCCCACGTCATGCTGGTCGATTTGCGCGCCAAAGGCATCACGGGAAAAGAAGCAGAAGCCGTGCTGGGCGCTGCCCATATGACGATCAATAAAAACGCCATCCCCAATGACCCTGAAAAACCGATGGTCACCAGCGGTGTGCGTATCGGCACCCCCGCCATGACCACGCGCGGTTTCATGGATGAAGAAGCGCGCATCACGGCCCATTTGATTGCTGATGTGCTGGACAACCCGAGAGACACTGCAAACATCGACGCCGTGCGCGCCAAGGTCAACGCCTTGACCGCACGCTTCCCTGTTTACAAGTAAGTCTTCGCCATGAAATGCCCCTTCTGCAGTCACTCCGACACCCAAGTGGTGGAAACCCGGATTTCTGAAGATGGGGATTCAATACGCAGACGCCGCCAGTGCGCCTCATGCGAAAAGCGTTTCACTACTTATGAGCGAGCTGATGTCAGCTTTCCGTCCATCGTCAAAAAAGACGGAAGGCGCATTGAATATGAGCGGGCCAAATTACTGGCTTCGATGAAACTTGCGCTCCGCAAACGACCGGTGAGCATTGAGCAAGTGGATGGCGCTGTCGAGCGCATAGAAGAAAAACTGCTCCTTTTAGGCGCCCGTGAAATCCCCTCGGCCCGCATCGGCGAGTTGGTCATGCGTGAGCTTAAAAAACTCGACAAAGTGGCCTACGTCCGATTTGCCAGTGTCTACAGAAGCTTTGAGGACATTGACGAGTTCAAAACTTTGGTGGACGAAGTCAGTCGGTAAAAACACGACACGGGACCACCGCTCGCTACCGTTGGTCAGTTGCTCCTAGGTGACCTTGAGAATCTCGATCACACTGGTGGCTTATGCACAAGCCCCATGGTGTCACCCTTCCTGAACTACTCATCGTCATTGCCATTGTGGGCATCCTGGCCACGTTAGCCGTGCCTTCATTTCAGCGACTCATCCAAGCCAACGCGATCTCCAGCGGTGTTGATATTTTCATGGCTGACCTGCGTTTTGCCCGCAGTGAATCCATCAAAAGAGGAGGCGGCGTAGTGATGTGCCGCAGCGATGCACCCGAAAAAAGTAGCCCTACCTGTGGAGCGGGGTCGACTTTAGGCTGGCAAAGCGGATGGATCATTTTTCATGACCTTAATAACAACAGCAATAAAACAGCCACAGAAACATTGCTTCGTGTCCAAGCCCCTTTCACCACTATAGATTCCATCGCTGAAGCGGGTGCAGCCACCAAATTCAAATTTTCGCCCACCGGCCGACTGACCCTGACGGCATCGACTTCGCTCCAATTCGGAGGCAAAAAGGTGGCCAATGACCTCCAGCGGGTAGTCTGCGTCAACCTCAGTGGCAGAGCAAGAATAGCGGGCGATGGAACAAAATCATGCGCATCAGATCAGTGAAGCGCCTTTGTAAACGAACTCAATGCGGCGCCACGATGATTGAAGTTCTCATCGCTATCCTTCTTTTCTCAATTGGCACGCTGTCTGTCGGTCTCATGCTGTCTTATGCGGTGCAACTTCCCAAATTAGCGGCCTACCGCGCCACGGCCACGCACTTGGCGGCCGGTCACATTGAACGCATGCGGGCAAATCCAAAAGGCAATCACACATCTGATCTAAATTACGATGGCAACTTCTCCCACCTGGCTCTGGCAGATTGCACCTACCCGAATTGCAACACCGAGTCGCTCTCGGCCATGGACAAGGCCAGCACGCAAAAAAAAGCCCGCGAGCAACTTCCTGCGGGAGGCTTGCAAGTAAGCTGCGATGACACGCCTTGCACATCAGGAAACTTATGGTTAGTTTGGCAAGAACCCAGCACCCTGGCAGCACTCAAGGGTCAATATTCAGATGACTGCCCCCCACAAGTGATTGACCGCTTTACAAAGCCTTCACCACGCTGCCACTATGTTCGATTTCGCTTATGAAAGACTCCCATCCGCACCGCAAATCAAAACGCCAGCAAGGGTTTTCGCTGATCGAACTACTTATTGCTTCCTCCATCGGACTGATCATTACGCTGGGTGTTTTGGCTGTATTTGCAAATTCAACGGCTGCTAGCAGAATGGCCGAGGCTCAAAGCCGAATGAATGAAGATGCCCAAGTCGCATTGAACCTACTAAGCTTGGAAATAAAAATGGCTGGCCATAATCCGGTCAATGCCGCACCGAATGGCCTGGCAATTAGAAGTCCAATGTCACCCTTGACTCTCCATGGATGCAGCGGCATGTTCTATTTCGATGCCACTTCAGTCAATGATGACAAACTCAGGTGCGAGACTGGCGTACCAAACCAAGCGCACGCCCTCTTTGTCAGCTATGAAGCTGACACCAAGAACACGATGCCTAGTGCGGGCATCCCCACGGACTGTCTTGGTAATAAGTTAACCATCAAATCTGGGACTTATTACGTGGCCGAAAACCGATACTTCGTTAGCTCCAGCCAAGTCATCAGTGCACCAAGTCTCTACTGCAAAGGCAATGGCGGCTTAGGCACGGCTCAGCCGATGGTTGAAAATATTGAAGACTTGCAATTTAGTTATGGAACCATGAGCACCCCCAACCCGGTCACGAAGCGAATTGCAGGCTATTTATCGGCGACAGAAGTCGAAAAACTGGCCGCATCAGCCTCAAAGGTAGACATCGCCATCGCCTGGGCACAAGTCCTGACGGTTCAAATTTGTATCGTGGTCCGCAGCGAGACAAAAAACCTGGTGAGCGATAACACCTCTTCTATCTATACAAAATGCGATGGCACTCAGGACACCAGTCAAACCGACCGAAGGCTTCGCCGCGCCTTCACCACCACGGTGGCCCTGCGAAACCGGCTCAATTAACCCACCATAAACAGAAAGCATGCCCACACCACTTCACTGCGAGCCCCTAGGCGCAAGACAAACCCAACAGGGCGCGGTGCTCATCATCGTCCTCATCATGCTCGGGCTTCTTTCCATGATGGCCGCGACCAGTTTGCACAATGCCCAATCCACGGAAAGTATTTCAGGCAATACGCGCACCACGCAACTCGCCCATCAGGCTGCAGAAATTACCCTGCGCCATTGTGAAGCGTCCGTCATGATGCACATGGCGGTTAAAAGCGGCGACACCACCTCCACCGCAGCCCAATACACGACGTCCTTCACCTATGCCAACATTCCTCCCTTCGAGAGTCCGCCTGCTTGGCAAGATGCTGCCGGCCAATGGGATAAGTCAAACCCTTATGTATTTGTTATGCCGCTGAGCCTGATGGGCGATGCGTCACTGTATAAAAGAGCGCCAGAATGTATGGTCGAATCCATAAGTGCACAGCCACCCAGCACGACTCAACCAGCAGGAACAAGAAACCACTTCATCATCACCGCCCGTGGCTTTGGGCCTGAGGTGGCACCAGCAGGCCCAAAGCGCTTGCGCCCCGTGGGAACAGAAGTTTGGCTTCAAACCCACGTCAGCCTGTCCACAAACTTTCAGACTCTAGAATCTCGATCTTGGCGCCAAATATTTCTACGGTAGCCCGGCTTTCAAAGTTATTTACAGTGCCCCAATGAAGTTTAAAGACAAAAACCGACCCCGCACCGCAAATCCCCACGGTTTCACCCTGATAGAACTCATGATTGTGTTGGCTATTTTGGGTCTGCTCGGCGCCATCGCCCTGCCCTCTTACACCAGCCACATGGCCAAAGCGCATCGGGCAGAGGCACGCGCCCAACTCATGCAGGCGGCTCAATTTATGCAGCGCTTTTCTGCGGCCAACGACAGTTTCAAAGCTGACCGCAAAGGCAATGCCGTACTCGGACAAATTCCCGAGGCGCTCCTGCATTCCCCGTCCCAGGGACCGGCACTCTATGACTTGACCATCCCAGAGGCCACGCTGAGCGAGCAAAATTTCATCATCCAAATGACTCCCGTTGCAAGCGGCAAAATGGCAACGGACGAGTGCGGCGCCTTCACCCTGACGTCAACCGGCATCAAAGGCGTGACTGTGGGCACCAATACTGGCAACACTACCTTGCGCGACAAATGCTGGAAATAAACCCCCAAGCCTTGATGGCGCAAGCGCTGGCGCTGGCGGAGCAAAGCCTCTGGATCACCTCGCCCAACCCGAGGGTGGGCTGCGTCATTACCGATGTATCAGGGCGCATCCTGGGCCAGGGTCACACCCAAAAAGCGGGCGGCGCGCATGCAGAAATCATGGCCTTGCGCGATGCCGAGTCCCAAGGTCACAGCGTGGCGGGCGCGACCGCCTATGTCACGCTGGAGCCCTGCTCGCACTTTGGCCGAACGGGCCCGTGCTGCGATGCACTGGCGGCGGCGGGTATCAAAAAAGTCGTCGCGTCTCTGCCCGACCCCAACCCCCAAGTGTCAGGGCAAGGCTTTGAGCGACTCCAAGCCGCTGGTGTTGACGTGGTCGTTGGTGAAGGTGCGCAACAGTCTCGCGAACTTAACATCGGCTTTTTCAGCCGCATGATTCGTCGCACCCCTTGGGTTCGCCTGAAAGTGGCGGCCTCCCTGGACGGCAAAACAGCCCTCAACAACGGCGTCAGTCAATGGATCACCTCGACAGAGGCCCGAACTGACGGCCACGCCTGGCGCGCACGCGCCTGTGCGGTCCTCACCGGCATTGGCACCGTGCGCGAAGACAACCCCCGCCTTGATGTCAGAGGGGTCGAGACTTCCCGCCAGCCGCACCTTGTCGTGGTCGACAGCCGGCTTGAAACGCCACTGGATGCTCATCTTTTCATAGCTGGCCGAGCACACTTCATATACGCTGCTATCGAAAATGATGTAAAAAAAGACGCCCTTGAGGCGCAAGGTGCCACCGTCATCTACATGCCTGGAAAAACACCTGAAACAAAAAACAAAGTTGACCTGAGCGCCATGATGCAAGACTTGGCAGCGCGAGAAATCAATGAGCTTCATGTTGAAGCCGGGGAAAAACTCAACGGCTCCCTCATTAGAGAAGGCTTGGTGGACGAGTTTTTGGTTTATCTGGCCCCCAAACTCATCGGCCAAGGGGCCGGTATGGCCCAGTTTGGCCCCTTGGAAGATTTGGCCCATGCCGTGCCACTCGCCTTCATTTCAACCGAACAACTGGGGCCCGATCTGAGAATTGTGGCCCGTGTTCAAGGGGCCGATTCGTTTTAACCTGTGACCCGTCAAGAGATTTATTGGGGTGACGGGGCAGAACCGGTCAGTTCCCTGCGAAAATAGCAGGATGTTTACTGGAATCATCACCGGCTTGGGGCGCATCGTCGCCGTCAACGCACTTGGCAGCTCTTCAACCCACGGCAAGCGCCTCACGATTGAGTGTCCGCCTCATTATCTTGACGATGTGGGCTTGGGTGACAGCATTGCCCTCAATGGCGCCTGCATGACCGCGACGTCTCTCACCCCCGAAACCAGGCAATTCACCGTTGATATTTCTGCCGAATCCCTGGACAAGACCGCCGGTCTGACCCAGCTCGGCACGATCAATCTGGAAAAAGCACTGCGCGCCCATGACCGCTTGGGCGGACATATTGTTTCAGGCCACGTCGACGGCGTTGGCTCGGTAACTTATTTCCAGCAAGTGGGTGAAAGCTGGGGGCTTCACGTGCTCGCGCCCAAAACACTGGCCAAATACCTGGCTTACAAAGGGTCCATCACCGTCAACGGGGTCAGTTTGACCGTCAACAGCATCGAAGATTTGGACGCCGGGTGTGAAATGCGCATCAACCTGATCCCCCACACTGTCCAAAATACGGCTCTTGGCACCTTGAAAACGGGTGACCCTGTCAACCTTGAAATCGATTTAATCGCTCGCTACGTAGAGCGAATGCTTCAATCAGACCCACAGCAAGTCAGTCAGCGGGCGAATTAATGCCCAATTTCTACACGTCACAACCCCTCACATTTCTGAAAGTCATTTGAATGAACGCGCTTACCCCTGTGGCCATTTCTCCTGTTAAAGACATCGTAGAAGACATGCGTGCCGGACGCATGGTGATATTGATCGATGAAGAAGACCGCGAAAACGAAGGTGATCTGGTGCTGGCTGCAGACCACGTCACCGCTGACGCCATCAACTTCATGGCACGCTATGGGCGCGGCCTGATTTGCCTCACCCTGACGCGTGAACGCTGCCAACTTCTCGAACTCCCCCCCATGACGATGCGCAATGGCGACAAAAAAGGCACAGCCTTTACCGTCTCTATCGAAGCCGCCGAGGGCGTCACCACGGGTATTTCAGCCGCTGACCGCGCCCGCACCGTGGAGGCCGCCGTCGCCAAAAATGCAAAGCCAGACGACCTGCTGCAGCCCGGTCATATCTTTCCCCTTCAAGCCGTTGAAGGGGGCGTCCTCATGCGCGCCGGCCACACAGAAGCCGGCTGCGACCTGGCAGCGATGGCCGGTTGCTCACCCGCCTCGGTCATTTGCGAGATCATGAAAGACGATGGCACCATGGCCCGTCTGCCCGATCTGCAACTGTTTGCGGCAGAGCACGGCCTCAAGATTGGCACCATTGCCGACCTCATCGAACACCGAAGCCGTGTCGAATCTTTGGTTGAAAAAGTGGGCTCACGTCCGATCAACACCGCGTTTGGCGAATTCACACTCCATGCGTTCAAAGACAAGACCTCGCATGGCGTTCACCTCGCCTTGGTCAAGGGCCAGTGGGCAACCGGCGATACCGTGTTGGCCCGCGTACATGAACCCCTGTCTGTGTTGGACGCACTTGAAGTGGGTCGCACCATGCACTCCTGGAGTCTGGATGCCAGCCTGGCCCGGGTGGCATCAGAAGGCAAAGGCGTCATTGTCTTTCTCAACTGTGGTGAAAGCGGCGAACAGTTATTGTCCCAATTCAGTGGCACGGCACGCTCCAGCCATGGTCCTGAACGTGGTCGTATGGACTTGCGCAACTATGGCATTGGCGCGCAAATATTGCGTGAATGTGGCGTCACCAAAATGACCTTGATGGGCAACCCCCGTCGCATGCCCAGCATGACCGGCTACGGCTTGGAAACTGTTGGCTACATCACCCCTTAAACCAGAGAGATTCTTCTATGTTCGGAGCAGACCAAGGCGTGCTTGACGCCAACACCCCCCTCATGAGCGGCAAAAAACTAACGATCGGCATCGTTCAGGCCCGCTTCAACGCACCGATTACCAACTCGCTGGCGCAAGCCTGCAAGAACGAACTGATCGCACTGGGTGTTCTCGAGAAAAACATAGACCTGGTGCTGGTGCCTGGCGCTTTGGAGGTACCTGTTGCCCTGCAGGCTATGGCTTCAAAACTGAAATACGACGCACTGGTCGCCTTGGGCTGCATTATTCGAGGCGAGACCTACCACTTCGAGTTGGTCGCCAACGAATCGGGTGCGGGAGTCAGCCGGGTGTCCCTGGATGCCCAGATCCCCATCGCCAACGCGATCATTACCACCGAAAACATGGAACAAGCCATTGCCCGGCAAACAGACAAGGGGCGCGATGCGGCCCGAGTCGCTGTTGAAATGGCCAACCTACTGGAAGAAATTTAATGAACGACCTGAAACCAAAACCCATGGGCGTTCGGCCCCCGCGTCAACCGCGCACCGGCGTCACCAGCACAGGCGCACGCAAGGCGGGCAGCAAGTCGGAGCGTTCACGGGCCAGGGAATTTGCCTTGCAAGCCTTGTACCAAACCTTGGTGGGCAAAAACGAGGTCGCCGACATTGACGCCTTCACCCGCGACCTGGCTGGTTTTTCCAAAGCTGACTCACTGCATTTTGACGCCCTGCTTCAGGGCTGCACCGCGCAAGCCGCTGAACTGGACGCCCTCATTGAGCCCTTTCTGGACCGCCGTTTTGTCGAAATCTCTCCAGTTGAGCACAGCATTCTCTGGATTGGCACCTTTGAGTTCAAACACTGCCTGGACATTCCCTGGCGCGTGGTCATCAACGAATGCGTTGAAATGGCCAAGGAATTTGGCGGCACTGACGGCCACAAGTATGTCAACGCTGTTTTGAATGGCCTGGCCCCCACCCTGCGCGCCCTGGAAGTCAATGCAGATCGAGACTCAAGCCGCTCATGAAAATATCGGGGCGGGCGCAACGCATTGAGCCGTTCTATGTAATGGAAGTCGCCAAAGCGGCAGCGGCCTTGGCGCAAAAAGTCGCGCACACCGACACGCCCATGGTTTTTTTGAACATTGGCGAGCCGGACTTTACCGCTCCACCGCTGGTTCAAGAAGCCGCCAGCCAGGCGATCAGCCGTGGCTTGACGCAATATACCCAGGCGCTGGGCATGATGGAACTGCGCGAGCGCATCAGCCACTGGTACTTGCAGCGCTTCAACACGGTGGTGCCAGAGGGTCGCATTGTGATCACCGCCGGCGCCTCGGCAGCCCTGCAACTGGCTTGTCTTGCGCTGATTGAGTCGGGCGACGAAATCCTCATGCCCGACCCGAGCTACCCATGCAATCGGCACTTTGTGAGCGCCGCCGATGGTCTGGCCATCCTAATCCCGACCACTGCCGATGAACGCTTTCAGTTAACGGCCGCCAAGGTTGAAGCGGCCTGGGGCGCAAAAACACGCGGCGTGTTGCTGGCCTCCCCCTCCAACCCCACGGGAACCTCCATTCACCCGGATGAACTCAGGCGCATTCACCAAGTGGTCAGCCAAAAGGGCGGTATCACGATGGTGGATGAAATTTACCTGGGGTTGAGTTTTGACGACCAATTTGGGCAAACCGCCCTGGCCATTGATGAGCACATCATCAGCATCAACAGCTTCAGCAAATACTTCAACATGACCGGCTGGCGCTTGGGTTGGATGGTGGTGCCTGATGCGCTGGTGCCCGCCATTGAGCGTTTGGCACAAAACCTCTT
>CANBUY010000110.1 GCA_947372745.1 Comamonadaceae bacterium | reverse complement strand
CACGATGGAGGCCATCAGGATCATCGGAATCAGAGCCTGCCAGCCAAACCAGGCGCCCAGCGCCGCAAATAGTTTGAAGTCGCCAAAGCCCATGCCTTCTTTGCCGGTCACGAGTTTGAAGCCCCAGTAAACGAGCCAAAGCGAGAGGTAGCCCCCGACCGCCCCCCAGAGCGAGGCCTCGAGGGTGACGGGGGTCCATTGCAGGGCGGCGCCAATGAGGCCAGCCCAGAGCAGGGGGAGGGTGATGTCGTCAGGCAAGAGCGTGGTGTCCCAGTCGATCAGGGCGAGGGTGATCAGGGTGGCGGCAAAGCCGCTCCAGACCAGCGCCGAACCATGGGCTCCCCAGGTCAAGCCGCAGTAGAAAAAGAGTGCGGCGGTGGTGAGCTCAACCAGCGGGTAGCGCAGGCTGATGGGGTTGTGGCATTCGGCGCATTGGCCGCGTAAAGCGACATAGCTGATGACCGGTATGTTTTCAAACCAGCGAATGGCGTGGCCGCAATGTGGACAGCGCGAGCGCGGCACCATGAGGTTAAACTTTTCCTGGGGCTTGGGTTCGTCGTCGTCCAGGGTGCTGCATTCGGCTTTCCATTGGGCTTCCAGCATCACGGGGATGCGGTAAATAACGACATTGAGAAAGCTGCCAATGAGCAAGCCCAAAAAGCCCAAAACGCTGGCTTCCATCCAGTGCAAAGTAAGCATCAAACAACCTGTCCTAATTTGAATATCGGTAAATACATGGCCACCACGATGCCGCCTATCAACACGCCCAAAATCACCATCATGAGGGGCTCGATCAGGCTGGCGAGTCCGGCCACCCGGTCATCGACTTCAGCCTCGTAAAAGTCGGCCACTCGGCTAAGCATGTGGTCTATTGAACCAGATTCTTCACCAATTGCGCACATCTGCAAGGCCATGGCCGGAAAAAGTCCTGATTGGGTCATGGCTGCTGAAAGTGAGGTTCCGTGTGAGATGTCTTGCTGAATTTTGAGGGTGGCATGCGCATAGACAGAATTGCCAGCTGCGCCCCCCACAGAGCGCAGCGCGTCGACCAAGGGCACGCCTGCCCCGTAAAGGATGGAGAGAGTTCGGGTCCAGCGAGCGGTGCAGGATTTGTCGAGCAAGGGGCCAAAAATGGGGAGTTTCAGGGCGAGCTGGTCAAGGGTGAATTGCATTTTTTTACTTCTTTTCCAGGCACGCATGAAGCCATAGTAGCCTCCAAAAAGTACAGTCAAAATAAGCCATCCGTAGTTTATAAAAATCTCGCTGAGCGCGATCACCGTTCGCGTTGCGGCAGGTAAATCAGCTCCGAAATTAGAAAACACTTCCTTGAAGGTGGGTACGACAAAAATCATGATGATGGCAATTACCACAAAGGCCACCAGCAAAACCGCGATCGGGTACATCAAGGCGGATTTGATTTTTGATCGGATGGCCTCGGTTTTTTCCATGTAAACAGCTAAACGCTCCAACAGTTGGTCCAGGATGCCCGCAGATTCACCAGCTTCGATGAGGTTGCAGTACAGATTGTCAAAATAATTGGGGTGTTTGCGAAAGGCGGTGCTGAGCGAGGTGCCTGTTTCAATGTCGGTGCGAATGCCGTAGAGCAAGCGTGCCAGTCTGGGGTTGGGGCTGCCGCGTCCCACAATGTCAAAAGACTGCAACAAGGGGACGCCGGCTTGGCAGAGGGTGGCGAGTTGGCGGGTAAAAAGAGCCACATCTTTCGGTGTGATGGCTTTGACCCAGAGGCGCCGGTACTTCGTAATCTTGATGGGCTTGATGTTCTGGCGTCGCAATATGGCGTGCACATGACTTTTCCCCGTGGCGCGGGTCTCGCCTTGGATGGGTTTGCCCTCGCGGTCGATGCCTTGCCATTCAAAGCGAAACTCTTTGCCGGTGGGTGTTCGTGCTTTTGTGCGTGCCCGTATCCGTGTCGTTGCCATGTGTTCCACCCTGAAAGATTTGTAACGAGCATGGTCAAGCCATGAGGGGGTTATCTTCTCACGGGCCAGTAGGTAAACGAGTTTATTTGATTAAATTTGGCGCTATACGCCAGCGCGGGCGTGCTGCTGGGTGTGTTTAGACCTGACGGTCAAGCAACTGGGCTGCCAGTTCGATCAGGCAGGTGCTGTAGGGGCTTGGGGGTAGTTTTTTTGCAGCTTCAATGGCCCGATGCGCTTCTTGTGTGGCTGCAAAACGGGCGATGTCCAAGGCGCCTGTGCTTCGGACAATGCTGACGACCTGGTCCAGCATGGCCAGTCCGCCGGTCTCGATGGCGGTTTTGATGATGTCTTTTTCTTCTGGGGTGCCCCGCTGCATGGCGGCAATCAGGGGGAGCGTTGTTTTGCCTTCGCGCAGATCGTCGCCCAGGCTCTTGCCCATGACGTCGGCATCGCCGGTGTAGTCGAGCACATCGTCGATCACTTGAAACGCCGTACCCAGCGCTTGGCCGTAAGTGGCGCAGGCTTCTTCCATTTCAGGGCTGCTGCCGGCCAAAATGGCGCCGACGCGGGCACTGGCTTCAAATAGTTTGGCCGTCTTCGAGCGAATAACTTGCAGGTAGCCCGCCTCGTCCAGGTCGGCGTTGTGCATGTTCATGAGTTGCAGCACTTCGCCTTCGGCAATGACGTTGGTGGCATCGGCCAACACTTGCATGATGCGCATGTTGTTGGCGTCCACCATCATTTGAAAGGCGCGGGAGTACAAAAAGTCGCCTACCAGGACGCTGGCCGGGTTGCCAAAGGTTTCATTGGCCGTGGCGTTGCCGCGGCGCAGGATGGATTCATCCACCACGTCGTCATGCAGCAGGGTGGCCGTATGAATGAACTCGACCACAGCCGCCAAATTAAAGCGCTGCTCACCCTGAAAACCCAGTGCCCCACTGGTGAGCAACAACAGTGCAGGGCGCAGGCGCTTGCCGCCAGCCGCAATGATGTAGCGTGACACCTGGCCTATAAGAGGCACCCCGGAGTCCAGTCGGTGAGCAATAACCAAGTCGACCTCGCGCATGTCTGGGGCGATGATGGCGGTTGGTCCGGCGGTGGGGGTGGGATTGACTTGCAAAGCAATGTGGACGTGTAGTGTGCGCAGATTATAGAAACCCCCGTTGGCCCAGGGTTGGCTTGAAGGCTGCGCGTGGGGTTGCGGCTGTGGTATATTCTAGGGCTCTGCGAAAATTCGTTTGCAGAGCTAAATTGAAGAGGTCAACATGTACGCGGTCATAAAAACCGGCGGCAAACAATATAGAGTTGTTGCCGGCGAAAAAATTAAAGTAGAACAGATTGCTGCGGACGTAGGCCAAGAGATTGTGTTCAACGAGGTTCTGGCAGTCGGTATCGGCGCAGATCTTAAAGTTGGTACTCCCTTGGTGTCCGGCGCAACCGTGAGTGTCACAGTACTTTCTCACGGCAAGCACGATAAGGTAACCATTTTTAAAATGCGCCGTCGTAAGCATTACCAAAAACGCCAAGGGCATCGTCAACAGTTCACTGAACTGCTGATCGGCGCTATCGCGGCTTAACGGGCACAGGTCATGGCACAGAAAAAAGGCGGCGGCTCTACGCGAAATGGGCGCGATTCGAAGCCCAAAATGCTCGGTGTTAAAAAATTCGGTGGTGAGTTGATCGGCGCAGGCGCCATCATTGTTCGCCAACGTGGCACCAAGTTCCACCCCGGTACCAATGTTGGTATTGGCAAGGATCACACCTTGTTTGCTTTGACTGACGGCCATGTGCTGTTTGCCATCAAAGGTTCAATGAACAAGCACACAGTGAGTGTTGTCTCGGCTTAATTTGCTGAGTGCTCTCCAAAGAGACCCTGCGCTGTGCGCGGGGTTTTTCGTTTATACAGCCTGATTGCGTTTTTAGTTCAATGCGAGATTAGGCACCCTGGCGCATTGAAGTAAAAATGAAAGCTGATCATGAAATTCGTTGACGAAGCCTATATTGATATCGCCGCCGGCGATGGAGGCGCTGGTTGCGTCTCGTTTCGGCATGAAAAATACAAAGAGTTTGGCGGCCCCAATGGCGGTGACGGTGGTCGTGGCGGCCACGTTTTTGCGGTGGCTGATCCCAACCTGAATACTCTGGTCGATTACCGATTCTCCCGCCGGCACCACGCCAAGCGCGGTGAACACGGCATGGGCTCGGACATGTTCGGCGCTGCAGGCGACGACATTCTTCTGAAAATGCCCGTTGGCACCATCATCACAGACGCCGAAACCGGTGAGATTTTGTTTGAGTTGATCACCCCGGGGGAGGTCATCACGATCGCCAAGGGCGGTGATGGCGGCTTCGGCAATATGCGTTTCAAAAGCGCCATCAACCGCGCACCGCGCCAAAAAACACCGGGCTGGCCCGGTGAAAAGCACGAATTGAAACTGGAACTCAAGGTGTTGGCTGACGTCGGCCTGTTGGGCATGCCCAATGCCGGTAAGTCGACTTTGATTTCTGCAATTTCAAACGCGCGCCCCCGCATTGCTGACTACCCATTTACCACCTTGCACCCCAATTTGGGTGTGGTGCGCGTCGGCCCTGAGCAGAGCTTTGTGGTGGCTGACTTGCCCGGTTTGATCGAGGGCGCTTCCGAAGGCGCTGGCTTGGGTCACCTCTTTTTGCGTCACTTGCAGCGCACACGTTTGCTGCTGCATGTCATCGACATGGCGCCGTTTGATGATGCCGTTGATGTGGTGGCGCAAGCCAAGGCCATCGTCAATGAGCTCAAAAAATACGACCCTGCGCTGTATGCCAAACCCCGCTGGTTGGTGCTGAACAAGCTCGACATGGTGCCATTGGAAGACCGCGCGGCTTTGGTCAAAGACGTGGTGAAGCGTTTGAAGTTCAAGGGACCGGTGTTTGAGATTTCAGCACTGACCCGTGAAGGCTGCGAATCGTTGATCAAAATTATTTACCAGCACGTCAAAGCCCAGCAAAAGGCCGAGCAGACGCCTGAGGAGATCGATCCTCGTTTTACGGTGCTTCCTGACGCACTTTGATGCTACACAAATAAGAGCTGGCTAAGCTATCTATACGGGGGCTAGAGGCCTAAATGACTATTGAAACTGGTTCTCACGCTCTGCGTGATGCGCGTCGGATTGTTGTCAAGGTAGGCTCCAGCCTTGTGACCAATGAAGGTCGCGGTCTTGACGAGCAGGCCATCGGTGAATGGTGCCGCCAGATGTCTTTGCTGGTGCGCCAGGGCTGCGAGGTCATCATGGTGTCCAGCGGTGCCATTGCCGAGGGCATGAAGCGCCTGGGTTGGACTGACAGACCGCACCTCATTCACGAACTGCAAGCCGCCGCTGCCGTCGGCCAGATGGGTCTGGCGCAAATGTACGAAACCAAGCTCAGACAACACGGCTTGGGCAGTGCGCAGGTGCTGCTCACGCACGCCGACCTGGCAGACCGAGAGCGCTACCTCAATGCCCGTTCCACCTTGCTAACCTTGCTGAAGCTGGGTGTAGTGCCGGTCATCAACGAGAACGACACGGTGGTTAACGATGAAATCAAATTTGGCGACAACGACACCTTGGGCGCTTTGGTAGCCAACCTTGTGGACGCAGATGCCCTGGTGATTTTGACTGACCAAAAAGGGCTCTACACCGCCGACCCCCGTAAAGACCCCAGTGCCCAGTTTGTGCACGAAGCCAAAGCGGGCGACCCGGCGCTGGAGGCGATGGCAGGTGGCGCAGGCTCCAGTTTGGGGCGGGGCGGGATGATTACCAAAATACTGGCCGCCAAGCGGGCAGCGGGCTCAGGCGCCTCCACGGTGATTGCCTGGGGCCGTGAGCCCGATGTCATGCTGCGTTTGAGCGCTGGTGAAGCCATCGGCACCTTGTTGGTGGCGCAAACCCAAAAAACACAGGCCCGCAAGCAATGGATTGCCGACCACCTGCAACTGCGCGGTGCCGTGACAGTGGATGCGGGTGCGGTGGTGAAGCTGCGTGACGAAGGTAAAAGCCTGTTGCCCATTGGCATGACGGGCGTGGAAGGTGAGTTTTCTCGCGGTGATGTGATCGCTATTCGCGATGCCTCAGGCGTGGAGATGGCGCGTGGCTTGGCCAATTACGCCAGTGCTGAGGCCAGGCTTATTTGCCGAAAACCTTCAACTGAATTTGAAAAACAGCTGGGTTATGCGGCTGAGCCTGAAATGGTTCACCGGGACAATCTGGTCTTAAGCAAATAAAAAAACGCCCCAAATTTTGGGGCGTTTTTGCTTAACGTTGGTGCTCGTGCCCACCTGATTGGTGGTTGGTATGAGGGTCTGGCTCAAACGAGCCGCCCGGGGGCAATTCGAAGTTGCCGCCATTGAACATCTCTATGCCGCCCTCTTGGTCATGCGCACGCATGCCTTGCCGCATAAAGCGACTTTTGTTTTCCATACGCGGTAAAAACCTGGCCAGTTCGGTCAAGGCCATCTCGTACACCCCGCGTTTGAACTCGACCACCGCGTCCAGCGGCACCCAGTAGTCGTTCCAACGCCAGGCATCAAACTCGGGATGGTCAGTGGCGCGCAGGTTTAAATCCCAGTCATGGCCGACCAGTTGAAGCAAGAACCAGATTTGTTTCTGGCCTTTGTAATGGCCGCGCGCATCGCGGCGTATGAATCTATCCGGCACCTCGTAGCGCAACCAGTCTCGGGTGCGGGCAACAATGCGAACGTGCTCTTCCAAGAGCCCCACTTCTTCATGCAATTCACGAATCATGGCCTGTTCGGGGGTTTCGCCCCGATCAATGCCACCCTGCGGAAACTGCCAAGAGTGCGTACGAATTCGCTTGCCCCAGAACACCTGATTTTTCTGGTTGAGCAGGACGATGCCGACGTTGGGCCTAAAGCCGTCCCGGTCAAGCATAATCAAACCCCAATTTTTAAACTTCGTCCATTATGCACAGCAAGCGCCGTGCATCAATAGGCGAAGCCCTCTCTTATTTACTAAAGCGGCCGATGAAAGCTTCCCAATTCTTTATTTCCACCCTCAAAGAAGCCCCTGCTGACGCAGAAGTCGTCAGCCACAAGCTGATGATGCGTGCCGGCATGATTAAAAAACTCGGCGCTGGCATTTACAGTCTGATGCCGATGGGCCTGCGCGTGGTGCGCAAGGTCGAGGCCATTGTTCGGGAAGAAATGGATCGCGCCGGCGCTATAGAGCTCAGCATGCCGGTGGTGCAACCGGCCGAATTGTGGGCAGAGACCGGGCGCTTCGAGAAGATGGGGCCGGAGATGATGCGCATCAAAGACCGCCACGGGCGTGATTTTGTGATTCAACCCACCAGCGAAGAAGTGGTCACCGACATCGCACGCCAGGAAATTAAAAGTTACAAACAATTACCCAAAAACTTCTACCAAATTCAAACCAAGTTCCGTGACGAGCGCCGCCCCCGCTTTGGCTTGATGCGCGGACGTGAATTCATCATGAAAGATGCTTATAGCTTTGACCGTGACCCCACCAGCGCCAAATCCAGCTACCAGGTGATGGCCGCTGCCTACCGCAAGATTTTTGACCGTTTTGGTCTGACTTACCGCGCTGTAGCGGCCGACAGCGGCGCCATTGGCGGCGACTTGAGCGAAGAGTTTCAGGTGATTGCCGCCACCGGCGAAGACGCCATCGTCTACTGCCCCAGCAGCGATTACGCAGCCAACATGGAAAAAGCCGAGGCTTTGGCGCCCCAAGGTGCGCGCCCCGCCCCTGCGCAGGCCATGACCAAAATAGCGACCCCTGGCAAGAGCACTTGCGCCGATGTGGCCGAGTTGTTGGGCGTGCCCTTGCAAGCCACCGTCAAGTCTTTGGTGCTCGCCACCGACACGCTGAACAAGGAAGGCGAAGTCGTCAAAACCCAGGTGTGGTTGCTGTTGCTGCGCGGCGACCATGACATGAATGAAGTCAAAGTGGGCAAGTTGCCAGGTCTGGCTGAGTTCCGCTTTGCTACTTTGGGCGAGATTGAAGACCACTTTGGCTGCAAGCCCGGCTACCTAGGGCCTCTGGGTCTCCTGAAGCCGCTCAACCTGGTGGTGGACCGCGATGTGGCCGTGATGAGCGACTGGATTTGCGGTGCCAACGAAGAGGGCTTTCACACCACCGGCGTCAACTGGGGCCGTGATCTGCCCGAGTCCACGCTCATTGCCGACCTGCGCAACGTGGTGGCGGGTGATGCCTCGCCAGACGGCCAAGGCGTGCTGGCGATTGAGCGCGGCATTGAGGTCGGTCATATCTTTTACCTGGGCACTAAATACAGCCAAGCCATGAACGCCACCTTTTTGGACATGAACGGCAAACCCAGTTTCATGGAAATGGGTTGCTACGGCATCGGTGTCACGCGCCTGCCTGCGGCGGCCATTGAGCAAAACCACGACGAGCGCGGCATCATCTGGCCTGATGCCCTGGCCCCTTTCACGGTGGTGTTGTGCCCCATCAGCCCCGACCGTTTCCCCGATGTCAAGGCGGCGGCGGACACCTTGTACGCCGAGTTGCTGGCTGCGGGTGTGGATGTGATTCTGGATGACCGGGGCGAGCGCCCTGGCGCCATGTTTGCCGACTGGGAACTCATTGGCGTGCCGCACCGCGTCACTTTGGGCGACCGTGGCCTTAAAGACGGTCAGGTGGAATACCAGCACCGCCGCGATGCCGCCTCGGTCAACGTGCCGGTGGCTGACATTGCCCAGCTGATCAAGTCCCGCTTGACGGTTTAAGCGTAACCGACCCCCAACCCCCTTGGCTTCACGACGACTGGCCCTCTTAAGCCCTTTGGCAGGGTGGGGGGGGCTGTCGGGGCACGAGAGCGCCCACGCTGGCGGGCAGATGGAGGAGCCGCTCATTGACGCCGTTCGCAGCGCGCTGGCCTCTGCCATCAACAACCAGGCGCCCCCCGTGCCCGAATTCACCGAGCCCGAGGCGCAGCAGCGCTACCAGCGCTGGTTGGCCCGCAACGGCGAGCGCATCAAACGACAAAAAACCGAGTGGCAAGTACGCCAGGAGTTCTTGCAAACGCTTTGGTACGAAAGCAGCCGTGCCGGGCTGGAGCCTGCCTTGGTGCTGGGGCTGGTTCAAGTCGAAAGCAACTTCAGGAAATTCGCCATTTCAAGTGCGGGCGCTCGGGGCTATATGCAGGTGATGCCGTTTTGGACGCGGGTGCTGGGGGACGGTGATGCGTCTCGCCTGTTTCACATGCAAACCAATCTGCGCTTTGGCTGCGTGATCTTGCGGCATTATCTGGACCGCGAGAAGGGCGATCTCTTCATGGCCTTGGGCCGCTACAACGGCTCCAGGGGCAAGCCTGCCTACCCGGATGCCGTGTTGAGCGCTAAAAAGCGCTGGGATTAAGCTCAGGCTTTGGCCGCCAACGCTTGCTGCAGTTCGCCGTTTTCATACATTTCCATCATGATGTCAGAGCCGCCAATGAACTCACCTTTGACATAGAGCTGTGGAATGGTGGGCCACTGGCTGTAGTCCTTGATGCCCGCACGAATTTCGGCATCTTCCAGTACGTTCACCGTGACCAGGGCTTTGGAATCCACGCCGCAGGCTTTCAGAATTTGAATAGCGCGTCCCGAAAAACCGCACTGGGGGAAACTGGCGTTGCCTTTCATGAACAAAACGAC
>CANBUY010000109.1 GCA_947372745.1 Comamonadaceae bacterium | reverse complement strand
TGTGAAACGAATGTGTAACCACGGTCACGGGCTGCGAACTCAGGCTCTTGAACCTTCTCGATGTAAGCCGTCATGCCGCGTGCGACATAGTCCTGGGCCAAGTCAAACATGTTGTACCACATGGAGTGGATACCCGCCAAAGTAATGAACTGGTACTTATAACCCATGGCGCCCAGCTCTTTCTGGAACTTGGCAATGGTGGCATCGTCAAGGTTTTTCTTCCAGTTGAAGGAAGGAGAGCAGTTGTAAGCCAACATTTTTCCTGGGTGCTTGGCGTGAACCGCATCAGCGAATTTTTTGGCGAATTCGAGGTCAGGTGTCCCTGTTTCGCACCAGACCAAGTCGGCGTACTCTGCATAGGCAACAGCACGGGAAATGGCTTGATCCATACCTTTGTTGGTTTTGTAAAAGCCTTCAGCCGTACGCTCACCGGTCAAAAATGGCTTGTCATTTTCATCGTAGTCACTGGTCAACAAATCTGCAGCTTCTGCGTCGGTACGAGCGATCACCAAAGTTGGCACACCGCAAACGTCAGCGGCCATACGGGCAGCGATCAATTTCTGGCAGGCTTCAGCGGTTGGTACCAGCACTTTTCCACCCATGTGGCCACATTTTTTGACCGAAGCGAGCTGATCTTCAAAGTGAACGCCAGCCGCACCGGCCTTGATCATGGCTTTCATCAGCTCGAATGCGTTCAGAACGCCACCGAAACCGGCTTCAGCATCCGCAACGATAGGTGCGAAATTGTCGATATAACCCTTGTCACCCGCATCGATACCGCGTGAATGCTGAATCTCGTCAGCACGACGGAATGTGTTGTTGATCCGCTCAACCACGGTGGGCACGGAGTCCACTGGGTACAAAGACTGATCTGGGTACATGGAGGCGTACGAGTTGTTGTCAGCAGCGACTTGCCAACCCGACAAGTAAATGGCTTTGACGCCTGCCTTAACTTGCTGCATGGCTTGACCACCGGTCAATGCACCCAAGCAATTGACGTAAGGCTCGTTGTTAACCAAAGCCCAGAGCTTTTCTGCACCACGACGTGCCAATGTGTGCTCGATGGGGAATGAACCACGCAAACGAACGATTTCTGCTGCGCTGTAACCGCGCTTGATGCCCTTCCAACGTGGGTTAGTGGCCCAGTCTTTTTCCAGGGCAGAAATTTGTTGTTCGCGGCTCAGTTGTTCTGTGATGGCTTGAGGCATGAGGTCACTCCTTGGGTAATAAAAAATCTTAAGCACTCATAAGAATTTACGGTGCCAGCACGTTTATTCTAAGCCTTCTTGGCTTAAATATTCAATCTTATGTCTTATATAAGACATATATTTATCCGTTTAAAATCAAACACTTAAAAACATAAATTCACAAGGTGAAATTTACTTTCCCATATTGATAAATTATGTTGCTATGCAGCAAATATAAACCATCCGCAGCATGCAAATTGAGTGTCTAAAAAAATTGAGAGGTCAGGCATGATGAACCGTCAAATTTTTAGCAAACAGCTAAAGACACTTTCATAAGAAACATTTTGAAGACATCTACAAACCGTCTCATGGCCTATTTTTTTTTGGCACTCAGCATGTCATTAGTAGGAAGTTATGTCGCTCTCTCCAAACCTTTGGTAGCCGCCCTCCCCGTATTTTTACTGGCATGGCTACGATTTGGCGTGGGGATTCTGGCCATGCCGCACTGGTTAAAAACACCACAGGATGAATTGCCCATGACCACCAACACCAAAAAGCTTGTTTTTTTGGAATCATTTTTTGGCAACTTCTTGTTCACCCTATGTATGTTGTATGGCATCGGCCTGACCAGTGCAGTCTCGGCTGGCGTCATCATGGCGTCGATTCCTGCCGTCATTGCGGTGCTGAGTTGGTTCTTCTTGGGTGAAAAAATTAATCGCCGCATCGTCATGGGCATTGCATGCGTTGCGCTGGGCACCCTTCTGTTTACGATTTCTAATACAGCGCTCTTTTTGCATTCAGACTTGAAATCTGCATCCATTCAAACCTATGCCCACGCATTTTGGGGAAATTTGCTCATTTTTGGGGCAGTAGTGTGCGAAGCGACTTACGCAGTGATTGGAAAAAAACTGACCGCAACACTGTCGCCCAAGCGTATTACGGCACTGATCAACCTCTGGGGTTTTGCACTGATGACGCCAATGGGCCTTTATGTGGCTTGGACGTTTGAATTTGCAAGCGTCGCATTCAATATTTGGATACTGCTCATTTTCTATGCCCTCGCAGCCAGCGTGGGGTCAGTGTGGTTGTGGATGACCGGATTAAAAAGTATCCCCGCAGCCAAGGCTGGTGTCTTCACCGTGATGTTGCCAATTTCAACCGCTAGTGTTGGTGTACTTTTTTTAGATGAAACCCTGTCATTGCTTCAATGTGTGGCCTTCGGAATTTGCTTGCTGGGCGTTGTAATGGCAACGCATTCAGGTAGCGAAGCCACTGAAGAAATAAAGGGCGATTAATGCAAAAGTGCATAACAAAGTTAGTCCGAAATGGGCTCATTGTCAAAAAGCACTAAAACATCGTTACAAAAATAGCGTTTCCCAATGAAATAATTGCTTTTCTCCTTGGAAACAAGCTATTTCTCCAGTAGCATTCGGTTTGCCAGTGAAGAAGCCGTTTTTCTCTGGTGATTCATCAACTTCGAGAAGGACAATAAATCATGGCAACTGCAAAGAAAGCTGCACCTGCAAAGAAAGCAGCCCCCGCTAAAAGTGCGGCTCCCGCTAAAAAAGTAGCCGCCGCTAAAACGGTTGTGGCCAAGGCCGCTCCGGCTAAAAAAGCTGCCCCTGCTAAAAAAGCAGCGCCAGCCGTTAAACGCACTGCCAATGCCGCGTTCATGAAACCCTTGACTCCAAGCGCCGCACTGGCTGCTGTCGTTGGCGCTGCACCGCTGCCACGTACTGAGGTGGTCAAGCAGCTGTGGGTTTACATCAAAAAGCACAAGCTTCAGGATGCCATCAACAAACGCATGATCAATGCAGATGCCAAGCTGAAAGAAGTTTTCAGCAAAGCCCAGGTCTCCATGTTTGAGATGGCTGGCCTGATTGGCAAGCACCTCAAGTAAAAAGCTTTCGCTTTCTACAAAAAAAGGCCGACTCAAGTCGGCCTTTTTTTTAAGCTTTTTTAGAGAGCGCTGTTTGTGTAATGGCGCTCAATGTTCCCCTTGTGCTGATGACATCGGGGTCTAACATCACCTCAATCAATGTGCCCTGCTCCCGCGCCAAGGCCGATAAAAGCGCTGGCTCGAACTCAGCGGTGTGGGTGATACGTTCGCCTGCATAACCATAAGCTTTAGCCAAGCCCACAAAATCAGGGTTTTTAAGCTGCGTCCCAGCCACATTCAGCGGATACTCGCGCTCTTGATGCATGCGAATAGTGCCAAACATGCTGTTATTGAGCAAAATAATGATGGTCTTGGCACCATATTGAGAAGCAGTGGCCAGCTCTTGCCCGTTCATCAGGAAATCACCATCACCCGCCATCGTTAAAGCCAAGCGCCCAGTTGTAATGGCCGCAGCAATGCCGGCAGGAACGCCATAACCCATCGCACCATTGGTGGGCGCCAACTGGGTTTTAAAGCCTTTCACCAAACCATGATGCTTGAAGAACCGATGAACCCAACTGGCGAAGTTACCCGCACCATTCGTCAGCACGACATCTTGCGGCAAGTGTTTTTGCAAGGTCGCCACAACGGCAGGCATGTCTATGTCGCCAGGCAAGGTTTGTGGCTCAAGATTGGCCAAGTAATCAGCGTGACACGCTTGAGACCAACCCTCCCACGCCACCGACACAGGCGCACTTAACACCTCCAAAGACCGTGCCGCAGCATTCATGGTGGCGTTAATCGCAAGGTCGGCTTGGTAAACCCGGTTGAGCTCTTCCGCGCTGGCGTGGATATGTACGAGCTTTTGCTTGGTTTTGGGCACCTCAAACAAGGTGTAGGCACCACTCGTCATCTCACCTAAACGTGGACCAATGGCAATAATCAAATCGCTTTGCTTAACGCGTGCGGCAAGTTTGGGGTTGATACCAATGCCCACATCGCCCGCATAAAGCGGGTGATGATTATCGAAGGTGTCCTGAAAACGAAACGCGTTCCCGACAGGTAGTTTCCAGTTTTCGGCAAATCTTTGCAGCGCCTGGGCAGCTTGCACCGTCCAACCGCCGCCACCGGCAATCACCAGAGGGCGCTCTGACTTCAAAAGCATTTCACGCAGGGTGCGTAGTGAACCAGGGTCACTCCACGCCTCAACCGCTGTGACTTTGGCCAAGGCTTCTGGAACAAGGCCTGTGACAGGATGGTGCTGAATTGCTTGAGTCAGCATGTCTTCCGGCAGAACCAAAACCACCGGGCCAGGTCGACCGTTCATGGCGGTGGCAAAGGCGCGGGCAACGTACTCGGGAATTCGATGGGCGTCATCAATGCGCTCCACGCGTTTTGCAAATCCTTTGGTGCTGGGACCAAAGAAGCTCAGGTAATCGACCTCTTGAAAGGCTTCGCGGTCACGCGTGTCGCTGGCCACATCGCCCACAAACAACACCATCGGGGTGGAGTCCTGAAAAGCGGTATGAACGCCAATGGATGCATTGGTCGCACCGGGTCCACGCGTGACAAAGCACACACCGGGCCGCCCAGTCAGCTTGCCATGCGCCTCGGCCATGAACGCGGCACCACCCTCCTGGCGGTTAATGATGAACTTGATGTTGTCACGTTGCTGATGAAAGCCATCAAGCACCGCCAAATAGCTTTCACCTGGAACCCCAAACGCATGGGTCACGCCTTGAGCGACCAAGCACTCAACCAGTAAATGGCCTGCAATTTTTGTAGTCATCTTTTATGCGCTTTGTAAGTTGAATGAGTTTTTCTGTATGGTTCGACGCCCCACACCCAATGCCGCGACCACGCTGAGAAGCATCACCAAAGCAGCCCCACCCAAAGTGGCGCCATACCAGCCTCGGTCCATGAAGGCGCCAAACAATATAGGGGAAATAGCGAAACCGACATCCAGACCGGAATACACCGTGCCATAAACGCGTCCGGTGGCACCCAGCGGGGTCGCTTTTTTAATCATCATGTCCCTGGAAGGACCGCCAATGCCGACAGCAAAACCAGTGCCCGCCAAAATCACCATCGTGCCCGTAGCACCAAAGATGCCCGTTCCGCACAAGGCCAGCAGCAATGCCGCGCACCCCATCGCGATCGCCACCACACGGTCACTATGGGGAGTTCGCACTGCCACAAAACCTCCGACAAACATACCCACAGCGCCACAAAGCATGTAAGCGGTCAAGGTCAAGGTGGCTGACTCAAAACTCACCCCATGCATGGCTTTAAGAATGGACACAGAAAAACTCTGAACCACTGCCAGTGTCATCGTCGACAGTAGAAAGAAGCCGAAACACCACCAAATAACCGGCATCTTCATGAAGGCAAAGTCATGCTCGGCTGTGGCGTGAGTAGGCCGCTGCACCACCTTCGTACTCAGTTTCGCACGATGCGCATAAAGAAAAAGGAGTATCAAAATATACAAACATCCTGAGGCCAGATAAGCCGTGCGCCAGGAATACAGGCTGCTGAGGGTGGCAAAAAACAAGGGTGCGGCAGCCCAACCCAGGTTGCCCGTCAGGCCATGGGCGCTGAAGGCGTAGCCCAAGCGCAGAGGAGAAACCCGTTGATTAAGGATCGTAAAGTCAACCGGGTGAAACGTCGCGTTACCCAAGCCCGCGAGTGCAGCAACACCCAGCAAACCCACGTAGCCGGTGACGAATGACGCCAAAAAACTTGCGACAGCCAATAGGGCCAGTGAGATAAAAAGCAAGGGACGTGCACCCAAGCGGTCAACGGCAAACCCGGCAGTGGCCTGACCACAACCCGAAACCACAAAAAAACAGGTCATCAGCAAACCCAGTTCCGAGTAGCTCAGGCCAAACTCTTTCATGAACACCGGGAACATCAAGGGCAATAACAAATGAGAAAAGTGAGAACTGGCGTGGGCAAGCCCCACCAGACCAATAATGCTGGCATCCTGTTTGAGTGGAACTTGAGCGGGGTTTTCGGTTGAAATTGAGGTCATCCACCTATCCTAAATCAGATGCTGATCCGACAGTCCAATGGCTGTCTCACTCTTGACTTATGACGTTATGGAACTTTAAGTAAAAATGTCTATTTTTGAATAGGGACTTGCTTGGTAAGCTATTTTTATAATAGCAACTCTCGCACTCATCAATTTAACCTAGTGGCGCCATCAAGGCCTCTAAATCTTGATCGTTAAATTTAATCGCGCTTGCCGTATCAAAACCAAGCATGCCTTCGGTGAGCGCCTGTTTTCGCGCCTGCAACTCAAGCATGCGCTCTTCAATGCTCCCCTCAGCCACTAATTGGTAGGCGCAGACAGGATTCAATTGCCCAATGCGGTGAGCGCGCGCCGTGGCTTGCGCCTGCACCGCCGGATTCCACCAAGGGTCCATGTGAATCACCGTATCAGCGCTGGTCAGGTTCAGGCCCACACCACCGGCTTTGAGGCTGATGAGAAAGATGGGCACCTGTCCCTCCTGAAACTGCTGAACCACGGCCCCACGCTTGGCGATCGAGGTTTTGCCGCTCAGGCTTAGAAAACCAAGGTTTTGAGCCACCAAGCGCATGGCAATCAGGTCCAGCATTTCAGTGAACTGAGAAAAAATCAGAACCCGCCGCCCCTCCTCCACCATCACGGGCAAGTTGTCGCTCAGCCATTCCAACTTAGCGCGCTCCATCCCTGCTGGCGTTCGCTGACCTTTGAGCAGATAAGGATCACAGCAGACTTGGCGAAGCTTGAGCAAGGCATCAAGAATAGTGATTTGGCCGCCTGGAAAATTTTGATGCTTCAAGACGCGGCGCACCTGTTGGTCCGCAGCGGTACGCACGCCCTCATACAACTCGCGCTGTTGACCAAGCAAGGGCACACGAACCACGATTTCGCTCATTGGAGGCAATTCAGCCGCCACGTCCAGTTTGCGGCGGCGCAGAATGAATGGCCGTACCCGCCGTGCCAGCAGTTGCGCCCGCATCGACTCGCCATTTTCTTCAATAGGTTTTCGCCAGTTGCGGTTGAAACTGGTCACATGGCCTAAAAACCCCGGCATCAAAAAGTCAAACTGAGCCCACAATTCACCCAAATGATTCTCCAGGGGCGTACCGGTTAAACACAGGCGGTGTCTTGCATCGAGCCCACGTAAGGCTTGGGCACTCCGACCCTGCGCACGCTTGACTATTTGCGCCTCGTCGAGCACCAACAAGTGATAAGCCTGCGCAGCCAAGGCCGAACTATCGCGCCATAAAAGTGGGTAGGTCGTCAGCACCACATCATGCGAAGACATCTGCGCGAAGTCGTCCTGCCGCGCAGGGCCTTGAAGTGTCAAAACCCGCAGACTAGGGGCCATGCGCTTGATTTCAGAGATCCAATTAAATATGAGGGAGGTGGGCAGCACCACCAAAGCGGGCAAATCAAGGCGCCCTGCTTCCTTTTCACACAAGATATGAGCCAGCGCCTGTGCTGTTTTACCCAAACCCATGTCGTCGGCCAAAATGCCCCCCAGCTTGTGCGCCCGTAAATATTGAAGCCATGCCAACCCTTGCAACTGGTAGGGCCTGAGCGTCACCAATAGTCCTGCGGGTGGCGCTACGGGCGGGGGTGACCCCCTGGTTTTAAGGTCTTGAACCCAAGCAAGCAAGCCATCCGCCCCGTGCAATTGCCATCTATTGGCTTGGGCCTGCGAGGCTTTGTCCATCAAATCGGCCTGCAGCGAAACCATCCGATGCGCATCCCAGTCAGACAAATGAAACCCGGGTTTTGCACCCTGCGCACGTCGAGGATCGGTCAACAAATCCAGCATGGCTTTGATAATGGCTTTAATGGGCGCTGCAGACGCCTCGATACGCTTACCGCCAGGTGCCCGCAACACGATGACCGCCAAGTCGTCAATTTGATCCACTGCTTGCGCGTCACGCCAACGGACATCACGGCGCAGCAGGTCGGCCAACAGGGGCGCAAGGTCCAGCATTTCGCCGTTGAGCTCAATGCCCAAAGTCAACAGCCAGGAGCCTTCACGCGCGGGTAAGTGCAGCTTTTCAATTGCCAAATTCCAAGCCTGCACAGGCTCTGGTAAATATGCAAAACCGGGCTTGACCACCACATGCCATCCGAGCGATTGAAGTCGCGGTACTTGATCGGCGTAGAAATCGCCAAAGTAATTTTCTTGCGCCAGCGTCCAGACATTGGAGGCGGCAGGCGCATCGTCAGGGTTTCGCCATTGAAACGCATCGTCAGGCACCGGGCAAAGGCCAAGATCCCAAACAGCATCAAGGGCATCAGCCTCGGCACTCAGGTCACGCTGCAAGGTGACAGCGTTTCCTTGGTGTGACAGCAGCTCAAGTCGGGCTTGAGGGCGATTGTTCAAAATAGTTGTGGGCGAGGCAGTTTCCCAACGCGTGCCATCCGCCAAGCTATAGGTCCATGCCAACTTCACCACCGTGACCAAGTCGCCGCGGGGCCCGAGTTTTCCAAAAGGCTTCAAGCCCAGAAGGCCATCACCCCGCGACAAGGTTTGCAGGGTCAACTCAGGGCGAAGCACACCCCGCTGAAGACGGCTGTCAATGAGGATGTCAAGGGATTGCTTGGAGGGCATGGCCGGGATTATCCCCGGCCATGCCACTCAACTTTACTTAGGCACGACCCGCTCGAAGCTGAACTGTCCCGGCGAACGAATGGGGTCCACATCGACCGGAATCACATCCTTGGGTAAAAAGCGACCTTCCAGCAACAATTTCGACAACGGATTTTCAATGCGTTGCTGAATGGCTCGCTTCAAAGGTCTCGCACCAAACACAGGATCGAAGCCCACCTTGGCCAACTCAGCCAGCGCCGCAGGGGAAACCTCCAGCGTCAACTCCATCTTGGCCAAACGGGCTTGCAAAACCTGAATCTGAATTCCGGCAATCTCGGCAATGTGGGTGGCATCCAGCGCATGGAACACCACCGTTTCATCAATACGGTTTAAAAATTCGGGCCTAAAGTGGTTTTTAAGCTCGCCCGTCACGGCGTCCTTGATGTCCTCGCTGTCCTGCCCCACCATGCTCTGGATTAGATGAGAGCCAATGTTGCTGGTCATCACGATCACGGTGTTTTTAAAGTCGACCGTGCGGCCCTGGCCATCGGTCAGACGACCATCATCGAGCACTTGCAGCAAGACGTTAAAGACATCAGGGTGGGCTTTCTCCACCTCATCAAGCAAGAGCACGCTGTAGGGCTTGCGGCGAACGGCCTCGGTCAAATAACCGCCCTCCTCGTAGCCCACATAACCGGGCGGGGCGCCAATCAGGCGCGCCACCGAGTGTTTCTCCATGAACTCGCTCATGTCGATGCGCACCAAATGGTCTTCCGAATCAAACAAAAACCCTGCCAGTGCTTTGCAAAGCTCGGTCTTGCCCACGCCAGTGGGGCCCAGAAACAGAAAGCTGCCAGTCGGACGATTCGGATCAGACAAACCGGCCCTTGAGCGGCGACTGGCGTTGGCCACCGCCGTAATGGCCTCATCTTGCCCCACCACGCGCTGGTGTAACTTGCCCTCCAT
>CANBUY010000108.1 GCA_947372745.1 Comamonadaceae bacterium | reverse complement strand
TGCCTGGTGACAACGTGTCGATCACTGTCAAGTTGATCAACCCGATTGCCATGGAAGAAGGCCTGCGCTTCGCGATCCGCGAAGGCGGCAAGACAGTTGGCGCCGGTGTGGTTGCCAAGATCCTCGCTTAATAGTTTTCAGTAGGGGCGTAGCTCAATTGGCAGAGCGTCGGTCTCCAAAACCGAAGGTTGATGGTTCGATTCCTTCCGCCCCTGCCACCTAATTAGTTCATTTAGGTGGATATCAAGCCCGCTATGCGAATAGCGGGCTTCAGTGTCTAAAGCTTCATGTGTTTGATTTGAAATAAAAAGCGCGAAATAAAGAGAATATGGCCACATCAAACATTCAAACGGTAAATACCAGTGCGGACAAGGCAAAACTTGCCGCTGCTGCTGCATTGGTCATTTCCGCGCTGGCGGCCTTCTATCTGCTCAGCAAGCAGGGACAGATTGCGCAGTGGGGTGCACTGATTGTCGGGTTGGCGGCCGCTGTCAGCGTCTTCTTTGTGTCCGAAACTGGCAAAGAGCTCTTTGCTTTTGGACGTGATGCTTGGCGCGAAGTTAAAAAAGTTGTTTGGCCTGCCCGTAAGGAGGCCATCCAGATGACGGCTTATGTGTTCGTGTTTGTTTTGGTGATGGCTGTGTTTCTATGGCTGACTGACAAAACGCTCGAATGGCTGTTTTATGACTTGATTCTTGGGTGGAAAAAATAATGAATGATGCTCTGGAAACTACGTCAGGCGATTTGCCAGCAGCTGCCCAGGTACTGGCGACTGCACCGACAAATCCTGACCTGCGTTGGTATGTTGTTCACGCCTATTCCGGCATGGAAAAAGCAGTAGAGCGCAATATCATTGAGCGCATTACGCGCGCGGGTATGGAGAGCAAGTTTGGTCGTATTTTGGTTCCCATGGAAGAAGTGGTTGAAATCAAAAACGGTCAAAAGAAAACGACAGAACGTAAATTTTTCCCAGGCTATGTTCTGGTTGAAATGGTGATGGATGATGACACTTGGCATCTGGTCAAGCACACCAATAAAGTCACCGGCTTTGTTGGCGGCTCTAAAAACCGTCCAGCACCTATTTCCGAATCTGAAGTGATCAAAATCGTTTCTCAGATGCAAGAAGGCACCGACAAACCTCGCCATAAGGTTGAGTTTGTGGTGGGTGAGTTTGTTCGCGTCAAAGACGGTCCTTTCACCGACTTCAATGGTTCCGTTGAAGATGTGAATTACGAGAAGAGCAAAGTACGCGTTGCTGTCACGATCTTCGGACGTTCGACACCCGTTGAGCTTGATTTCTCTCAGATCGAGAAAACCTAATAAAAGTTTTGATTTCGCATTGTCCGACTCGGTGCGAATGTTGTTGAAGAGTCGTTAATTACGGGGAGCCGAGGTGGCCGCAACAAGCGGTTCTATCAAGGCGTTAATACCCGCTAGGAGAAAAGCATGGCGAAAAAAATCGTCGGTTTTGTTAAGCTGCAAGTTCCTGCAGGTAAAGCAAACCCATCACCACCCATTGGACCCGCTTTGGGTCAACGCGGCTTGAACATCATGGAGTTCTGCAAGGCATTTAATGCGCAGACTCAAGGTATCGAGCCAGGTCTGCCATTGCCAGTGGTGATCACTGCATTTGCTGACAAGAGCTTTACTTTTGTTATCAAATCACCACCATCGTCGATTCTGATTAAAAAAGCCGTCAAGATTGACAAGGGCTCTGCCCGTCCTCAAGCTGACAAAGTTGGCAAGATCACACGAGCTCAGCTCGAAGAAATCGCCAATACAAAAATGAAAGATTTGACCGCTGCAGACATGGATGCAGCTGTCCGCACTATCGCCGGCTCTGCCCGTTCGATGGGCGTGATTGTGGAAGGTGTTTAAATGACCCAGCTCACTAAAAAACAAAAGTCCTTCGCAGGCAAAGTTGACAGCAACAAACTTTACCCATTGGCTGATGCCATTGGTTTGGTTAAAGAGTGCGCCAATGCCAAGTTCGATGAATCCATCGACGTGGCTGTGCAACTTGGCATCGATGCCAAGAAATCTGACCAAGTAGTTCGCGGTGCTGTTGTTCTTCCTAACGGCACGGGTAAAACCATGCGCGTTGCCGTGTTTGCACAAGGCGCCAAGGCTGAAGAAGCTAAAGCTGCCGGTGCTGACATCGTCGGTATGGATGACCTGGCTGCCATGATCAAGGCGGGCGATATGCCTTTCGACATCGTGATTGCTGCGCCTGACGCGATGCGCGTGGTCGGTACTTTGGGACAGATTCTCGGACCACGCGGTCTGATGCCTAATCCTAAAGTCGGCACCGTGACGCCTGACGTCGCTACGGCTGTGCGCAATGCAAAAGCTGGTCAAGTCCAGTTCCGCGTTGACAAAGCCGGTATCGTGCACTCGACCATCGGTCGTCGCTCGTTTGATACAGACAAGTTGCAAGGCAACCTCGCTGCACTGGTGGAGGCTTTGACAAAAGCTAAGCCAGCGACCAGCAAAGGCTTGTACCTTCGCAAAGTCGCAGTTTCGTCAACCATGGGTGTGGGTGTCCGCGTGGACCTGCAAACCATCGCTGCGTAAGTGCAAAATTTCGAATGACCTGAAAGGGTTGTTCGATGTGGTGGGCTGTTCCAGCTGAAACGTTGGAGCAGGTCATCCAAGACCGTTGGTGTGCTGACGTACATGTACAGATTGGCGCTTAATCAGTGACAACCAACGCAGATGGCGATCCCGCTGAGATGGAATTAGTTCCGAAACAGTTGGTCGCTGCAATGTGGCGTATTTGAAGGCTTTTTAGCTGACAAATACATTTGAAGGAGTAGACCTTGAGTCTTAATCGCAGTGAGAAAGAAGCGGTCATCAGTGATGTGACTGGCCTCGCCGCAAAAGCTCAAACGCTCGTGATGGCGGAATACCGTGGTATCACGGTCGCTGACATGACCAAATTGCGCTCAACAGCGCGTAGCAACGGTGTGACCCTCAGCGTGTTGAAAAACACACTGGCTCGCCGTGCTGTCGCTGGTAGCGGATTTGATGTTGTGTCCGACCTGATGACCGGTCCGCTCATCTATAGCTTCTCTGTTGATGCAGTGGCTGCCGCGCGAGTGGTAGCTGACTTCGCGAAAACCAACGACAAGTTGGTGATTCGTGGTGGTGCATACGGTGGAAAAGCTCTAGACATCAATGGCGTTAAGCAACTTGCAAGCATCCCTTCCAAGGAAGTGTTGTTGGCTCAGTTGTTGGGCTTGATGCAATCCCCGATTTCGCGTACAGCACGTGTGCTGGCCGCTATCGCGGAATTGAAAGCCGAGCCAGTGCAAGACGCACCTGTAGAGCCCGTGGAAGCAGTCGAGGCTTAATTGCCCGCTGCATTTGTAACCAATATTGTTAGGAAATAAAAATGGCATTCGATAAAGACGCATTTTTGACCGCGCTTGATAGCATGACGGTCATGGAACTCAACGACCTGGTGAAAGCCATCGAAGAGAAATTTGGCGTGAGCGCTGCAGCTATGTCTGCACCAGCTGCAGGCGGCGGTGCTGCTGCTGCTGTTGAAGAGAAAACTGAATTCAACGTCGTGCTTCTCGAAGCTGGCGCTGCTAAAGTTTCAGTCATCAAGGCTGTTCGCGAAATTACAGGCCTTGGCTTGAAAGAAGCTAAAGACCTGGTTGACGGCGCTCCAAAGAACGTCAAAGAAGGCATTTCCAAAGCTGACGCTGAAGCCGCTATGAAGAAGCTGGTTGAAGCCGGTGCTAAGGTCGAACTCAAGTAATTGAGTTCCCCTCAAAGGCTGGGTGCTCAAAAGAGCCCCCAGCCTTTGGCGCTTATGAGAGCACACTGAAAAGCATTCATCAAGAGTACTTTTCAGTGTCTTCTGACCCCGACTGCAGAAGATGCCTTGGTTCGGGTTGCACGCAATGTGCAACCGTCCGCCAATGATTGGTAGTGGCCAATCACCAAGAAAGACAGTCGTCTAGGACCCACCCAGGATTCCTTAGTCTTTGCCCGGAGATCAAATGGCTTACACATACACCGAACGCAAACGCATTCGCAAAAATTTCGGCAGTCGCGACAGCGTGCTGGAAATCCCTTACCTGCTGCAAATGCAAAAGGATGCTTACACGGCATTCCTGCAGGCCGATGTTCCCCCTAAAAAGCGGACAGCTGAAGGACTTCAGGCGGCATTTGAAGCCGCTTTCCCGATCATTTCCCACAACGGATTTGTCGAGATGAAGTACCTTGAGTACAACTTGGCCAAGCCCGCTTTTGACGTTCGCGAATGTCAAACACGTGGTTTAACCTTTGCGTCCGCTGTACGGGCCAAAGTTCAACTTTTCATCTATGACCGCGAATCTTCAACGTCACAAAACAAGGTGATTAAAGAGGTCAAAGAACAAGAAGTCTATATGGGCGAAGTCCCATTGATGACGGGAAAAGGCTCCTTCATCATCAACGGCACTGAGCGCGTGATCGTTTCTCAGTTGCACCGTTCGCCAGGCGTGTTCTTTGAGCACGACAAGGGTAAAACCCACAGTTCCGGTAAATTGCTGTTCTCGGCACGGATTATTCCGTACCGTGGTTCATGGCTCGATTTCGAGTTTGATCCCAAAGATATTCTTTACTTCCGCGTTGACCGTCGCCGCAAGATGCCTGTGACGATTCTGCTGAAGGCCATTGGTCTGAATCACGAGTCGATTTTGGCCAACTTCTTTGTCAATGACAATTTCCGCCTGATGGACAGTGGTGCCCAGATGGAGTTTGTTGCTGAGCGTCTGCGAGGTGAAGTTGCCCGCTTTGACGTGACCGACAAGAGTGGAAAAGTTGTAGTTGCCAAAGACAAGCGTGTGACGGCTCGTCACACCCGTGAGCTTGAGCAATCGGGTACGACCCACATCACAGTGCCAGAAGATTTCCTGATCGGCCGTGTGGTTGCCCGCAACATCGTAGAGACTGATACGGGTGAAATTCTTGCCAAAGCGAATGAAGAACTGACCGAACTGTTGCTCAAGAAATTGCGCACAGCAGGCGTTCAGGATTTGCCTTGCATTTACACCAATGAACTTGACCAGGGTGCTTACATTTCGCAAACATTGCGGACTGATGAAACCGCGGATGAGTTTGCTGCACGTGTCGCGATTTACCGCATGATGCGTCCTGGTGAGCCTCCAACAGAAGATGCCGTTCAGGCTTTGGTCCAGCGCTTGTTCTACAACCCTGACACCTACGATCTGTCACGCGTCGGACGCATGAAGTTCAACGCCAAGATGGGCCGTCCTGAGTCGACAGGTCCTATGGTGCTGACCAACGAAGACATCTTGGCAGTTGTCAAGATTCTGGTTGACCTGCGCAATGGCCACGGTCAAGTCGATGACATCGACCACTTGGGTAATCGTCGTGTTCGCTGCGTCGGTGAGTTGGCTGAGAACCAATACCGCACGGGTTTGGCACGGATCGAAAAAGCTGTCAAAGAGCGTTTGGGTCAAGCCGAGCAAGAGCCTTTGATGCCGCATGATTTGATCAACAGCAAGCCTATTTCGGCTGCGTTGAAAGAGTTCTTCGGTGCATCGCAACTGTCCCAGTTTATGGATCAGACCAACCCATTGTCGGAAATCACGCACAAGCGTCGTGTTTCCGCCCTTGGCCCAGGTGGTTTGACTCGCGAACGTGCCGGCTTTGAAGTGCGTGACGTTCACGTGACTCACTACGGTCGTGTTTGCCCTATTGAAACGCCAGAGGGACCAAACATTGGTCTGATCAACTCCTTGGCTTTGTACGCCCGCCTGAACGAATACGGTTTCATTGAAACACCGTATCGCCGAGTGGTGGACAGCAAAGTCACCATGGATATCGACTACTTGTCAGCCATTGAAGAAGGCAAGTACGTGATTGCCCAGGCCAATGCGGTTCTGGACAAAGACGGCAAGCTCACAGGCGAGTTGATCTCTGCCCGTGAAGCCGGCGAATCCATCCTGGTGGGTGCCGAGCGTGTCCAGTACATGGACGTGTCGCCTGCCCAGATCGTGTCAGTGGCGGCCTCCTTGGTGCCGTTCCTTGAGCATGACGATGCCAACCGCGCCTTGATGGGTGCGAATATGCAGCGTCAGGCAGTGCCTATTCTTCGTCCTGAAAAAGCGTTTGTCGGTACCGGCATTGAGCGCGTTTCAGCCGTTGACTCGGGCACTGTGGTCACCGCTACCCGTGGTGGTGTGGTTGATTATGTTGACGCAACACGCGTTGTGATTCGCGTGAATGACGCTGAAGCACAGGCCGGTGAAGTCGGTGTTGATATTTACAACCTGATCAAGTATCAGCGTTCTAACCAGAACACCAACATTCACCAGCGTCCTATCGTCAACAAGGGTGATCGTTTGGCCAAAGGCGATGTGATCGCTGACGGCGCTTCAACCGACCTCGGTGAATTGGCCTTGGGTCAAAACATGCTGGTGGCATTTATGCCCTGGAATGGCTATAACTTCGAAGATTCGATTTTGATCAGCGAACGTGTGGTGGCAGAAGACCGTTACACCTCGATTCATATCGAAGAGTTGGTCGTTATGGCGCGTGACACAAAACTGGGTTCAGAAGAAATCACCCGTGATATTCCTAACCTGAGCGAGCAGCAACTCAACCGTTTGGATGAGTCTGGCATTATCTATGTCGGTGCTGAAGTCCAACCCGGCGACACGCTGGTGGGTAAAGTGACGCCTAAAGGCGAAACCACACTGACACCAGAAGAGAAGTTGTTGCGCGCTATCTTTGGCGAAAAAGCCAGCGATGTGAAAGACACTTCTTTGCGCGTGGATCAGGGCTCACAAGGCACCGTGATTGATGTGCAGGTCTTCACCCGTGAAGGCATTGTCCGTGACCGCCGCGCTCAGCAAATTATCGACGATGAACTCAAGCGTTTCCGTCTCGATCTGAATGATCAGCTTCGCATTGTCGAAGCCGATGCCTTCGACCGTATCGAAAAATTGCTTTTGGACAAAGTGGCCAATGGCGGCCCTCAAAAGCTGGCCAAAGGTTCCAAGATCGACAAAGCCTATTTGACGGCCGTTGAGAAGTTCCATTGGTTTGACATTCGTCCTGCAGATGACGAAGTGGCCACGCAGTTAGAGAGCATCAAGAACTCTTTGGCTCAGACGCGTCACAGCTTCGACCTCGCTTTTGAAGAGAAACGCAAGAAGCTCACCCAAGGCGACGAGTTGCCAGCTGGTGTGCTCAAAATGGTCAAGGTCTACATCGCTGTCAAACGCCGCCTGCAACCAGGTGACAAGATGGCGGGTCGTCACGGCAACAAGGGTGTGGTGTCCAAGATCGTTCCGGTCGAAGACATGCCTTACATGGCCGACGGTACGCCTTGCGACATCGTGTTGAACCCCTTGGGCGTTCCTTCACGGATGAACGTTGGACAGGTGCTGGAAGTTCACTTGGGCTGGGCTGCCAAAGGCATTGGCCAGCGCATTGGTGACATGTTGCAAGCTGAGTCCAAATTGGTGGACTTGCGCAATTTCCTCGACACCCTGTACAACGGTTCAGGTCGCAAGGAAGATATGTCCAAGTTGAGCGATGACGAAATCCTCAACATGGCGGCCAATCTGAGTGGTGGCGCGACATTTGCAACGCCTGTGTTTGACGGTGCGACGGAAGAAGAAATCCGCAGCATGTTGAAACTGGCTTACCCAGATGACATCGTCAAGGCCAAAGGTCTGACGGCTGCACGCACGCAGGCGAACTTGTTTGACGGTCGCAGTGGTGATGCTTTCGAGCGTCCTACAACGATTGGCTACATGCACGTTCTGAAACTTCACCACTTGGTGGATGACAAAATGCACGCCCGTTCAACCGGTCCTTACAGTCTGGTCACGCAACAGCCTCTGGGCGGTAAAGCGCAATTCGGTGGGCAGCGATTCGGTGAGATGGAGGTGTGGGCGCTTGAAGCTTACGGCGCCGCTTACACGCTGCAGGAAATGCTCACTGTTAAGTCAGATGACGTCGTGGGCCGTACCAAGGTCTATGAAAGTATCGTCAAAGGCGAACACTCAATCGAAGCTGGCATGCCAGAGTCGTTCAACGTGTTGGTCAAGGAAATTCGATCGCTTGGTATTGATATCGAGCTGGAACGTTCCTGATGCCTTGCGGGGCAGAGCAGGTTTGCCAAGCAACCTGCTCTGCCCTCAACTGATAAAGAAAAGGATTTAAGATGAAATCATTACTCGACCTGTTCAAGCAGTTTGCACCTGATGAGCATTTCAATGCCATCAAAATTGGCATGGCCTCGCCCGAGAAGATCCGTTCGTGGTCTTTTGGCGAAGTCAAAAAGCCTGAAACCATTAACTACCGCACGTTCAAGCCAGAGCGCGACGGTTTGTTTTGCGCCAAAATTTTCGGGCCTATTAAAGACTACGAATGTTTGTGCGGCAAGTACAAGCGCCTGAAGCACCGCGGTGTGATCTGCGAGAAGTGCGGCGTTGAAGTCACACAGACCAAAGTGCGTCGCGAACGCATGGGCCACATTGACCTGGCCGCACCTTGTGCGCACATCTGGTTCCTCAAGTCCCTGCCAAGCCGTTTGGGTTTGGTGCTGGACATGACCCTGCGTGACATTGAACGCGTGCTTTACTTTGAAGCTTATGTGGTCACTGACCCTGGCATGACGCCGCTGAAGAAATTCAGCATCATGTCCGAGGACGACTATGACGCCAAGTTCAAAGAATACGGCGACGAGTTTCAGGCCAAGATGGGCGCTGAAGGCATCAAGGATTTGCTGACCAGCATTGATATCGAAGGTTCGATCGAGAAACTCCGCAATGACCCTACCGGTTCTGAGCTGAAGATCAAGAAAAACACCAAGCGTCTCAAATTGCTTGAAGCGTTCAAAAAGTCAGGTATCAAGCCTGAGTGGATGGTGCTCGATGTGCTGCCCGTGTTACCACCGGACTTGCGTCCTTTGGTGCCATTGGATGGCGGCCGTTTCGCTACCTCCGATCTGAACGACCTCTACCGCCGCGTGATTAACCGCAACAGCCGTCTGCGTCGTTTGCTTGAATTGAAAGCGCCTGAGATCATTGCGCGTAACGAAAAGCGCATGCTGCAAGAAGCGGTTGACTCCTTGCTGGACAACGGTCGTCGCGGCAAAGCCATGACCGGTGCCAACAAGCGCGCGCTTAAATCGCTTGCCGACATGATCAAAGGTAAATCCGGACGTTTCCGTCAGAATTTGCTGGGCAAACGGGTCGATTACTCGGGCCGTTCCGTGATTGTGGTGGGACCAACACTCAAATTGCATCAGTGCGGCTTGCCCAAACTGATGGCGCTTGAGTTGTTCAAGCCCTTCATCTTTGCTCGCCTTGAAGCCATGGGCATTGCAACGACCATCAAGGCCGCCAAGAAGGAAGTCGAATCCGGCACGCCTGTGGTTTGGGACATCCTGGAAGAGGTCATCAAAGAGCACCCCGTGATGCTGAACCGTGCGCCTACGCTGCACCGTTTGGGTATCCAGGCCTTTGAGCCCATCCTGATCGAAGGCAAGGCTATTCAGCTGCACCCCCTCGTTTGCGCGGCCTTCAACGCCGACTTCGACGGTGACCAGATGGCTGTCCACGTGCCCCTGTCGGTGGAAGCGCAGATGGAAGCCCGCACGCTGATGCTGGCCTCCAACAACGTGCTGTTCCCCGCCAACGGCGAGCCTTCCATCGTTCCTTCCCAGGACGTGGTGCTGGGTCTGTACTACACGACCCGCGAGCGCATCAACGGCAAAGGCGAAGGCCTGGTGTTTGCAGACATCGGCGAAGTGCAACGTGCTTTGGATG
>CANBUY010000107.1 GCA_947372745.1 Comamonadaceae bacterium | reverse complement strand
CAGGTGCAGGGTTCTTCAACATTTTTTCAGCCACCACGATCTGATCGGGGTTCATGCAGGCATCGGCCAGGCGCTTGCCCAGCTTATGGTTCATCAGCATTGATTTATTCGCCAACTGCAGCCACACGGCACCGGCCTTGTGGTCTTCCAAACGAATGGCGCCCGTCGAGGTTTCCACCGGAAACATGCGGTATTTTTGTTGTTTGGTATGGACATTGAAATAACCAGGTGCGGCCGGGTCAGCCGCCAAGGTCACAAAAGCACCCAACTCGCAAGGCAACTTGCCCTGATGCACGCGCGCGGCGATAGCCAATTCGGCGGGTGTCAAGGCCGCTTCAGCCGCCATGATGCCGGTGGCCATTTGATTGGCTTTGTTTTTGAGTTCAAGACGACTCTTGGCAGAGGCGCTGCTGGTGTTTTCCACCAGGGCTGACGATTGCGCCCAAATCACAGCCGGTAACACGATCAAAAAAGCAGAAAACATCAGTTTTTTCATCATTCTTCCCCTTGGTGGATAACACGTTTCAGAGTTCAGCTATTGAAATAGGCTTGCGCCTCATCGGGTAGCGTCCGGCCTGTTTGGTGCGCCCGCTCCAGCAGGTGCCAAAAGTAGCGGTAACTCGCCCGGTCATGCAATTTACCCTTAAAAGAGATCGGCGCCCAATCAGCCTGCGCTGCGGCCAGCAAAATAGTGCTGGCCAGTTCGATTTCTTCCGTCAAAGGGGCAAAAGCCTCAAGAATCGGTCTGATCTGCGCCGGGTGAATGCTCCACATGCGGGTGTAACCCAAGGCGCGAGAGGCTCGTCTGGCAGCCGACTGTAACAAAGCGACGTCGCTGAATTCAGTCACCACACAGTGGGCCGGCACTTTGCCGTGCGCATGGCAAGCAGCCGAAATTTCCAGCTTGGCACGAACCACCAAAGGATGCGAAAACTGGTCCAAACCCGAATCGGCATGGCCCGAACTCAGCCCCATGGCATTGGCAGGAATAACGCCACCGTGGCTGGACACAAAATCCATCAGCCCAAAACTGAGGGACTGAACGCGAGGATGGGCTGCAATCTCAAAAGCGCGGTGCACCGCTGCAGGCGATTCAATCAGCACATGCAGGGGCAAAGGCGAGGAGCGACCGCTTGTGGCTGCCACTTTGTCCACCCACTTGGCGGCGCGCACCACATCGTCCAGTGTTTCAACCTTGGGAATCATCACATGACACAGGGCCGCTGCGGCGCCGCCCACGATCATTTCTACATCCTGCTCAAACGCAGGGTGGTCAACCGCATGAACCCGAACCGCTACACGCGGGGGCGCGATTGACGCTATTCTTTTACTAGCTTCTTGCGCTTTATTGGCAAGGGCTACAACCATGTGAGCATGGTCTTTTTCACCCCCCACAGGTGCACCGTCCTCACAGTCCAGCGTCACGTCAAAAACGCAGGCACCAAACTCTTGGGACATTTCAGCCTGTAATGCCAGGCTTTTAACCATCCGCACCTCAACGCCGCTGTAGTGATCACACACCGGCAATGAAGCCGATGCGGACTGTGCGCCGAGAAGTATGTCGCGGGGGTGTTGCATAAACATCAAACAAGCATCCCGGCCTTGAACCGGGATGAGTGCTTATTTTTTACAGCAAATGGGCAACGCCAGCCTGCTCTTCTTGCAACTCTTTGAGCGTTTTGTTGATGCATTCCTGGCTGAAAGCGTCCACGGGCAGGTCTTGCACCACGGTGTAATCGCCACCTTCGCAGGTCACGGCAAAGCCAAACATGGTGTCTTTTGGAATGCCGTATTGGCCGTCCGAAGGAATACCCATCGTCACCCACTTGCCGTTGGTACCCAGCGCCCAGTCGCGCATGTGGTCAATGGCGGCATTGGCAGCAGAAGCCGCCGAAGACACGCCGCGTGCAGCAATGATAGCTGCGCCACGCTTGCCAACGGTCGGCAAGAAGGTGTTGGCGTTCCAGTCCTGGTCGTTGATCATGTCTTTAACGCTGGCACCGTTGATGGTGGCAAAGCGGTAATCAGCGTACATCGTTGGGGAATGGTTGCCCCAGACGGTCAATTTCTCGATGTCAGCGACAGGCTTGTTGGTCTTGGCCGCAATTTGGCTCAAGGCACGGTTGTGGTCCAAGCGCAACATGGCGGTGAAGTTTTTACGTGGCAGATCTGGCGCGCTCTTCATGGCGATGTAAGCGTTGGTGTTGGCGGGGTTACCCACCACCAAAACGCGAACGTCACGGCTGGCCACAGCGTTCAGGGCTTTACCTTGGGCCGTGAAAATCTCGGCATTAACAGCCAACAACTCGGCGCGCTCCATGCCAGGGCCACGAGGACGTGAACCGATCAACAAGGCGTAATCCACATCCTTGAAAGCAGTCATCGGGTCGCCATGGGCTTCCATACCGACCAACAAAGGGAAGGCACAGTCTTGCAATTCCATCATCACGCCTTGCAGGGCTTGCTGAGGTTTCTCCATGGGCACCTCAAGCAACTGCAAAATCACAGGCTGGTCTTTGCCTAACATCTCGCCCGAAGCGATGCGAAAAAGAATAGCGTAACCAATTTGACCAGCTGCACCTGTAACGGCGACGCGGACGGGCTTTTTGCTCATGGTGAGACTCCAGAAGTGTTGTAAAAAAGTGCCAATGCAAACCCAGCCAAATTGACTGGGCACTAGATAACGCGGGCTAGTTTACTCTGGAAAACCCTAGGTCGTCAATATGTCTTATGTCTTATAGAAGAGATATGATTCAGTTCGTTCCCGATCCTCTTTTGGGTTCAATCTTTTATGCTCCAAACAACTGACGCCCCCCTCCCTGCCAACGCCAACGATGCCAGCACTGCATCCGGCGAACAGCTTGCGCCCTCCTTCAGTCCGCTTTATCAACAGATCAAAGGGCTCATCCTCAACAGTTTGCGGTTGGGGGAGTGGAAACCTGGGGAATCCATCCCCAGCGAAAAAGACTTGGCCACCCGTTTTCGCGTCAGCCAAGGCACCGTTCGAAAGGCGATCGACGAATTGGCGGCTGAAAACCTGCTGGACCGCCGACAAGGAAAAGGCACTTTTGTCGCCACCCACGCCACCCAGCAGGCCCAGTTTCGCTTCCTTAAATTGGTGCCCGACACCGGGACGCCCGGCAGCGAAGGCCCCGCCCAGCGCGATATTGTGGAGTGCCGACGCGCCCGAGCCAGTGCCGATGTGGCCCGTGCCCTGGCGCTGCGCACCGGAGACGCCGTGCTGCAAGTGCGCCGTGTTTTAAGTTTTGCGGGCGCACCCACTATTTTGGAAGACATCTGGCTTCCCGCCGCCCCCTTCAAAGGCCTGACCGCCGAAAGACTGGCCAACTACCAAGGGCCGATGTACGCTTTGTTTGAGACCGAATTCAATGTTCGCATGGTCCGAGCTGAAGAAAAAATACGTGCAGAACCCGCTATAGACGGGCGTGAGCAGCTATTAAAAATAGAGCGAGGCACGCCGCTTCTCAGTGTTGAACGCATCGCCTACACCTACAAAGACGTGCCCATGGAGTTGCGACGCGGTTACTACCGCACCGACACCCACCACTACTTCAACACCTTGGGCTAATCCTTGGGCTTCAAGGGTAATAAAGCAGCGCTTCCCAGCAAAAACTGCGTCGCCTGCGGTCGCGAAATGACCTGGCGAAAGAGCTGGGAGAAGAACTGGGCTGAGGTCAAATACTGCTCCAATGCCTGCCGCAGTCAAAAGTCCTCTTCCACGAACCCCAGCGCTAAATCCAAGGGTTCCTGAGACTGACTTTTTGATTCTGAAGGCTTAAGTCACGACAAAAACAGACTTCACGGTCAATCTGCATAATGATGAGTATGCAAAATAAACCCTGTCGTCACATTGTTCTGATTTTGGGCGATCAGTTAGATGAGTCCAGCGCCGCGTTTGACGGTTTTGACCCCTTGCAAGACCAGATTCTGATGATTGAGGCGCTTGAAGAAAGCACCCATGTGTGGTCACACAAAGCACGGACCACCTTGTTTTTATCGGCCATGCGCCATTTTTCGGCCCTGCTGACTCAGCGCGGATGGCAGGTTAATTACCGGGCTTTGGACAAAGAAAATGACGAGACACTGGCTGTCGGCCTGATGGCTACCGTGCAGCGACTTCATCCACAGCAGGTCATTGGCGTGGAACCCGGCGACCTTCGCGTTCGCAAAGCCCTGGATGAAGCTATTGATTCAATAGCTGCTCAAGCACAACAGCAAAGCTCTTCAGCCAAAAAACAATCAATAATTTGGCGCGAAGACAGGCACTTTCTTTGCAGCCTGCCGCAGTTCAGAAAATGGGCGGGTAAGTCTGCCAGCCTGCGCATGGAGTATTTTTACCGCACCATGCGCCAGCAGTACAAGGTCTTGCTGGAAGACGGCAAACCGGTCGGTGGCCAATGGAATTTTGATGCAGATAACCGTAAGGGGTTTGGCAAAGCCGGCCCCAAAGACCTGCCACCCACACTAAACTTCGCGCAAGACACCATCACCCGGGCAGTGATGGCACTGGTTGAGCAGAAATTTTCTGACCATCCGGGCCAATTGTCCAAATTCAACTGGCCCGTGACCCGCGAGCAAGCCCTTGAAGCCCTGCATGATTTCATTGAACACCGGCTACCTCACTTTGGGATGCACCAGGATGCCATGTGGACCCAGCTTGATTTTGGCTGGCATGCGCTGCTCTCAAGCTCGTTGAACCTGAAATTGCTCAACCCGCTGGAAGTCGTTCAAGCCGCTGAAGCAGCTTACTGGGCACGAGGGCTTGATTTGGCCAGCGTCGAGGGCTTTATTCGCCAAGTGCTGGGCTGGCGCGAATTTATCAGGGGCGTTTACGACCTTGACATGCCCGATTTGAAAACGGCCAACCACTTCGACCACCAAAACGCCTTGCCCAAGTGGTACTGGACAGGCGAAACCCGCATGAATTGCATGCGCCAGTGCATCACACAAACCCTGAACAACGGCTACTCGCACCATATTCAGCGCCTCATGATCACCGGCATGTTTGGCATCACCGCGCAAATCAAACCCCAGCAGCTCTGCGACTGGTATTTGGCGGTTTACGTGGACGCAGTGGAGTGGGTCGAGTTGCCCAATACGGCAGGTATGGCCTTATTTGCCAACGGTGGACGGTTTACATCCAAACCCTACATCGCAAGCGGTGCCTATGTGAAACGCATGAGCAACTACTGCACGGGTTGCGCCTACAAGCCGGAGGTGCGCACAGGCCCCGAAGCCTGCCCTGTGACCACCCTGTATTGGAACTTCCTGGACCAGCATGAAGTCTCGTTTGAAAAAAATCCGCGCACCGCCTTGATGGTCAAAAATCTGCAGCGAATGGATGCCAAGGAAAGAAGCGACGTCCGTTCTTGTGCAGCTGACATGCTGGCAGACCTGAATAGTTTGTAATTCTGGTGTCAGTCTGAAAGGGATAAATGCGACTTCATGTCTAAATTGCATGACCTGAGCCACTTTTTTTATTAAAACACTCGACCATTTTGGTCACAAGTGCGGATTCATGCTGCATTGCAATAGAATTTCGCGTTATCCAGTTTTTTCAGAGTTACCAAGTGGTTACTTAAACATAGAAAGTCAAGTATGTCCGAATCAGCGACAAGTGCAGCGAAAAAGCGTCCCGAGTTTCGCAATATCAACGCCTTCACCGACTTACCCAGCTACCGCTTACCGCTGGCTGGCATCGTCTCCATCTTGCACCGCATCAGCGGCGTCATCATGTTTCTGTTGATGCCCTTCATCATTTGGATGTTTGACAGCTCAATCTCCTCTGAAATTTCGTTTGCCAAATTCAAAATGGCCTTCAACGTTGGCATGCTGGGTTTGCCTGGCGCGCTCTGGAAACTGGTGGCTCTCGCCCTGATTTGGGCCTACTTGCACCACTTTATTGCCGGCATTCGCCACTTGTGGATGGATCTCAGCCATGACGCCGTGACCAAAGAGTTTGGCAAATCATCGGCTGCCGTCACCCTCACCCTGAGCATTGGCCTGACGCTGGTGCTTGGCGCCAAGTTGTTTGGCCTTTACTAATTAGAAAGCGCACATCATGTCTGTTAACTACGGCTCAAAACGCATCGTTGTCGGTGCCCACTATGGTGTTCGTGACTGGCTGGGCCAGGGCATCACCGCCGCCCTCATGGCGCTCTTTACTTTGTTGTTGCTGGCTCAGGTCATCTTCTCCAAAGGCCCTATCGGGTATGACCTCTGGGCGGGCATTTTTTCAGCGCAATGGATGAAGATGTTGACATTCACCGTCATCCTCGCCCTGCTCTTTCACGTCTGGGTTGGTATTCGCAATATCTGGATGGACTACATCAAGCCTGTCGGACTGCGTCTGTGCCTGCAAGTCTTCACCCTGGTTTGGCTGACTTCCTGCGCTGGATGGGGCATTCAAGTCCTTTGGCGTCTGTAAGCATTTTTGACAAAGTAACGCGGCGTTTCTCCACGCCTTCTTAGGCTCTGCTTTTGGTTTGAGCCTCGACAACCAAGATTCAATAAAACCATGACCGCTACATCCAAACTTCCCAAGCGTAAATTTGACGTCGTTATCGTTGGTGCCGGTGGCTCCGGCATGCGCGCCTCACTGCAACTGGCCCGCGCGGGCTTGAATGTGGCTGTGCTGACCAAAGTGTTCCCCACCCGCTCACACACGGTGGCGGCGCAAGGCGGCATTGGCGCCTCTTTGGGCAATATGTCTGAAGACAACTGGCACTACCACTTCTACGACACGGTCAAAGGCTCCGATTGGCTCGGGGACCAGGACGCGATTGAGTTCATGTGCCGTGAAGCGCCCAAGGTTGTGTATGACCTTGAGCACATGGGCATGCCTTTTGACCGCAACCCAGACGGCACCATCTACCAGCGCCCCTTCGGCGGCCATACGGCCAACTACGGCGAAAAGCCAGTCCAACGCGCTTGCGCTGCCGCTGACCGGACTGGCCACGCCATGTTGCACACGCTGTACCAGCAAAACGTCAAGGAAAAAACCAGCTTCTTCGTTGAATGGCTCGCCATGGACTTGATCCGTGACGAATCAGGCGATGTGGTCGGCGTGACCGCCCTGGAAATGGAAACGGGCGATGTGCACATATTTGAAGCCAAAACCACCCTGCTCGCTACTGGCGGAGCAGGTCGTATTTTTGCCGCTTCCACCAATGCTTTCATCAACACCGGCGACGGCTTGGGCATGGCGGCGCGTGCCGGCATTCCTTTGGAAGACATGGAGTTCTGGCAATTCCACCCCACCGGCGTGCATGGTGCTGGCGTCTTGTTAACCGAAGGTTGCCGTGGCGAAGGCGCCATTTTGCGCAACAGCAATGGCGAACGCTTCATGGAGCGCTACGCCCCGGCTTACAAAGACTTGGCCCCGCGCGATTACGTGTCGCGCTGCATGGACCAGGAAATCAAGGAAGGCCGCGGATGCGGCCCCAATAAAGACTACATCAACCTCGACATGACCCACTTGGGCGCTGACACCATCATGAAGCGCCTGCCTTCGGTGTTTGAGATTGGCCACAACTTTGCTAACGTCGACATCACCAAAGAGCCTATCCCTGTGGTACCTACCATCCATTACCAAATGGGCGGTATCCCCACCAACATTCACGGCCAGGTCGTAACGCAGGACGCTGACAACAAGAGCGTCGTGGTGAATGGCTTGTACGCTGTGGGCGAATGCTCTTGCGTGAGTGTGCACGGCGCCAACCGCCTGGGCACCAACTCACTGTTGGACTTGCTGGTGTTTGGCCGTGCAGCCGGCAACCACATTGTTGAGTTCAACAAAACCAACACAGAACACAAAGCCTTGCCAGCCAATGCAGCCGATGCCACGATGGCCCGTATCGCCCGCTTGGACAACGCCACCTCTGGCGAATACTCGCAAGATGTGGCCAACGACATTCGCAGCATCATGCAACAGCACGCGGGGGTGTTCCGCACCCAAGCCAGCATGGACGAAGGTGTGGTCAAAATTGCCGCTATGCGCGACCGCGTCAATGCGATCAACCTCAAAGACAAGTCCAAAATCTTCAACACCGCGCGCATCGAAGCGCTCGAAGTAGAGAATTTGATTGAAGCCGCGCAAGCCACCATCGTGTCAGCCGCAGCCCGCCACGAAAGCCGTGGCGCGCACTCGGTGGACGACTACGGCGATACAGCTGAGCACCCCAACGGTCGTAACGATGCCGAATGGCACAAACACACGCTTTGGCACAGTGCCACCAACTCGCTGACCTACAAAGCAGTGCAGATGAAACCGCTAACCGTCGAATCCGTAGCACTCACCGTGCGCAGCTTCTAAGTCTCAAGCCAACGAAATAAGCGAGAACACCATGGCCTTACGCAAATTCCAAATTTACCGCTACGACCCCGATACCGATGCCAAGCCTTACATGCAAACCATCGAGGTAGAACTCGACGGCAGCGAGCGCATGTTGCTTGATGCTTTGATGAAACTTAAAGCGCAAGACCCCAGCATCACCTTCCGCCGCTCATGCCGCGAAGGCGTGTGTGGTTCCGATGCCATGAACATCAACGGCAAAAATGGCCTGGCTTGCCTGACCAACATGCTCACCTTGAAGGGCACGATTGTGCTTAAGCCCCTGCCCGGCCTGCCCGTGGTGCGCGACTTGATTGTGGACATGACCCAGTTTTTCAAGCAGTACAACTCGATCAAACCCTATTTGATCAACGACAACGTGCCGCCTGAAAAAGAGCGTCTCCAAAGCCCTGAAGAGCGTGATGAGCTCAATGGCTTGTACGAGTGCATTTTGTGCGCCAGCTGCTCCACCGCCTGCCCTAGCTTCTGGTGGAACCCTGACAAATTTGTCGGCCCTGCCGGTTTGCTGCAAGCCTACCGTTTTATTGCCGATAGCCGCGACGAAGCCACCGGCGAGCGCTTGGACAACCTGGAAGACCCGTACCGCCTATTCCGCTGCCACACCATCATGAACTGTGTTGACGTCTGCCCCAAAGGTCTGAACCCAACCAAAGCGATTGGCAAGATCAAGGAAATGATGGTCTTGCGCACGGTCTAAAGCGAGATGTCCACCCTGACTGACGCCACCGGCGACGAGCTGATTAGCGAACGTGCCCTGAGCAAGCTTAAATGGCGTTGCCGTCGTGGACTGCTTGAGAACGATATTTTCATTGAGCGGTTCTTCAAACGCTTTGAATTGGTTCTCACTGTCAAGCAGGCGCAAGCTCTGAGCGATCTAATGGAGTTAAGTGACAACGATCTGCTGGACCTGAACCTGGCACGAAAAACGCTTGCCCAAGTTGAGCTTGATGTGGACCGCAGCGACACACAAGAAATTTTAAATATGTTGAGAGAAACCCTCTGAAAGGTCGAATATGAAGTTAGCGGATAACAAAGCCACCCTGTCATTTAGCAATGGCACGCCCAGTGTTGACCTGCCGGTTTACCAAGGCAGCGTCGGCCCGGACGTCATCGATATTCGCAAGTTGTATGCCCAAACAGGCATGTTCACCTATGACCCCGGCTTCTTGTCAACCGCCTCTTGCCAGTCGGCCATCACCTACATCGACGGTGACAAAGGCGAGCTGCTGTACCGTGGATACCCCATTGAAGAACTCGCCACCCACTGCGACTTCATGGAAACCTGCCATCTCTTGCTTTACGGCAACCTGCCTGATGTCGCGGCCAAAGCTTCTTTTGTCAAACGCGTCACCAACCACACCATGGTGAACGAGCAGATGCAATTTTTCTTGCGCGGTTTCCGCCGTGATGCCCATCCGATGGCCATCATGACTGGTTTGGTCGGCGCGCTGTCAGCGTTCTACC
>CANBUY010000106.1 GCA_947372745.1 Comamonadaceae bacterium | reverse complement strand
ATCCTGCCCAAGTCCTCGCCCGCATGGGTGTGGTGTTTCAACAGCAAGCCTTGGATATGGATTTGTCGGTTAAACGTAACCTGATGTTTCATGCCAATATGCATGGTCTTCGCTGGGGTGATGTGCAGGGCTATGCAAAGGCGCTGCTTGAGCAATTGGGGTTACCTGATGCCCTGGAGCGCCCCGTTCGGGCCTTGTCCGGGGGGAATCGGCGCAAGGTAGAGCTGGCCCGCGCGCTCCTGCACCGCCCGGCCCTTATTTTGATGGATGAGCCCACTGTGGGCCTTGACCCCAAGTCGCGCCGCGATCTGATGCAAGCCGTTAAAAACCAGGTGCATGAGCACCAATGCATGGTTTTGTGGGCGACGCATTTGGTGGAAGAAGCAGAGGCAGCAGACAGGGTGCTGGTCCTGAGTCAAGGCAACCTGATCGCCTCGGGTTCGCCCAGCGAAGTTCAGCACAAGCTCGGGGAAGCAACTCTGGAGCAAGGTTTCATTCAGCTTACACAAGCAACACGTCAAAGAGAAACTACATGATCAAAAGTTCCCAACGCGTGCGCGCGCTTTCCTGTTCCATTTTTTTACTCAGCATACTGGCGGCTCAATCACCCGTTCAAGCGCAGGCCATGGCCTGGGTTAGCAGCGAGAAAGACAATGCAATTGCCTTGGTCGATTTGGCGCAGGGCAAGGTCACCGCCACCGTGCCCACCTGCAAGCGCCCTCGCCATATGCAACTCAGCCCCGATCGAAAACAAATGATGGTGGCTTGTAGCGATTCCAATGCCGCCGACATCATTGATCTGGCCACCCGTCAGTCGGTGCGCCAGGTCCCCTTGGGCGACAGCCCGGAAATATTTGATGTCTCAACGGATGGAAAAACTATTTTTGCCTCCAATGAGGACGATGCCGAGTTGAGTTTTATCGATGCCCTTAGCGGCAAGAAAACAGGTCAGGTCAAAGTCGGCAAAGAACCCGAAGGCGTCAAGGTGTCACCCGATGGCCAAACCGTGTTCGTTACTTCTGAGGTGGCCAGCATGGTCCATGTGATCAACATCGCCAGCAAAACCATCAAGAAAAATATTGCTGTGGGCAAGCGCCCACGTCGCTTTGCCATCACGCCCAATGGCCAAGAGTTGTGGGTGAGCAATGAGATGGGGGCCAGTATCAGCGTGATATCCATGAAAGATTACAGTGTCATCGACACTATTTCTTTGGCGCTCAAGGGCGCTCGTGCCTCCGACATCACGCCCGTTGGGCTCGTCATGACGCAAGATGGCAAGCGTGCCTATGTGACCATGGGGCGTGCCAATCATGTTGCGTTCATTGACGTGGGCAGCCGAAAAATAACAGAACAGGTCTTGGTCGGCAAGCGTCCTTGGAGCTTGGCTTTGAGTGCCGATGAATCCAAACTCTATGTCGTCAATGGTTTGTCGGATGACATGACCATCGTCGATACCGCCAAGGCCAAAGCCTTGATCAGTATCCCCGTGGGTCGTGTGCCTCACACCGTGGTGTTGACCCCTTGATGCAGTCGAACCCCATGTTGATTCGCGTGCTGGCTATCAGCACCATGTCCCTCGCCTGTGCCTGGGTTCAGGCCGCCACTTGGAATGTGACACTCTTTGAAGATCAAAATTCTGCAGCGCTCGAGCGGGCGCGACTAGACCGCGCCTATCTTGGCCATCCAGGGGGGCTGGCGGTTGAGGGTTGGCGTCAGGCGATTGAAGACGCCAGTTTTGAGTTGAACGCATCCCGTACCCAGATCAACTGGAAAACCCAGCAAGTCTCTAGCCTGGAGGCTGCCCGCTCCGCAGCGCAACAGGCAGAAAAAGCCGGTCAACAAGCCTTGGTCGTGAACTTGCCCGCAAGTTGGGTGGCTGCTTTGGCTGGGGCTGTCAAGGTGCCGGTCATCAATGTGGGGGTGAGTGCTGACAGTCTGCGTGAGGCCCAGTGCCAGCGCAATCTGCTGCACACCTTGCCCAGTGAGCGGATGCGTTCTGATGCGTTGGCGCAGTCCTTGATTGCCCGCAAATGGGCACAGGTCTTGTTGCTGGTGGGTGCCTCTGAAGAAGACCGACTCAGGGCTGCCACAGCCACAGCCAGTTTGCGCCGTTATGGGCTCAAAGTGGTGGCAGAGCGGACGTTCAAATTGTCGACCGATCCACGCGAGCGTGAGCTGGCTAACCCCAAATTGCTCACCAGTGGCGTCACCTACGACGTGGTCTGGGTGGTCGACTCTGAGGGTGAGTTTGCCCGTACCTTGCCCTACAACATTCAGGCGGCGCGGCCCGTGGTGGGCGATGCCGGCATGGTGGCCCTTGCCTGGCATCCGCAGTACGAGCGCTTTGGCGCACCCCAAGTCTCACGGCGTTTTGCCAAAAGCTACAAGCGTCCCATGACTCAACAAGATTGGGCCAGTTGGATGGCTGGCAAAGCCATCGCCCTGGCGGCGAGCGGATTGGCTAAAGGCGGCGGACCTGAGCTGTTGGCGGCTTTGAATCAGCTGGGTTTGGATGGCTCCAAAGGTGTCACGATGCAATTCAGGCCATGGGATGGTCAGTTGCAACAAACCATGTTGCTCACCGACGGTCAGGGCGTCATTGGAACGGCCCCTGTAGACGGCGTTTTGCACCCTAAAAACACCCTGGATACGCTGGGTGCAGACAGTCCTGAAAAACGTTGCCCTAATCGCCAATGAACAATCAACTGATGCCATCATCCACGTTTCCTCCTGCCCTCAAAGGTTGGCAGCACGGACTACTCGCACTGCAGGCGATTGTTGGGCGCGAACTGTTCAAGTTTTCACGTCAATACGGTCGATTGTTGTCAGCCTTGGTCAGACCCTTGCTCTGGCTGGTGGTGTTTGCCGCCGGATTTCGCAACGTGTTTGGCGTGTCGGTGGTTGATCCCTATGACACCTACATCACCTATGACGAATACATTGCCCCCGGATTGATCGGCATGGTGTTGTTGTTTAACGGCATGCAGTCGTCGCTGGCGATGGTCTACGACCGTGAAATGGGCCTCATGCGCTTGCTGCTCACCGCACCATTGCCACGCTGGTGGATTTTGGCTTGCAAACTGATCGCGACGACCGTGCTTTCACTGATTCAGGTCTTGATGTTTTTGGCGGTCGCGGCCCTGCTGGGGACGCAGTTGCCTTTGCTTGGGCCGCAGTTGGCGCACTTTCTTTTAGCGCTGATTTGTGGTGCCTTGATGCTCGGCTCGATTGGGCTGCTACTCAGTGTGCATATTCGCCAGTTGGAGAATTTTGCGGGCACCATGAACTTTGTGATTTTTCCGATGTACTTTATTTCCACTGCCCTGTACCCCTTGTGGAAACTCCAGGAGTCTGGGGCCGAGTGGGTGTACCAACTGGCGCGCTTTAACCCCTTTAGCCTCTCTATTGAATGGATGCGCTTTGCCCTCTACGGCAAAGACCCCGGCACAGCACCCTGGGTGGTGTTGGCCACGCTGATGGTTTGCTTTGGTCTGGCTTGCTGGGGCTACGACCCACAGCGGGGATTTGGGGCATTGACTAAACGGGGTCCGGGAGGTCCAGGATGATGAAATGTTTAGGCTCTGGCACGATGACAATGGAACTCACGGAATGGCAATGAAACCAAATATTTCTCGGCGCGACTGCCTGACGACCTTGTCAGGCCTTTTTTGTCTGACCAGCGCGCATGCAGCGCTCTCTGGAACCAGCGATGACGCGCGGTTTCCCCAGCGATCCATCACCCTGATGGTGCCGTGGCCTGCCGGAGGGTCAACGGACTTGTCCATGCGAATACTTGCGCAAGAAGCTTCCAAACAGTTGCGTCAAAACATCGTCATCGAAAATAAACCTGGCGCAGGTGGCACCATGGCCATGGCGCCCCTGCAAATAGCCCGGCCCGATGGCTACACCTTGGCCCAATTGCCGCAGCCCGTTTTTCATATTGCACACACGCAAAAGGTGTTGTGGGACCCCGTTCGTGATACAACGCCGATTATTCAAATTTCAGGCTATACCTTCGGCATTGTGGTGCCCATCAACAGCCCTTTCCGAACTGTGGCCGATGTGCTGAATTGGGCGCGCGCGCATCCTGGTGAACTCACGGTGGGCTCCAATGGCATCGGGACCACACCCCACACCGCCATGGAAGAGCTGATGGACCAGCAGGGTCTGAGCTACACGCATATTCCCTACAAAGGAACGACTGAGCAAATGGTGGCGGTGGCTTCATCACAGTTGATGGTGGGCGTGAATTCAACGGGTTTTGCTCCTTTTGTCGAATCTGGACGGCTGCGTTTGCTGGCCACCTTTGGCGAGCAGCGGAGCAAGCGCTGGCCTTATGCCCCCACCATGAAGGAGTTGGGGCTTGGCATTGTGGCCATGTCACCTTACGGCATTGTGGGGCCACGCGGATTGCCTGCCCTGGTTGTTCGCATGCTTCACGATGCCTTCAAATTCGCCATGAGCGAGCCGAGTCATTTAAATGAAATTGCCAAGTACGATCAAGAGCTGAATTACCAGGGGTCCGAAGACTACGGAAAAACCATGCGAGAAACATTTGCCGCTGAGCGGCGTCATGTCGAACGCATGGCCCAAAAGCCTGTTGTTAACTGAGCGTTATAAGTCAAAGAGGTTGAAGCCGATGACAAACCCGTCTGCGCTTTGATTGGGTCCCTGTGATTTTTGGAGTGAGAAATCAATCGCCACTTTCTCGCGCTTGACCCAATAGCGAACACCGCTATGCAGCAAGGTTTGCTCACCTTCCCGAGCGAGTTCAGCAAAGAGTGTGGTCCCTTTGAGTATCTTTCGCTCGATGGCGGCGGAGGCCGTCCATTGCAATTCTTCACCGATGGGTTTGATGGCACCCGCATTCAGATGAAGTAACCCTTCACCCTCCCACAGTGAGAGGCTGTAAGGAATATTTAGCCTCACGCCGCCTTGACGCCAAACTTCATCCTGCGGTTTGGCAAAAACAAGGGATGCAGAGATGCCCCAACCCCAGCCATCGCGTGCGATATGGTTGAATAAATGTTTGACTTCAATTTCGGCTTCGTGTTCTGTGACGACTTCATCACTGTCGTGCTTGCGGCTAAATTCAATCTGAACTGAGGTGGTCGGATTGAAGGCGTATTCCAGGGAGCCACTGACGGTTTGGTTTGCGCCTAATTGCTGGTAACCGGTCGCGACTGACCAAACGCCATCATCGTCTTCTTCGGCGACCGCTGTAGTGGTGGCGATGTAGGGTCGATCACCAGCCCATGTGTTTGCACTCAATGCAAGAAAACACAGTAGCCAAATTTTGGAGTGTAAAAAATTAATCATAGTGGCTAAATGTAGGGCGTTAGGAGGAAAAAAACCGCCCGAAGGCGGTTTTTTTATGAAGTGACTTTTATTTCAAAAGTTTGAATACCCAAACCGAGCCACCTTGCTCAAGGAAGCTGACCCGCTTGGCGACGTCACCACCCCAAAGTGGCACAGCACCACCCCAGCCTGACACCACGGAAATGTACTGCTCGCCGTCCATATCCCAAGTGATGGGAGGCGCCACAACACCAGAGCCTGTCTGGAATTCCCAGACCACTTTGCCCGTGGTTGCATCTGCGGCTTTAAGGAAGCCTTCAGGCGTGCCCCAAAATACCAAGTTGCCCGCAGTGGTCAACACACCACCCCAAAGCGGCGCGTTGTTGGGGATTTCCCATTCAATCTTGCCGGTTTTTGGATTGACAGCGCGAAGGTTGCCGATAGGCGCATCGTTAAGCGTCTTGATGGTGAAACCAGCGCCCATGTAGGCGGCGCCTTTTTTGTAGGTCACTGGCTCATTCCAGATCTCCATGCCCCATTCATTGGACGGTACGTAGAAGAGCTTGGTTGCTGGGCTGTACGCCATAGGCATCTGGTTTTTACCGCCCAAGAAACTTGGTGCTGCAAACACTGACTTGCCCTTTGTTCCGTCAGCGCTGGCTGTTGGATCAGCAGGGCGGTTTTCTGGCACAAAGTTGGGACGACCTGTTTTCAGGTCAATACCGGTAGCCCAGGTGATCTTCTTCACGAAGGGGAAGGCATTGATCAGTTGGCCCGTTGTTGCATCGTTGACATAGAAGAAGCCATTGCGGTCAGCTTTGCCGCCCACACGTTTTCCGTCCATGTCAAAGGTCACGAACTCATTGGCACCGTCAAAGTCCCAAGCATCGTTGGGGGTGTTCTGGTAGTGCCATTTGATCTGACCAGTTTTGATGTCAAGCGCCACAGTAGAGCAGGAGAACAGGTTGTCACCTTTGCGCAGGTGGCTATTCCATGGCGCTGGGTTACCGGTTCCGAAGTAGGCCAGGCCTGTTTTGTTGTCATAAGTGCCGCCCAGCCAAGTGGTGGCGCCACCGGTTTTCCAAAGATCACCGGCCCAGGACTTGTTCAAAGTACCGGAGATGCCGTTCTCAGACTTGTTGCCGTCTTTGTCGTATTTGTAGCCCATGTGGCCTTCGACCGTAGGACGTGTCCAGACCAGTTGGCCTGTTTTGGGATTGCGCGCCTCGACGCGACCCACCACACCAAACTCGCCACCGGAGATGCCTGTCAGCAGCAAGCCGCCAGCTACCAGAGGTGCAGCCGAGGCTGAGGCGCCTGATGCGAAATCTTCAATCTTTTCTTTCCAGACCACGTCACCCGTGTTTTGGTCAAGGGCCACAATTTGTGCGTCCAGCGTCATGAAAATGACCAGGTTGTCAAACAAGGCAGCGCCACGGTTGATCACATCGCAGCAAGGCATGATGCCTTCAGGCAGGCGGTGCTCGTATTTCCAGAGCTTGGCGCCGGTTTTCACATCCAGCGCATAAATACGTGAGTAGGAGCCGGTGACAAACATCTTGCCGTTGTGTACCAGCGGCTGGGACTCTTGTCCGCGCTGCTTCTCGCCACCAAATGAGAAGTTCCAGGCTGGAACCAGTCGTTTGATGCTCTGAGGGTTGACCTGTTTAAGGGTTGAAAAACGCTGACCTTGATTTCCCAAACCCCAAGACAGGACCTCTTTGGAATCGCTGGCATCGTTGTCAATCATTTGCTGGGTCACCACGGCTTGGGCCGTCCCCGTTGCAAACCCAATAGCCATCAAAGTGGCCAATAATTTCACGCGCATAAATGTCTCCTTATTGTCTCAATTGAAACGTGGTGGTTGGAATTATTCATTCCAGTGCAACGATCAGCAAAGAACGTGCCTAAGTGCATTTCTTGCGTGAAAATTACTAATTCCTATGAAATGCCCTATTTCTATGGTGGGTATTGGGGTTTGTACGGTTGGCGTAAACCCTGTCACCTGTGTCATTCGGGAACAACTTTTTTAAGTTGCGTTAGAACTAATATGGGGATGTTCGCAGCAGCTTTGCCACAAGCCCATTGAAGAGCATTGAAAGAGGGTGATTGGGCAACAAAGCACGACAAGTAGAGTAGATGTTGACTGGCTCAAATATTGCTAATCATTCTTCGTTGCTCTACTACTTGACATTCCATCGAAACCATTCCTCACGAGCACTCCAGAAACCATATGAAGCAAAAGAATAGAGATAACGCAGGGTTGATTTTTGTTAAAACTGCACTGGCCTTGATAGTCGCAAGCCTGTTCCCCCCGATGTTGAATGCGCAGACGTTGTCTGATGTGGTGGTCTCTGCATCGCGCACCGAGCAGCGCAGTTTTGACACGCCGGCCTCAATCCAGACGATTGACCGCACCACCATTGAGAATGCAGGCCCGCAGGTCAACCTCTCCGAGTCGCTGAACCGGGTGCCGGGCTTGACCATTCTGAACCGACAAAACTACGCCCAAGACCTGCAAGTGTCCATCAGGGGTTTTGGCGCTCGCTCAGCCTTTGGCATACGGGGCGTGCGTTTGATGATTGACGGCATTCCGGCCACTACGCCCGACGGTCAGGGTCAAGGCTCCTCCATAAGCCTGACTTCCACTGACCGTATCGAAGTCTTGCGTGGCCCGCTGGCGCAGATGTATGGCAATTCCGCAGGGGGTGTGATTCAGGCCTTTACCCGCGATGCGCCCGAGAAGCCTGAGTTTGATGCCCAGTTGTACACCGGCTCCTTTGGCATGAGACGCACTGACTGGCAATACGCAGGCCAGGTTGGCGGTAATGGTCTGGTGGCCGACTTCAGCACACTGAATACAGATGGTTTCCGGGCTAACAGCAAAACCGAGCGCAAGCAGTTCAACGGCAAGCTGAGTTTTGATGCCAACGAGAAAACCCGTGTCAATATGGTGTTCAACCAGTTTGACATGCCACTGGCACAGGACCCGCTGGGGCTGACAACGGCCCAGATGGCGGCCGATCCGACACAGGCGGGGACCAATTCGGTTGCCCGTGGGGTTCGAAAAGAGGTTCTCCAAAATCAACTCGGCAGTTCGTTGGTTCATGCCCTTGATCGTGACCGTTCTATTACGGCCCGCGCCTATTACGGCACAAGAGACAACTTGCAGTACCAGGTTGGCATACCGCCCGCAAACCCCACAGGCGCCTGGGTCGCATTGAGTCGAATCTATTACGGTACGGGTCTGCAGTACAACGCCAAAACCCAAATGGGCAGCACCCCGGTGGTTTGGGTGGCGGGGTATGAGTTTGACCATTCCAGCGAAGCCCGCCAAGGGGGTGCCGCAGCGTTGGGCACCAAGACAACGACAACACGAAGCGAGGACAACCAAGCTGAAAATAGCGATGCTTTCATTCAAGCCACCGCACTGATGTCAGAAAAAATATCTTTAGTGGCAGGACTGCGTTACAGCACGGTCAGCTTTAAAAGCGAAGATCGCTACCTGGGCGATGGCAACGGTTCGGGTTCAACCAGTTACCAAGCCTCCAATCCGGTGTTGGGTTTGACCTACCACGCCACGGATAATTTCAATCTGTTTGCCAACTATGGCAAGGGGTTTGAGAGCCCAACGTTGGCTGAAGTAGCCTACAAGGGTGCCGGCGTGCCAGCCTTTAATACGGCTGTGAATGCGTCTAGCAGTCAGCACTACGAAGTGGGCGCCAAGTGGGCACCCAGCAGCAGCTCAAGGTTAGACCTGACGGCATTCCAGATCAATTCAACTGATGAGATTGTGGTCGCCAGCAGTTCAGGTGGAAACTCAACATTCACCAATGCCCCAGGTACCACCCGTATGGGTTGGGAATTAGCAGGAAGCATGCTACTTACGCCACATCTGAAAGCGACCTTGGCGGCTTCACAACTTGACGCCCAATACTCGCAAAGCTTTAAGTCCGTCATTGGCACCAGCACGACCACTGTCGCTTCTGGCAACAAACTCCCCGGCATTCCCCAGAGTTTTTTGTTCTCTGAGCTGCTCTGGACGGGTCAGAAAATGGACGGCGGCAAAGCAGGCAAGGCCTTGGGTAGTCAGGCTGGCCTTGAGTTGACGCAAGCGGGTCGCCTGTTTGCCAATGACAGCAACACCGCCTCAGCCGAGGGCTACACGACCTTGAATCTCAAAGCCAGCCACGGCTGGGCGCTGGGCTCAGGCAGTTTGACCACCTACGCTCGCATCGACAACCTGACGGACGAGCGCTACGTGGGCTCGGTCATCGTCAACCAAGCATCTTCCCAGTTTTACGAGCCCGCGCCCGGCAGAAACTGGACGCTGGGGCTGCGGCTGGTTTTGCCCATTTAATTAATTTTTCACTAGGAGTATCACCATGATTCATCGCACCTTACTTGCTGGCTTGGCCAGTCTGTTTTTGTTCGTGTCAGTGTCTGCCCAAGCAGACGATGTCAACGATGAGAAGGCCAAAAAAATGGCCAACAATGCAGGCTGTTTTACTTGTCACACCCTGAAGCATCAAGATTTAAAGAGTGGCAGCAAGCCCGTCGGCCCTGCTTGGGAAGACGTCGCGCTTCAGTACAAAAGCAAGCCAGGGGCAGCAGAGTTTTTGACCCGTATCGTGCTTGAAGGCTCCAACCCTTACGCGAGCCACTGGAAGAGCAAGGCCGCAGGTCTTGCGATGCCACCAAACGCCGTGGCGATCTCGGAAACTGATGCGCGCCAATTGGTGTTCTGGATTTTGTCGCACTGAAATCTGACTTTTCAATCATAAGAAAGCCGGGCATTGCCCGGCTT
>CANBUY010000105.1 GCA_947372745.1 Comamonadaceae bacterium | reverse complement strand
AATGGCCCCGGTTGGGTTTTTCTGCTACGGCGGCTTGGTAGCCATGCAGACGCTTTGGGTCTCGCCCTGGATGATTCATGTGGCGGGCTACACGCCTATGGAAGCAGCGAATGGGCTTTTTTGGGTCAACGTGACCATGTTGGTCGCCTTTTGGACTTGGGGCATGGTTAACCCCTGGCTAGCCAGACGCGGACTCAATGCGGAGACCTTGATTGCACGCGGGCTTCCTTTGAGCTTTGTGATGCTTGCTATACTTATAGGAGCTGGTAGCGCCCTGCCAATAAGCTCTGTCGCCGTGTGGGCCTTGTATTGCGTAGGCTGCACCTTCGTTTCATTGGCGCAGCCGGCCGTCGGCATGGCTTTCCCCAGCGCCCTCGCTGGACGTGCGCTTTCCGCCTATAACCTGGTGATTTTTGCCGGTGTCTTTAGTGTTCAGTGGGGTGTTGGCTTGGCTATCGACGGCTTTAAGGTAATGGGCTTGGGGCAAGTCCAAGCCTATCAAGCGGCATTAAGCGTATTTTTGGTGTGTTGTGTGGCTTCATATGTCCATTTTCTGCAAGCTAAAAGCCATAATCTGCCCATCGAAACTGTTCTTGTGCAGCGCTAAACTAAGCTGCAGCGGGGCCATCAGGCCCGGCCAAGTTTTTTTCCACTATGAACAACGGCATTCTCATCATCGCTCATGCTCCACTGGCCACGGCCTTGCGCCAGTGCATCATGCACGTTTTCCCCGATGCAGACACGGGGATCATGGCCTTTGATGTCCAGCCCAACGTGCCTCCCGAAGAAACCTTGGCCGGCGTCACGATGGCTTTGGCCATTCTCAATAAGCCCCAAACGCTGGTCTTGACCGATGTGTTTGGCGCTACGCCGTGTAATGCAGCTCAAAAATTGGTGGACGGTGTCAATACAAAACTACTGGCAGGTGTCAACTTGCCCATGTTGTTGCGCACCGTCACCTACCGCCATGAACCCTTGGATGCCATGATGGCGCGCGCCTTGGCCGGTGGCACGCAAGGGGTCATGCAGGTCGCTTCAACGGCTCCACAAAACCAGACGAGAAAAAAACATGATCCAGACCACAACGACTATCAGCAATAAATTAGGCCTGCACGCGCGCGCCTCGGCCAAACTCACCAAGTTGGCGGGCAGCTTTCCTTGTGAGGTCTGGATGGCCAAGGGCGAGCGCCGGGTCAATGCAAAAAGCATCATGGGTGTCATGATGTTGGCCGCAGGCATAGGCACACAGGTCGTAATTGAAACCAATGGCGAGCGTGAACAAGAGGCCATGGAGGCGCTACTGGCACTCATTGCTGATAAATTTGGAGAGGGTGAGTAAGGCTTATGACTTTTAGTATTCATGGTCTTGCGGTGGCCCGTGGCATTGCCATAGGCCGCGCGGTGCTGGTGGCCTCCAGTCGAATGGATGTGGCGCACTATTTCATCGACCCCTCGCAGGTCAGTTCCGAGATTGACCGGGTGCGTTCGGGGCGCAACGCGGTAGTTGAAGAAATTCAACGCCTGCAAACCAGCATCACCCACATGGGCCCAAAAGAGGCGCCCCATGAACTGGCCGCCTTGCTCGATGTCCATTTGATGCTCCTTAAAGACGAAGAACTGGTCAGTGGCGTCAAACACTGGATCACGGATCGTTTGTACAACGCCGAATGGGCGCTAACCACTCAGCTTGAAGTGATTGCCCGCCAGTTTGATGAAATGGAAGACGAGTACCTGCGCGAGCGCAAGGCCGATCTGGAGCAAATTACCGAAAAAGTGCTGCGTGCCATGAAAGGTGTGGCCTCCGTTATCGCGCCGCCCACTCGCTCGGTGCGCAACAAAACCCAGCAAGACTTGTTGCTGGATGACACGGTGGATGTACCCCTGATTCTGGTGGCGCATGACCTCTCCCCTACGGACATGCTTCAATTTAAAAAGAGCGTGTTTGCTGGTTTCATCACGGATGTGGGCGGTAAAACGTCGCACACCGCCATCGTGGCCCGAAGTCTGGATATTCCCGCGGTGGTGGGTGCCCGCTTGTCCAGCCAATTGATTCGCCAAGACGACTGGGTGATCATCGATGGTGATGCGGGCGTGGTCGTGGTAGATCCGTCCCCCATTATTTTGGCCGAGTATGGTTTCAAGCAGCGCCAGGGCGAGCTGGAGCGAGGCAGGTTGTCGCGCCTCTTGCACACCCCGGCGGTCACCATGGACGGCCACAAAATCGAGCTACTGGCCAATATTGAAATGCCTGAAGATGCGCTAAGTGCTGTCAAAGCGGGCGCAGTGGGCGTGGGTCTGTTTCGCAGCGAGTTTTTGTTCATGGGCCGTCAGGGAAAACTGCCCAACGAAGAAGAGCAATACCAAGCCTACAAGCGCGCGATTGAAGGCATGCAGGGCTTGCCCGTCACGATTCGCACCGTGGATATTGGTGCCGACAAACCGCTGGACAAGTCCTTGAAAGACGAAGCGCACATGAACCCGGCCTTGGGATTGCGTGCTATTCGCTGGAGTCTGGCTGACCCAGCCATGTTTTTGACCCAGTTGCGCGCCATTTTGCGGGCCGCAGTGCACGGGCAGACCAACTTGCTGATTCCCATGCTGGTGCATGCCAGCGAAATTCGGCACACCATGGCCTTGATTGACCATGCACGCGTTGAGCTCGACAACCGGGGTGTGGCCTATGGCCCGGTCAAAATCGGCGCCATGATCGAAATACCGGCCGCAGCGCTCACGCTCAAGGTGTTCCTGAAGTATTTTGATTTCCTCTCCATTGGGACCAACGACCTGATTCAGTACACGCTGGCGATTGATCGCGCCGACGAGTCCGTCGCCCATCTCTATGACCCCATGCACCCCGCCGTGCTGCGTCTGGTAGCAGGCACCATTGCCGAATGCAATACCCAGGGTAAACATGTGAGTGTGTGCGGGGAAATGGCGGGCGACGTGACCCTGACCCGTTTGCTGCTGGGTATGGGGCTTCGCAGTTTTTCCATGCACCCGGCGCAGATTCTGGCGGTCAAGCAAGAGGTGTTACGCGCCGATGTGGGCAAGCTCACCGCCTGGGCCGAACAGGTGCTCAGCGACGACGAACCCGGCCTTCGGGCCATGCGGCACTAAGCCAGCAAAGAACGGTGGCGTTAAAAAATTCTGAACGCCAACGGTATCAAAAGCGAAGCCAGCAGCACTTGCAAGCCCAGCGCCAGCCCGGCAAAGGCGCCTGCATTAGCGTTTACCTGCAAGGCCCTTGCGGCGCCTATGCCGTGGCCTGCCGTTCCCAGGGCGAAGCCACGGGCCATCCAGCCAGGCGCGTCCGTCGGCACCTTGAGCGCATCAAACAGGTACTTGCCACTCAGTGCGGCCACCATGCCAGTGACCACGGCAAACACGGCAGCCAAGGCCGGAATTCCGCCTATCTTGTCTGCGATACCCATCGCCACCGGTGCTGTGACTGATTTGGGGGCCAGTGACAGCACCACGTCATGCGGTAAATCAAACGCCCAGCCCAGGGCCAACGCCGAGGCACTGGCCGCGAAACCACCCGCCAGCGCCGCCAAAAGCAGAGCCCCCCAGCGTTGGCGCAACACGTCGCGGCGTTCCCACAGGGGCCAAGCCAAGGCCACCACGGCGGGTCCCAATAAAAAGTGTATGAACTGCGCCCCAGCAAAATAAGTTGGGTAGCTAATGTCGGTCGCCATCAACCCCCCTGCGATGGTGAGCACCGACCACAGTACCGGGTTGGCCCACGGCGCCTGATTTAACCGGGCGTAGGCGCCCTGTGCCAGCACATAAACCACCAGCGTCGCCGTGAGGCCAAACAAAGGGGTGGCCGACAGGTAGACCCAAAGTTCAACGAATTTAGGCATCGCTCTTTTCCCTTAAAAGACGCAAGACCAGGGCGGTGACCGCCAAGCCCATCCAGGTGGACAGCACGACCACCACCAGCATGCGCCCCCCGTACTGGCTCACTAGCCCCAGATGCGTCATAACGCCCACGCCAACAGGCACAAATAAAAGCGATAGATGGGAGAGTAGAAAGTTGGCGCAAGCGGCCACCGGCACGCGTACGCTGGGTGCCTGAAGCGCCACCAACAGCAACAACATGCCGATCACCGGGCCCGGAAAGGGCAGCGCCAAACCTCGGGCCAACAACTCACCCACAGACTGCAGCGCCAGCAACCAAGCTAATCCGCGCAATCCGTTCATGGGCGTTGGCAGGCTTTAAAAGCGGGGCAAATCCGGATGCTGGATCTGACCACCGCGCACCAGCATCTTGCCGTAGTCCGCACAACGATTCAGGGTGGGAATCACCTTGCCAGGGTTGAGCAGGCCTTTGGGGTCAAAGGCCCGTTTCACGCCAAACATTTGCTCGTTTTCAGCTGAGCTGAACTGAACGCACATCGAGTTGAGCTTTTCAATGCCCACGCCATGTTCGCCGGTGATGGTGCCGCCCATCGCCACGCTGGTCTCCAAAATTTCAGCGCCAAACAGCTCACAGCGGTGCAGCTGGTCGGGTTCATTGGCATCAAACAGAATCAAGGGGTGCAAATTGCCATCGCCCGCGTGGAACACGTTGGCGCAGCGCAGCTGGTACTTTTTCTCCATCTCGGCAATCGCCAGCAGAATATCGGCCAGGCGTTTGCGTGGAATGGTGGAGTCCATGCACATGTAGTCGGGGCTGATGCGGCCGCTGGCGGGGAAGGCGTTTTTGCGCCCACTCCAAAACTTCAGCCGCTCAACCTCGTCCTTGCTCACCGCAATGGCGGTCGCACCGTGGGCGCTCAGCACCGCGCTCATGCGGCCAATTTCTTCTTCGACCTCTTCGGGTGTGCCGTCGCTTTCGCACAGCAAAATGGCCTCGGCCGTGAGGTCGTAACCGGCGTGCACGTAGTCTTCAACGGCGGCCGTCATGGGTTTGTCCATCATCTCCAGACCGGCCGGGATGATGCCGGCAGCAATCACTGCCGCCACGGCATCGCCCGCTTTGCGTACGTCATCAAAGCTGGCCATGATGCAGCGCGCCAACATGGGTTTGGGGATCAACTTGACCGTCACCTCGGTGGTTACCGCCAACATGCCTTCGGAGCCAATCACGATACTCAGCAAGTCAAAGCCGGGGGAGTCCAGCGCATCAGAGCCAAATTCAATCGGCTCGCCGTCCATGGTGAAGCCGCGAACTTTAAGAATGTTGTGCAAAGTGAGTCCGTATTTCAGGCAATGCACGCCACCCGAGTTTTCGGCCACGTTGCCACCGATGGTGCAAGCAATTTGGCTGGACGGGTCGGGCGCGTAGTACAAGCCAAACTTGGACACCGCCTCGCTGATTGCCAGGTTGCGCACCCCGCACTGCACCACGGCGGTACGGCTTTTGGGGTCAATGTTGACGATGTTGTTGAACTTGGCCAAGGAGAGCGTTACCCCCAGGCGGTGCGGCATGGCGCCACCTGAGAGGCCCGTGCCCGCACCGCGCGCCACCACGGGCACATCCAGCGCATGGCAAATACGCAGCACGGCTTGCACCTGCTCTTGAGTTTCAGGCAAGGCCACCACCAGCGGGCGCTGGCGGTAAGCGGTCAGGCCATCACATTCAAAAGGGGTGGTGTCTTCCTTGTTCCAGAGCAGCGCGTGCGCGGGCAAGGCAGCCTCCAGCGCTTTGACGACCTGCGCCTGTCGTTCTGCTTTTTGGAGTCGTTCTTGGAGTTCTACCGTGGTGGGGGCATTCATGAGGCGTCACCTGCTGATTAAGTAAGTGCTAATAATGTAAATTGAAGCGAGGCTGCTTGGCGTGAGAAATTTTGCAGCCTTGTGTGAAAACAAATGACGAGTAAAAATGATAGCTGCTTAAGCACGTATTTAAATGGCTGGAGTCCTATTTAATAAAATATTTGCAAGGACTCAGCGCGCTTACGTCGTCATTGCAAACGCATCCCCAGCCCCGTCGCTGCGAGCAGAGCGCGGCAGTCTATCGTGCCGAGCCAAAAAAGTCATGGATTGCCGCGCTTCGCTCGCAACGGCGGTTGGCCTCAAATATTTCGAGTATCATCGAACTATGGAATCAAATGCTGTTGTCATCGCCCTTGCGGCGCTCGCCCAGTCCTCGCGGCTGGAGGTTTTCAGGTCACTGGTGGTGGCGGGCGAGGCCGGGCTGACGCCGGGTGTCTTGTCTGAAAACCTTGGCGTCGCGGCCAACACCTTGTCATTTCACCTCAAAGAGTTGGTGCACGCTGACCTGATCACCCAAGAGCGTGTTGGGCGCAACCTGATTTACCGCGCCCAGTTTGACCGCATGAACGCGGTGCTTGCTTACCTCACCCAAAACTGCTGCCAAGGCCAACCCTGCCAAATCGTTCCTGCCGCCCCTTGCGACTGCTGATGGCCAGGAAAGAACAAGCGTTCCATCAGCCGTGCTCAATTTCTTAACTCAAACTCCAATCACCATGACCACCGAAACCAAACCACTGAACGTCCTGTTCCTGTGCACGCACAATTCGGCCCGGAGCATTTTGGCCGAAGCCTTGCTTAATGCCATCAGCCGGGACCGGTTCAAAGCGTATTCCGCAGGCAGCAGTCCGCGTGACAACCAGCAGCCCAACCCGCTGGGTTTACAGGTGCTGCAAAAAGCAGGCATTTCTACCGAGGGTCTGCACAGCAAAAGCTGGGACGCCTTTGCTGGCGCCGATGCGCCTCGCATGGACTTGATCATCACCGTGTGCGACAACGCGGCTGGCGAGGTCTGCCCGATCTGGCCTGGACACCCCGCCACTGCCCATTGGGGCTATGCCGACCCCTCGGAAGGCTCGGGTACCGACGCGGAAAAGTCAGAGGCTTTTCGCCAAACCCTGCATGCCATGAAGCGCCGGTTGGAACTCTTGAGCAGCCTGCCTGCCGAGAAGCTGGAACAGGCCGTATTGCAGTCCAGTGCACGCCAACTAAACCAAGCCTAAGGAAAATTTGGCGATGAACTCCCCACAAAATTTGCCTGCACAAGCGCCGGTCCTTGCCCCCGCCCCCATGAGTGTGTTTGAGCGCTACCTCACGGTCTGGGTTTTCCTGTGCATCGTGGCCGGCATTGCGCTGGGGCAGTTGTTCCCGTCGGTGTTCCAGGCCATTGGACAGATGGAAATTGCCAAGGTCAACCTGCCGGTGGGCGTGCTGATTTGGGTGATGATTATTCCTATGCTCATCAAGGTGGACTTTGGCGCTTTGGGTGAGGTCAGAAAGCACATGAAGGGCATTGGCGTCACGCTGTTTGTCAATTGGCTGGTCAAGCCTTTTTCCATGGCTATCTTGGGCTGGATTTTTATCCGGCACTGGTTTGCCCCCATGCTGCCCCCAGATCAGATCGACAGCTACATTGCGGGCTTGATCTTGCTGGCCGCCGCCCCCTGCACCGCGATGGTGTTTGTCTGGAGCCGCCTCACCGGCGGTGACCCGCTGTTCACTTTGTCCCAAGTAGCCTTGAACGACAGCATCATGGTCATCGCCTTTGCCCCGTTGGTCGGCTTGTTGCTGGGCATTTCGGCCATCATCGTGCCTTGGGCCACCTTGCTGACCTCGGTGGTTTTGTACATCGTGATTCCCGTTATTTTGGCCCAGTGGCTGCGCAAGCTGCTGCTGGCCAAAGGTGCGGCTGCGTTTGACGCTGCCATGGACAAAATAGGCCCTTGGTCAATTGCCGCTTTGCTGGTGACCTTGGTACTGCTGTTTGCTTTTCAGGGTGAGGCCATTTTGAAGCAACCGCTGGTGATTGGCCTGCTGGCCGTCCCCATTTTGATTCAGGTGATTTTTAACTCTGCGTTGGCCTACGGGCTCAACCGCGCCGTGGGAGAAAAGCACAATGTTGCCGGACCTTCGGCGCTCATTGGTGCTTCCAACTTTTTTGAGCTGGCCGTGGCTGCGGCCATCAGCCTCTTTGGCTTCAACTCCGGGGCTGCACTCGCCACCGTGGTGGGCGTGCTGATTGAAGTGCCCGTGATGTTGGGGGTGGTCTATGTCGTCAACCGTTCCAAGGGCTGGTATGAACGTGGCCCCAACGTAAAAGTAAATTAAACATGAGCATCACGATTTACCACAACCCGGCCTGCGGCACCTCGCGCAACACGCTGGCCCTCATCCGAAACAGCGGCGCGGAGCCTGAGGTGATTGAGTACCTCAAAACACCGCCCAGCAAAGAGCGCTTGCAGCAGTTGCTGGCGGGCATGGGCTTGGGCGCGCGTGACTTGCTGGGCCAAAAAGGCACGCCTTATGACGAGTTGGGCTTGGCCGACCCCAAGTGGACGGATGACGAGTTACTTGACTTCGTGGTGCAACACCCCATCCTCATGAACCGCCCTGTGGTGGTGACGCCGCTGGGTGCCAAACTGTGCCGCCCCAGCGAGGCGGTGCTTGAGCTGCTGGCCAATCCGCAACTGGGCGCTTTCAGCAAGGAAGATGGCGAAGCCGTGGTCAACGACAAAGGCCAACGTGTCTGACGTCTTGATGCCCTCACCCAATCTCGATGTCGCCTGCTTTCAGGTGCCCAGTTCAAGCGCCCTGGAAACGAAAGTACCTTCAAGCCACCCACCCAAAATTTTGCTGCTCTACGGCTCACTGCGTGAGCGCTCCTACAGCAAATTGCTCACGCTGGAGGCTGCCCGATTGCTCGAAGCCATGGGTGCAGAGGTAAGGGTGTTTGACCCGCTGGACTTGCCCCAGCCCGATGCCGCCCCCGAGTCGCACCCCAAAGTCAAAGAATTGCGCGACTTGGCGGCTTGGTCCGAGGGCATGGTGTGGTGCTCGCCAGAGCGGCATGGCGCCATGACCGGCATCATGAAAAGTCAGATCGACTGGATTCCCTTGTCAGTGGGCGCCGTGCGCCCCACGCAGGGCAAGACGCTGGCGGTGATGGAGGTCAGCGGAGGCTCGCAGTCTTTTAACGCCGTTAACCAAATGCGTATTCTCGGTCGCTGGATGCGCATGATCACCATCCCCAACCAAAGCTCGGTGGCCAAGGCTTTACTCGAATTTGACGAGGCCGGCCGAATGAAGCCCTCTGCGTATTACGACCGCGTGGTGGACGTGATGGAAGAGCTGGTCAAGTTCACCTTGTTGACGCGCGACGTGGCCCCCTATTTGGTCGACCGTTACAGTGAGCGCAAAGAAAGTGCGGAAGAGCTTTCCAAGCGGGTCAACCAGTCCACGCTTTAGTTCAAAGACCGCCCCTTTTTTGACTGTGGTCAATCACACGGCGGATAAAGGGATTTGCGCTTGAGAAAAATGAATGGTTTGTGAGAGTATTAAATCATTCAAATTTTTGATTTTTGCTTGGGATCGGGTTGCTATGAAAGACATCGTGAGTTTGCTGGCGCAGCCCACGCGCCACCTCTTTTTTACTGGCAAAGGCGGCGTGGGGAAAACATCTTTGTCCACCGCCGTGGCGATTTATCTGGCCGATCAGGGCAAGCGGGTGTTGCTGGTCAGCACCGATGCCGCCTCCAATCTCGATGAAATGCTGGGCATAGAGCTCAAAAACACCCCGGTGCCTGTGCCCTTGGCGCCCGGTCTTTCGGTGTTGAATATTGACCCCGATACGGCGGCTGAATCGTACCGCCAGAGGGTTGTGGCACAGATGGCGATGGATGCCAGCGACACCGAACTGGCCACCGTGCGTGAGCAATTGTCGGGGGCCTGCACCACCGAGATCGCCTCGTTTGACGAGTTTGCCTCCCTCTTGTCAGATGAAGACGCGCACTACGATCATCTTGTTTTTGACACAGCCCCCACCGGCCATACCCTGCGCCTGCTGAGCTTGCCCCAAGCCTGGAGCGGGTTTTTGGCGGGCAACGACCGGGGCGCCTCCTGCCTGGGGCCGCACTCGGGCCTCAAGATGCAGGAGATTCGCTTCAAGGCCGCCTTGCAAGCCCTGAGTGACCCCGCCAAAACTACCCTTGTGCTGGTCACCCGACCTGAAACGGGCGCCATACAAGAGGCCTCCCGCACTTGTGAGGAACTCAAAGCCTTGGGTCTGCACAACCAGCGCCTGGTGGTCAATGGCGTGTTTAAAGCCAGTGACCGCAGCGACGAGATGGCCTGCGCCATCGAAGCGTTGGGCGAGCAGGCCTTGGGCGCCATGCCTGCCAACTTGCAGGCCCTGCCGCAAGACCGCGTGCCCCTGCGCGCTTTTGACACCGTGGGATTGCCGGCCTTGCGGGCCCTGTTAAGCGCTGATATAGACGTTGCGATCAGTGCGCCG
>CANBUY010000104.1 GCA_947372745.1 Comamonadaceae bacterium | reverse complement strand
TTCCAGGCCACAGCGCCACCCCAGTCGTGGGCAACCAAAGCGGCGAGCTGACCCTGGTTGCCCGTGGTTTCGAGCTCAATCAGGGCGGCAATGTCGTGCACCAGATGCTTGGGCCGGTAGGCGCTGACCTCGGTGGGCGCGCTTGAATGTTCAAACCCACGCAGATTGGGGGCAATACAGCGGTAGCCGCCATGCTCGGGACGAGAAAAATATTCCAGCATGAAGTCCCACACAAAAGCGGCTTCAGGAAAGCCATGCAGAAAAAGCAATACTGGTCGTCCAATTTCCCCGGCTGCCCTGCAACTCAGGGTAATGCCGTGCGGCAAGGTCCGGGAAAAGGTCTGGATCATGTTTTGGGGTGCGCCCACTGGTAAAGCAGGGTGGCCACTTCGTCAATACCTTGTCTTTTGGGGGCTGAAAACAAGCGTACTTCGCCGCCGCCGGCTTGCAGCTTCATGATGGACAAGGCTTTCAATTGTTCAACACGGGTCAATTTGTCGGCCTTGGTCAGGACGACCAAAAATTTGAGGCCTTCTTCGACTCTGGGGCGAACGATGTCGAGCAAAATTTCATCCAACTCGGTCATGCCGTGTCGGGGGTCGCACATCAAAACAATAGCCTTGAGGTTTTCGCGCGTGACCAAATAGTTGGCCATCACTTGCTGCCAACGAATCTTGTCCGATTTGGGAACGGCTGCGTAACCGTAGCCGGGCAAGTCGGTCAGGATAGCGTCGTGCACGCCTTGTTTGCCCAGCGCAAACAAGTTGATGTGCTGGGTGCGGCCAGGCCTTTTAGAGGCAAAAGCCAACTGTTTTTGCTGCGTCAAGGTGTTGATGCAGGTGGATTTTCCGGCGTTTGAACGCCCGACAAAGGCGATTTCAGGTAAATCCAGTTCGGGGAGAAAGTGCAGTTGAGGGGCTGTGGTGAGAAATTTGGCCGTGTGCAGCCAGCCCAGCGCCACAGTAGCTTCCGACTTTTTATCGACAGCTGTGGCGGGGGTTAAAGTGGCCGAAGCCGTTGGATTTGTGATGGTAGTCATTAATTAAAGGGAAGAAACCCGTAGCCGCATTGTAGAATCACCCTGTTTTGCTCACCTGATACGCCATTTCCTATGAAGCTTTTTGCCTCTCTTTTGTTTGCTGCCGCTTTGACAGCACCCACTTTATCCACTTTTGCGCAAGAGGCCAAGCCTGCTGCGCCCCATGCTGAGGTCAAGGTTGAACCCGTTAAAGTGGTCAAGCCTGACTTGGTCAAAGGCGAAGCCAGTTTTGCAGCCGTATGCGCTGCTTGCCACGGCGCGGACGGTAATTCCGGTGTGCCGGCCAATCCAAAATTGGCACAGCAGCATCCTGAGTATTTGGTTAAACAGCTGCAAGAATTCAAATCTGGCAAGCGTGCGAATGCCATCATGTCTGGTTTTGCCTCAACGCTGAGCGATGCAGACATGAAAAACATTGCTTACTGGGTCACCGCTAAAGCCTCCAAGCCAGGCTTTGCCAAAGACAAAGAGCTCGTGTTGCTCGGCGAGAAAATTTACCGAGGCGGTATTGCTGATCGCCAAGTGCCTGCTTGTGCCGGTTGCCACAGCCCCAACGGTGCTGGCATTCCTGCCCAGTACCCTCGTCTTGGTGGACAGCATGCGGACTACGCCGTGGCTCAGTTGACCGGTTTCCGTGATGGCACTCGCAAGAACAGCCTGCAAATGACCCAAGTCGCTGCCAAAATGAATGACCGCGAAATCAAGGCAGTTGCTGACTACATCGCTGGATTGCGTTAATCACCTGGGTGAGGTTGCTCGAATAGCTTGGGTTCTTCATTGAATTAATCTTCCGCAACAACCCCCCAATTGGAGCAGGCCCATTTTTCGATGGCCTGCTCTTTTTTTTTGAGTCAGGGAAAATCACGACATGACAGATTCCACGCAAGGCCTCAGCATCAAATCCGGATCACCTGCTCTTCGGTCCACCGTGGAGTTGTTGTCTTCCATGCGGTTTTCAATTTCATTGCTGACCTTGATCTGCATTGCCTCGGTGATTGGCACGGTGCTCAAGCAGCATGAGCCCTTAAATAACTACGTCAACCAATTCGGGCCCTTTTGGGCTGAGGTTTTCGCTCGTGTCAGTTTGTACTCGGTTTACAGTGCCTGGTGGTTTTTGCTTATTCTGGCCTTTTTGGTGACGAGTACCTCACTGTGTATTGCGCGAAATACGCCAAAAATCATTGCTGATCTCAAAACCAACAAAGAAAATATTCGTGCTCAAAGTCTGAAAGCCTTTGGTCATCGTGCGGAGGCGGTGCTCAACGAAACGCCAGAAGTCGCGGCAAAGCGCATAGGTCATTTGCTGGCAGGCGGCGGCTGGAAAGTCAAACTCCAGGAGCGTGCCGTGCCCGGCGCCCGTGAGCAGGGCTGGATGGTGGCCGCGAGAGCCGGTGCGGTCAATAAAGTGGGCTACATTGCGGCCCACAGTGCGATTGTGCTGGTGTGTTTGGGTGGTCTGTTGGATGGCGATTTGGTCGTTCGTGCTCAAATGTGGTTCAACGGCAAGGTGGCCTACGCAGGCGGCGGAATGATTGCCGATGTGAAGCCAGAGCATCGCTTGAGCGATAAAAACCCCACCTTCAGGGGTAACTTACTGGTCACGGAGGGCACGCGATCCAGTACAGCCGTATTAACCCAGTCAGATGGCATCCTTATTCAGGATTTGCCTTTCGCCGTAGAGTTGAAGAAGTTTGTGGTCGAGTACTACTCCACCGGCATGCCCAAGTTGTTTGCCAGTGACATCGTGATTCACGACAACGAAACCGGTGCAAAAATTCCGGCCAGGGTTGAAGTCAATCACCCGGTGGCTTACAAGGGCGTCGAAATTTTTCAGTCAAGCTTTGACGATGGCGGTTCCACCGTCAAGCTCAAAGCTCTGCCCTTGAGCGGGTCAGCCAAGCCTTTTGAAGTGGACGGTGTCGTTGGGGGTTCCTCCCAACTGACGTCAGGCAATGAAAAGATGACGCTTGAATACACCAAGCTACGCGTCATCAATGTCGAAAATTTCGCAGGCAATGGCGCGCAAGGGGTTGATGTTCGCAAGGTTGATTTACGCCAATCCATTGATGAGCGCATGGGCGCCGCCAACAAAGCGGTCACCAAAAAAGAGTTGCGTAATGTGGGGCCCAGCATCACCTACAAACTGCGTGATGCCGCAGGCCAGGCCCGCGAGTTTAATAACTACATGCTGCCGGTCGACATGGGCAATGGCGAGCCCATTTTCTTGATGGGCGTTCGCGAATCGCCCTCAGAGCCTTTTCGCTACCTGCGACTGCCAGCGGATGACAAAGATTCTTTGGACGGGTTTCTGCGAATTCGGACTGCTTTGGCCGATCCCGCTTTACGGGACTTGGCGGTGGGGCGTTACGTATCGCGGGCGGTGGATGCAAGCCGACAAGATTTGGTCAAGCCTTTGACGGTGTCGGCGTCACGAGCCCTTGATTTATTTGCCGGCGTCAGCTTGGGTAAAGATGGCAAGCCCACCGGTGGTTTGCAGGCCGTTTCTGATTTCATCGAGACCAATGTTCCTGAGGCTGAGCGCGCCAAGGCAGGGGATGTCCTGATTCGAATTCTTAATGGCGCTTTATTTGAACTGACTCAAATCTCTTTGGAGAAGGCGGGCTTGAAGCCCTTGGAAATCAACGACAAGACGCAGGGTTTTATGACCCAGGCCGTTATCGCTCTGAGTGATATTCAGGCTTACCCTGCGCCGATGGTGTTTCAGTTGGCTGACTTTACGCAAGTTCAGGCCAGTGTGTTTCAGGTGTCGCGCGCCCCTGGGAAAAATATTGTGTACCTCGGGTGCGCCTTGTTGATACTGGGTGTTTTTGCCATGCTCTACATCAGGGAGCGCCGGCTGTGGGTGTGGCTCACACCGCAACAAACAGATGCAAACGACTTGCCCCCTGAAGGCGGGACATTAAAGACAAGCGCCATGATGGCCTTGTCAACCAACCGAAAAACCATGGACGGCGACCATGAGTTTGTGCAGCTGAAATCAAAGCTTATTGGAATCAAAGATGAATAATACAAGTACCCTTTCAGGCATAGAGCCCGCCAACCCGGGCACGACCATCACTTTGAACGAAGGCTATTTTGCCAAGCGCAATGCGTTTGATTGGTTGTTTGCCCTCATCGTCCTGCTGGGTGGGCTATTTGCGCTGACGCGCTACCACGCGGCCATGGACGAGTACGAACTGGGTATCTTGATCGGGGCCATCCCAAGTGCCATCATGATGGGCTGGTTTTGGCGTCCTTTGCGTGTGCTGATGCTGAGTGTGGCCGCTTTTTCATTGCTCGGTGTGGCGTCTTACCAAGGCAGTTTGGCCCGTGCCGACAGCGTGTTTTGGCTGAAGTATTTTCTCTCCAGCCAATCGGCTATTTTGTGGATGAGCATGCTGTTCTTCATGAGCACCCTCTTTTACTGGATAGGCATGTTTTCCCGCCGTGAAGGTGACGCGATGGCGATCGTGGCCTCGCGCTTGCTGTGGGTGGCGGTGGGCATGGCCCTGATTGGTACGATGGTTCGTTGGTATGAAAGCTATTTATTGGGCGCCGACATCGGGCACATTCCCGTCAGCAATCTCTATGAAGTGTTCGTGCTTTTTTGCTGGCTGACGGCGCTTTTCTATCTTTACTTTGAAGCCCAGTACAAAACCCGCGCACTCGGTGCTTTCGTCATGCTGGTGGTGAGTGCAGCAGTGGGCTTTTTGCTGTGGTACACCTTGGTGCGCGAAGCGCATGAAATTCAACCTTTGGTGCCCGCGCTCAAAAGCTGGTGGATGAAGCTGCATGTGCCTGCCAACTTTATTGGTTATGGCACGTTTGCATTGGCCGCGATGGTGGCCTTTGCCTACCTGATCAAGCAACAAGCCACTGAGACCAAATGGTACAAGTTGGCCCCTTTGTGGCTGCTGGGCATTGTCTTGTGCTTTGAGCCCATCGTTTTCCGGAAATCGTCCACCACGGGCTTGAGTGACTATTGGGCTATTTACTTTGGTATCTCGGCCTTGGCTGTGGCCGGTATTTTGTTGGGCAGGCGCCAGTTTGCCGCCAAGTTGCCCTCCTTTGAAATTCTGGACGACGTGATGTACAAATCCATCGCCGTCGGGTTTGCCTTTTTCACCATTGCCACCGTGCTGGGCGCGCTTTGGGCGGCTGAGGCTTGGGGCGGCTACTGGAGTTGGGACCCTAAAGAGACCTGGGCGCTGATTGTCTGGCTTAATTACGCGGCGTGGTTGCACATGCGCCTGATGAAGGGACTGCGAGGTACCGTTGCCGCCTGGTGGGCGCTCTCAGGCTTGGCTGTGACCACCTTTGCGTTCATTGGCGTGAATATGTTCTTGAGCGGTTTGCACAGCTACGGAACCTTGTAAGCGTCCCACGACACGCGGTCTTGCCCAACTTTGTCACGGAGAAATTCATGCTTATTAAAACTGATCAACAGGGTTTTAATCACCCGGTGCCGAGTGAAATCACCAGCCAGGGCGTCTATGAAAACCGACGTTCCTTGATGAAACTGATGGCCAGTGGCGTGGCGGGCGCTGCATTGGCTTCCTGGGCTTCGCGCGAAGCCCACGCCCAAGCGATCAGCAGCACGGCAAGACCGGGCAAGTTGGCCGCGTTACCTGGCGTTAAATCGCCCGTGGCAGGTGCGCTCACCATGGACAAGGTCACGGACTACAAAGACGCCAGTACCTACAATAATTTCTACGAATTCGGCACCGATAAAACCGATCCGGCTCAAAACGCCCACACCTTGAAAACATCACCCTGGTCCGTTGAGATTGAAGGCTTGGTTAAAAAGCCCGGTAAATACACGCTTGAGGACTTGCTCAAACTCAGCGCCCAGGAAGAGCGTATTTACCGCATGCGCTGTGTTGAGGGTTGGTCGATGGTGATTCCATGGGTGGGTTACTCGCTCAGTGAATTGATCAAAAAGGTGGAGCCCACGTCAGCCGCCAAGTATGTTGAATTTGTCACGCTGGCTGACCCTAAAACCATGCCTTTCGTCGGTTCTCGCGTGTTGGACTGGCCTTATGTTGAGGGTTTGCGCATGGACGAAGCCATGAACCCCCTCACTTTGCTGACGTTTGGCATGTATGGCGAAGTGCTGCCAAACCAGAACGGGGCGCCGGTGCGTTTGGTCGTGCCTTGGAAGTACGGTTTTAAAAATGCCAAAAGCCTGGTCAAGATCAGGTTCACCGATAAACAGCCTGCAACCGCCTGGAACAAGGCGGCCGCCAGTGAGTATGGCTTCTACTCCAATGTCAACCCGAATGTCGATCACCCCCGCTGGAGCCAGGCCACCGAGCGGCGTATCGGTGAAGACGGCTTGTTTGCCAAGAAGCGGAAAACCCTGATGTTTAACGGCTACGAGGCCCAAGTGGGGCAGCTTTACACGGGCATGGATCTCAAGAAATTCATTTGACCCCCCACGCCGCGAACAGCAGTCGCCCTGTGCGTGTCAAATCGCTTTTGTTGCAGCCCTGGGCCAAGCCGGTGGTTTTTGGCTTGTGCCTGCTGCCCTTTGGCTGGCTGCTTTACGGTGCGCTCACCCAGCAGCTAGGGGCTAATCCGGCAGAGGCCTTGATCCGCTCCACGGGCGATTGGACTTTGCGGTTTTTATGTCTTGTGCTGGCCGTCACGCCATTACGAGTCATGACTAAAACGCCAGCCTTGGCCCGTTTTAGGCGGATGCTGGGTCTGTTCGTTTATTTTTATGTCGTGCTTCATCTGCTCAGTTACAGCGGGTTTGACATGAGTTTTGAGCTTGAAGACATCGCCCGGGATATAGCCAAGCGCCCATTTATTTTGGTCGGTTTCTCGGCATTTTTACTGCTCACGCCCTTGGCACTGTCCTCTGCCAACCGGGTCATCAAAGCCCTGGGCGCCAAACGCTGGCAACGACTGCACCAACTCATTTACGTCGTGGCGGGTTTGGCCGTGTTGCATTTTTTCTGGATGCGATCCGGGAAAAATAACTTTGCGGAAGTATTTGTCTACGCCACCGTGCTGGGGCTGTTGCTGGGCTGGCGGGTTGTGCGGTTTTTAAAGAAAAAGCAGCTTGATGCATGAGTGGAGAACTTGCCTGCGATCCCAGGGCAGCGTTTGCTGTCTTACGGAAGTTCAAACTGCTCATCGGATACTAGTCATTGTTGCCAATAGCCCAACGGCCAGTAGTATCGATATTTTTATGCGCTGGCCAACAGGTGCGATTTGAAAATCGATGCAATGGGGGAGAGCTTCTTGCCTTTGGGGTGAACAACATGCCAATGGGACGCCACCGGAAATCCCACGACATTCAGGACCGATACCCCTTGCTCTCTGGCTTTGCCGTGCAGCGCGTGGCTAGAGATCACGGAAATGCCCAGACCGCCGGCCACCGACTCTTTGATGGCCTCGTTGCTGCCGAGTTCCAGGCGTAGGTTCGGGCGAAACTTCAGCTTCTTGAAGCAGTTGTCCACAGCCATGCGGGTACCAGAACCCTCTTCCCGCAGAATGAACCGCTCCCTGACAAGTTCGGCCAGCGACAAGGATTTCTGTTTTGCCAGAGGGTTGGCACTGGCACAGATCATGACCAGGGGGTTCGCCATGAAGACTTCGTCCACCAGATCCAAGTCCGTGGGCGGGATGGACATCACGTAGAGGTCATCCAGGTTGTTGCGCAAACGAGCCACCACACCGTCACGGTTCAGGACTTCCAATGACACGTCTATCTCCGGGTAGCGTTTGCAAAAGCTACCCAGTAGGCGTGGCACAAAGTATTTGGCGGTGCTTACCAGGGCAACACGCAACTTGCCCCGTGTGTAACCCTTGAGGGCATTAACCCGCTGTTCAAAGCCATCCCATTCTGCAGACACCGCGCGGGCAGTTTGAGCCAGCTCATTGCCCACCTCCGTCATGTACACCTTGCGGCCCAACAGCTCATAAATGGGCAAGCCGATGGCTTCGGCGACATCCTTCAACTGCATTGATGCCGTCGGCTGGGTCACATGCATCATGCGTGCTGCCCCGCTCACACTGCCGGTTTCAGCAAGTGCCAGCACCAATCGCAATTGACGGAAAGAAATATTCATAGGTTTTTATCTATGTAAAATTATTTATAAATCGATTTTACAAGATGACCAACATTGCCTAGCATCAGTGCAAAGGAAATCAAATATGCACAATCTGCTCGACCCGGCCATTCTGTTTTTCATCTTCGGGGCGCTCGCCGGCGCCGTCAAATCGAACCTGGAGATCCCCCAGCCTATTTCTCGCTTTCTGGCGCTGTACCTGTTGATGGCCCTGGGCCTGAAGGGCGGGTTTGCGCTGGCACACTCCGGTTTTACTCCTCAAGTGGCTACCAGCCTGGGCTGTGCCGTATTGCTGGCAGTCACGGTGCCGCTGCTGGGATATTGGCTGCTGCGCAGGGTCTTGTCCGGCTTTGATGCAGCAGCAGTGGCGGCAACTTATGGCTCCGTCAGCGCAGTGACCTTTGTGACTGCGGTTCAGACCCTGGAAAACCAGCATGTGGTGTTTGGCGGTTACATGTCAGCCGCTATGGCCTTGATGGAGTCGCCGGCCATCATTCTTGCCATTGTGTTCGCCAACGCATTGAGACAGGAACAGGCAAGCGCCATTGTCCAGACCAACGGCGGGGCCGGCGTGTTGTCTCTGGGTCTTTCACCCCAACGCCCTAGCGTGCCGTTTGGCAAAATTTTGCACGAGTCCTTTACCGACGGTGCACAACTGCTGCTGCTGGGGGCCATGCTCATCGGCATTCTCAGCGGTGATGCCGGTAAGGTGGCGATGCAGCCGTTTTCGGGTGACCTGTTTAAAGGGATGCTGGCGTTCTTCCTGCTGGACATGGGGCTCTTGACCGCGCGCAGTTTGCCGCAGGTCAGGGGTAAATCGCCCTGGTTGCTCGCCTATGCGGTGGCTGCTCCCCTGGTACACGCCAGCCTTGCACTGGGCCTTTGTGCCATGTTGAACATTCCTATCGGTGATGCCATCTTGCTCATGGTGCTTGCAGCCAGTGCCTCCTATATTGCTGTGCCTGCTGTCATGCGGCACACTGTGCCGGAGGCAAACCCGTCGCTCTATTTCGGTCTGTCACTGGGCATTACCTTTCCCTTGAACATCCTTTTTGGCATACCGTTGTATACCTATGTCGCTAAAGCTGTGCTGGCGTGAAGGTGGAAAACCCAGTATTTATTGCCCGATTAAAGGTCAAAAGACATTCAGATGTGCTGCAACTGGAAGCAGTCGATCACCCCGGCAAGAATATTGAATTACTGCGAAACCGACTGTATTGAGTTGTGGCAATGGGTCTTATGGCGTCGGGTAAGTTTCCCTGAATCCGACCTGAAAAATGAGTGACTTCAATGGGGAAAAACTTAATTCGGGTTAGCAGCGTAAGCGGGTACTGGCGAACGGCGGGTTACTGGAAGTCCACCGGGGGGCTTGTCACCAGTCGGTCGAAAACTACATGTTAGCCACGATTGCAGTCATTCAATTTCAAATATATGGAATATTCGTAGATGTCTATTAGGACTTCGGCATGTACCCTGTGCGCAATGCATATGCCCACTCTGGACGGTTACGCAGCTCAGCCAGTTGTGCCACCAACTCGAAGTTATAGGGGACTGTGAACAGTCCAACGTGCCAGTGCGAATCGCGATGTTCAATAATTGCGTACCGCGCATCCGGCGTGCCTGTTTCAACTACATGGTCAACCGGGTGGTTGTCGTCATATGCGGGAAGACCAACACTACCCGGGTTGCATAACAACTGACTATTTTTTGAGCGAATAGCACGCGCTATGTGGGTATGGCCACATGCAATAACTGGGGACAGCTCCCCAGCCAGTCGCTGCTCAATTTCTTCCTCAGTAGCTGGCCTTGTGCTGCCTTCAATTGCATGCTCAAGAAAATAGTGACTGTCATTTGACGGTGTTCCATGACATAAAAAAACATCGTCAAGTAACTGATGCGTCGGTTGCTGTGCCCGCAACCATACCAATTCGCGCTCACCCAATTGAGAATACGCGTAGTCATCAGACGCACTTCGCTGGTCGGCAGAATGCGTCAATATTTGACGCTCATGGTTTCCCGCCAGACTAAGCCAGCCAGCAGACATCAAATACTGGGCAGTTTCAAGAGGAAGCAGTGGGCCTGACAAGCTATCACCCAAGTTGACAATCAAATCGACCCCTTGCCGTTTGATGTGTGAGACAACAGCCTCTAATGCAGGAAGGTTCCCATGAATATCGGAGACGAGGGCAATGCGCATAGGTTAAGCATGGGAAGTTTTC
>CANBUY010000103.1 GCA_947372745.1 Comamonadaceae bacterium | reverse complement strand
GATAACTACCAGCCATGGACCCAACCACATGATCCGACTCACTGAACTCAAACTGCCCTTATCCGCCCTGCCCGTCAATGAACGCCGTGCCACCGATGCGCCGGCTGAGACTGAGGCTGACCGCGCACCGGCGCCACATCCCGTTGAAGCTTTAACGCGCTTGTGCAGCCAAGCACTGGGCATTGACCCCAGCGCCATTGCCAGCCTGCACGTCTTCAAACGCAGCTTTGACGCCCGAAAGGCAGAACTGCTGGCCGTCTTTATCGTTGACCTGACGCTGGTTGACCCCTCTCAAGAGCCTGCGATTTTGGCTAAGTGCCAAGGCCAGCCCCACATCAGCGCCACGCCTGACATGGGCTACTACCCGGTAGGCGTGGCCCCACGCGACCTGGAAGTTCGCCCCGTGGTGGTCGGCTTTGGGCCTTGCGGCATTTTTGCCGCTCTCATATTGGCGCAGATGGGCTTCAAACCCATCGTGCTGGAGCGCGGCAAAAAAGTGCGCGAGCGCACCAAAGACACCTGGGGTCTGTGGCGCAAGCATGTGCTCAACCCCGAATCCAACGTGCAATTTGGCGAAGGCGGTGCGGGCACTTTCTCGGATGGCAAGCTCTGGAGCCAGATCAAAGACCCGCGCTTTTTGGGCCGCAAGGTGATGGATGAGTTTGTCAAAGCCGGCGCGCCACCCGAGATTTTGGTCGATGCCCACCCGCACATTGGCACTTTCAAACTGGTGAAAGTGGTTGAAAACCTGCGTGAGCAAATCATCGCGCTAGGCGGTGAGATTCGCTTTGAGCAGCGCGTGACCGATGTCTTGATTGAAGACAGCCGACAAGGGCGCCAAGTGCGCGGCCTAACCGTGCTGAACCAGGCAAGCGGCGAGTCTTATGAATTGCGTGCAGACCAGGTCGTGATGGCGCTGGGACACAGTTCACGCGACACCTGCGCCATGCTCTATGAGCGTGGCGTGGCGATGGAAGCCAAACCCTTCTCCATCGGCTTTCGCATAGAGCACCCGCAAAGCGTGATCGATCGCGCCCGCTGGGGCCGCCACGCCGGCCATCCCAACCTGGGCGCCGCCGACTACAAGCTCGTCCATCACGCCAACAATGGCCGCTCGGTCTACAGCTTTTGTATGTGCCCCGGTGGCACGGTGGTCGCCGCCACCTCGGAGCCGGGCCGCGTAGTGACCAACGGCATGAGCCAATACTCTCGCAACGAACGCAACGCCAACGCCGGCATCGTGGTGGGCATTGACCCCAGCGACTACCCCGCCGACCCTTCAACCCCAGGCACGGTGCACCCACTGGCAGGCATCGTGCTGCAGCGCCAACTGGAGTCCAACGCCTACCTGATGGGCGGCTCGGACTACAACGCCCCTGGGCAATTGGTGGGGGACTTCCTCCAGGGCAAAGCGTCGACCCAATTGGGCGGCGTGGAGCCATCGTACAAACCGGGCGTGAACCTGGTGGACTTGAAAGACGCCCTGCCCGGCTACGCTATCGAGGCCATTCGCGAAGCGCTGCCCGCGTTTGCCCAAAAGATCAAAGGCTTTGACATGCCCGACGCTGTGCTCACTGGCGTTGAAACCCGCACTTCATCGCCCTTGAAAATACCGCGTGGCGACGACTTTCAAAGCACCAACACGGCAGGGCTTTACCCGGCCGGTGAAGGCGCAAGCTACGCAGGCGGTATTTTGTCAGCGGGCGTGGACGGCATTCGGGTGGCGGAGGCCCTGGCGCGTCGCTTGCTGGGGTGAACCCCGGGGGAAACTAGCCGATAAAAGCTCAGGAAAAGATATGACGGGGCATGACGGGTGCCCGGTTGTCGCGTACAGAGTTGATAAATAAACAATAAACAACGCCAGCACGCAGAAGAAATGTGACAACCATCACCGGCTGCATGGGCCCGGCACCAAAGCGGCCGAAGCTGAAACTGTCGGCGACAAGCCATATGAGCGCAAAAGACGCAACCGCAAGACTGACTTTGGAACAGTGCCAGTCTTTGACGTATGAGAGACCGTAAAGGAAAAGAATGGCAACGACCAACAGCCCGCGCATCTGCGCGTAGCCACTGATGTCGCCGACTGAGCTAACTAAATTCAATTGACGCGCTACGATCTCGGGATAAAAAATTGCCCGACCCGTCACCAGTATGGCTACCAGCAACATATAGGCATGGCGATATTTAAAACCAGTATCAACGCCAGTGGCTTGATTCTTTTTGGCACGCCCGTTCAACAAGGCAAGTTCATCTGCGCTGACGACCGAGTAGGGGGCTGAATTTTTTTTCACAACCCTGATTATCTCAATTTTGAAATATTTATTTTCAGGCATTACCCTGCGCGTTTTGCAGCGCCGCAATACGCTCTTCAATCGGTGGATGCGTGGCAAACAACTGGCCTACGCCGCCCGCAATACCAAATGCAGCCACGCTCTTGGGCAACTCACCGGGCTGCATGCCACCCAAACGGGCCAGCGCGTTGATCATGGGCTGGCGGCGACCCAACAACTGGGCCGCGCCGGCATCGGCGCGGAATTCACGGTGGCGCGAAAACCAGGCCACTACGATGGCAGCGGCAAAACCCAAGATGATGTCCAACACAAAGGTCGTGATCATGTAGCCCATGCCGGGGCCGCTGGAACGCTCGTCGCCTTTGCGCAAAAAGCTGTCAATGGCATAGCCAATGACACGGCTTAAAAACACCACAAAGGTGTTCATCACACCTTGAATAAGCGTCATGGTGACCATGTCGCCGTTGGCTACGTGGGCAATTTCGTGGGCAATGACGGCTTCAATTTCTTCACGCGTCATGCCCGTGAGTAAACCTGTAGAGACCGCCACCAAGGCTGAGTTTTTAAAGGCGCCGGTGGCAAAGGCGTTGGGGTCGCCTTCAAAAATACCCACCTCTGGCATACCAATGTTGGCTTTTTCGGCCAACTTGCGCACGGTCTCCACAATCCAGGCTTCGTCGGCCGTTTGGGCTTGGTTGATGATGCGCACGCCCGAGGTCCACTTGGCCATAGGTTTGCTGATCAGCAAGGAGATGATGGCACCGCCAAACCCCATGACGAGCGCATAGCCCATCAAGGCGCCCAAGTTCAAACCGCTGGAGGTCAGATAACGGTTCACGCCCAACAAGCTGGCCACCAGGCCCAGCACCGCCACCACCAGTACGTTGGTCAGCACAAACAAAATAATACGTTTCATAGTTCTCTTTCAAATCAGGTTCTTCAGGATGAACCTACGCCTTGAATGGTAGTGCGGTCGCGATAAATTTCAACGTTTTTTCGTCAATTGCCCATGCCTTGTGCGGGCATTACGCATCGCTTTACGCACATTCAGCACTTGCTTTGGGGTAACGAAAAACAGAGACATCGTCATAAAAAGTGGGGTCTTCGTTGGCCGGCCACCAACCCGGCATGCCCAAGATGGGCAAATGGGCAAAGGGCTTGCTGGCCAACTTGTCGGCGCTCACATCGGCGGCCACCCAAGCGTCAATAGATGCTATTGAGTTAGTAGCTGACTTAACACGGTAGACATGGGCTGTCATGCCTTTTCTAGGGTAAACCAGTTTTTCAAGCAAGGCGTGCCCGAAAAGCACCAAAGTGGCTTCATGCCAAAGCGGGCGCAAATCAACAAAGAGCCGATGCCAGTCTTTGGCCACCAAGGCGTCCCACAAAACGTCGGGGGCTCGCAAAAAAGCGGCGTTTTCGTCAAACACGGTCAAGCCATCGCGGGCGGGACCCCGCACGGGCGCAATTCCGGTTTGCGCTATTTGTGCGACGTGCAATTGGTTGAGGCGGCGCTTGGTCAAGGGGAAGTGTAGCCACGCCAATCCATTGAAAAAATCATGGAGACCTTCGCGCGTGGGGCAAGCGCCGCATTCAAAAATATAGCTTTCATAGGCGACACCCAAAGGCAAATCGCTTTGAGGAACGAAATTCACGGGCCGGGCAAGGGGGGCCATCGCCGCATTGAGCGCCTGTGCCCCGGTGGCGCCAGCCAAAATCAGCTTGCCCACGCCCTGGCCCATGTGTGCAAAGGGGGACAACCAGGGGGCGTCCCAGTTGATCGCCTCCACAGCTGAATTCAAGTGATGTCCTGAGGTGGGGTGTAGGTCACGGTTCTGGGCTTTTCAGCGGGCAACAAAGAAAAGTGAAGGGGGTATTTTTTCAACAACCGGGTCGCGGTCATGTTTTTACCCCGCAGCTTGGCCTCCAGCAGCACCCTGGCGACGGCGGCCAGCGCTTGTGCTTGCCCCGTTTGCAAGGCAGGCATGGCCAGCAGAATGGCTTGTACTTCGGGCGGGTTCGGCAATTCACCGGCTCTGTCTGTGAGTGCACCAAGGAGCGGCGCCTCTTTGGCCTCGTGGGCATCTATTGAGTTGACGGGGGATTTTTTAGCCTTTGTGGATGGAGATGCGGCCTTTTTGGCAGCCACCCTTTTTGCCGGAACCTTCACGACACTGGCTTTCTCTGGGGGCGATTTCTTGGCAGCTTTTCTGGCAACTTTTGTCTGGCTCAAAGCAGATACCGCGCCGAGAGTGGGGGCCTGTGGGGTGCCGGCTTGCTGGGCCTCAAACAAGGCCTGCTCTTGGCCCACCAAAATCACGCGGTCGTAGGCGGATACCGCTTCACGCCCCATTTTTCCGCGCTCGGAGACGCAGACCATTCGTATGCCCAGCTCGCGCAGGCGCACCACCAGAGGCACAAAATCAGCATCACCCGAGCCGATGACCACCGTGGCAGGCCTCGGCGTTTGGCAAGCCAAGGCCATGGCATCGACAGCCAGCGCAATGTCGGTGGTGTTTTTGCTCAGCGACAAATTGACGAAGGGCCGAACCGCCCAGTTGCGCAGCGCCTCCGCCAGACCTTTGAGGTTTTCAGCGCTGCCGTAGGCCCGCCGAACCGGCATGGGGCCTTCAGACGACTCCAAAATGCGAAAAGCCTCATCCACCCAGGCGCCTGAATTGAGGTTGTCAGCGTCGATCAAAAAAACGTTCAAGTCAGTTCCTCCCGGTGGGGCAACGCGTCTGGTGGACGATCAGCCGATCAGCTTCCAGGGCAAGGCTTCGCCTGAACGCAGGGGTTTGAGTTGGGCTTCGCCAAAGGCAAAGCTTTCAGGCGGTGTCCAGCTTTCGCGCTTGAGGGTGACAGTGTCCGCGTTGCGGGGCAAGCCGTAAAAGTCGGCCCCGTTAAAGCTGGCAAAGGCTTCCAGCTTGTCCAATGCGCCCACGGCGTCGAACGCTTCCGTATACATCTCCAGGGCGGCGTGGGCGGTGTAGCAACCGGCGCAACCACTGGCGTGCTCTTTCAGGTGGGCTGGGTGCGGCGCACTGTCGGTGCCCAAGAAAAACTTGGCTGAACCGCTGGTAGCAGCGTCTACCAAGGCCAGGCGGTGGGTTTCGCGCTTGAGCACGGGCAAGCAGTAGTAATGCGGGCGAATGCCGCCGGTAAAAATGGCGTTGCGGTTGTAGAGCAAATGGTGGGGGGTCACGGTGGCCGCCGTGAAACGGTCAGACTGCGCCACATACTGCGCGGCCTCGCGGGTGGTGATGTGCTCAAAAACGATTTTCAGCTCCGGAAAATCGCGGCGCAATGGGATGAGCTGGGTGTCGATAAACACGGCTTCGCGGTCAAACAGATCAATATCGGGCGAGGTGACTTCGCCATGGACCAGCAGCAGCATGCCCGCGCGCTGCATGGCCTCTAACGTTTTGTAGGTCTTGCGCAAGTCGGTCACGCCAGCGTCGCTGTTGGTGGTGGCACCAGCCGGGTAGAGCTTTGCGGCCACGACACCAGCATCCCGCGCGCGTTTAATTTCGTCGGCGGGCAGCAAGTCGGTGAGGTAGAGCGTCATCAAAGGCTCAAACGCCACGCCTTCGGGCACAGCCGCTTGAATGCGCGCTTTGTAGGCCAGTGCGGCTTCGGTGGTGGTGACCGGTGGGCGCAGGTTGGGCATGATGACGGCGCGGCCAAACTGGGCGGCGGTGTGTGGCACCACCGTATTGAGCGCGTCGCCGTCGCGAACGTGCAGGTGCCAGTCATCGGGGCGTGTCAGGGTAAGAGTCTGGATTTGTGTCATGGCGGGTATTTTCGCAAATTCCAACCGGCACTCGCCGGTGCGTTAAGCCAGCTTGGCTGGGGGAACGGTTTGGGCAAGCAAATAGTCCCACAAAGCTTGCGCGCTTCGCTTGGGGCCCGGCACAGCGCTGCGGTTGGCGTGAATGCCGGACTTCACCCCCTCTTTGTGGGTGGGTCTTTCCCGGTAGGCCCGCACTTCCATGGTGATCTGCAGATCACTGGTGCCAGCGGACATGGCGCTCACCAGTTTGTGGGCGCGCAAGTCTTCTTTAACAGCACTAAACGGTAAAAAAGCGATGCCATGCCCCTCAAGCGCCATGGCCTTCAGGCCTTCGGCCATGTCGGTCTCATACACGCGGTCAAAGTGAATGGCATTGGGCGACTGTTTAAGAATCAGTTCCACCATGTGACCCAGATAAGCCCCCGGCGCGTAAGCCAGATAAGGCAAGGGGTGTCCGACTCGGCCCGGTAACTGAAAGAGCGGCAAGCCCTCGGCGTCAGGTTTCACATAAGGCGCCACCACCTCTTCGCCCAAACTCACCATCTCATAGCGATCCGCATCAAGCTGGTAGGGCTGAGAGGGATGGTGATAGGCAATCAGCACATCGCAACTACCCTCCACCAGACGCATGACAGCATCGTGCACATTGAGCGCGATCAGCCGACTTTTCATGGGGCCAAATTTCTCACGCAGGCTGGTCACCCAAGCCGGGAAAAACGTGAATGCTAGCGTGTGCGGCACAGCAAACTCAACCACATCCTGCCCAGGCGCCGAGTGCCCGCGCAACATGGCACGGGTGCTTTGCAGTGCCTGCAAGACTTCCAGCGACTGGTCATAAAGCGTGACACCCGCAGGCGTCAGGCGTGTGGGGTAACTGCTGCGGTCGACCAAGTCAGTACCCGCCCACGCTTCCAAAGACTGGATGCGCCTTGAAAAAGCCGGTTGAGTAACGTGGCGCAACTGCGCCGAGCGGCTGAAACTGCGGGTTTCAGCGAGGGAGACGAAGTCTTCGAGCCATTTGGTTTCCATGCCGGGATTATGTCGTCAAGCGCACGCGGCCAATCAGCGGATAGGCCGGGTCGGTATAGCCGGGGGTTGAAGGGTGACCAGGCTTGACAAAGCTGTCCACCAAGGCCTCGTCTTCGGCGGTCACCTGGTAATCCAGCGCCGGCAAATAGTCTTGCCACTGGGCCAGCGTGCGCGGCCCTGCGATGACTGAGCTGACCACCGGATTGGCCAGCACCCAAGCCGTGGCGAACTGCGCCAAGCTCACACCCCGGTGGGCGGCATGCACTTTTAGCTGTTGGGCAATCACCAGCGACTCCTCCCGAAATTCGGTTTCCACCATGCGCTTGTCGGCGCGACCTGCACGGGTTGAGGGGTCGGGCGCCACGCCGGGCGGGTATTTCCCGGTCAATACGCCTCGGGCCACCGGGCTGTAGGGCGTCACGCCCATGCCGTAGTACCCGCAAGCGGGCAGCACTTCAACTTCAGGCATGCGGTTGAGCAGGTTGTAATACGGCTGGCACACCACCGGGCCGGGCATGCCGAGTTGCGCGGCGAGGTGCTGCACTTCGGCAATGCGCCAGCCCCGAAAGTTGGACACGCCCCAGTAGCGAATCTGGCCCGCGCGCAGCATGGCGTCCAGAGCGCGCAAAGGCTCCTCCAGGTTCATGCCGTTGTGGTCCAGGTGCAAATACAAAATATCCACATAATCGGTTTTCAGGCGCGCCAGTGAGGCGGCGATCTCGCGCATCATCCAGCTCCGGGAATAGTGACCCTCGTTCACCCGGTCCGACATTTTGTTGCCCAACTTGGTGGCCAGCACCCAGTCGTATCGTTGCCCCTTGAGCAAGTCGCCCAACATACTCTCCGAGGCGCCCTTGGTGTAAACGTCGGCCGTGTCTACGTAGTTGACCCCATGGGCGCGTGCATCAGCCACGATGGACGCGGCCTCCGCTTGTTCGGTCTGGTCGCCAAACATCATGGTGCCTAAACACAGGGCGGACACTTTGAGGTTGCTTTTGCCAAGATTTTGGTAGCGCACAGGCGGCTTTCGATTGAGTTAACTGGTTTTCCAGTCTAAGCCAAAGCACAAAAAAAGGTGTCGCCAGGTCACATACTCGCTATATTAAATATAGCTGCTTAAGCAAACTCCGCTTAATCCAGATGCCAAATTAATTAAAAATTTGGCATCTGCAAGTCGCGCTTGGTTGGTAAGGTATTCAGACGCCAAACTCATTGGCGGCATGGGTTGAAATTGTTCGGCGCCACACACCGAATACTTTCTTGTCAACAGCGCATTAACTTCACCATCTTTCTTGTCACAAGTTGGCCGATTTGATAAGATTATCGTTAATCTTATCATTGCGACAAGATTAACCCTCACCATGACCACCCTCACCCCTCACCTTGCACCACGTCACGAAGCGTTGCTGCGCCTAGTCCTTGCCGCTGGAGCACCCCTTCAGCCCGGGACACTTCAGCAGACCCTCCAGACCTCCCGGCCCACCATCAACCGTGTCTTAAGAGACCTCCAGGCCTCTGGGTTTCTGGAGAGGCTGGGGGATGGGCGGTCCACCCGCTACATGGCAACAGACGCGGCCAAGGCCACACTGGGGGCCTTGCCTAGCGCACCCACGCCAGCGGGAGCTGGCCTGCTGCAGTGGTCGCCGGCCGCCCAGCCCTTGGTCGAAACGCTTCGCGCGCCTCTCGGGACTCGCACCCCGGTAGGCTTTGAGAGTAGTTTTGTGGGCAGCTACATCCCAAACCAGTCCAGTTTGCTGCCACCACAGCTGGCCACCGACTTGTTCAACGCCGGCCGCAGCCGGGACCAGCTGCCTGCGGGCACCTATGTTCGTGAGGTTCTGGAACAACTGCTCATCGACCTTTCTTGGTCGTCATCGCGCCTGGAGGGTAACAACAAGAGCTTGCTCGATACCAAAGAGCTCTTTGAGCTCGGGGAGCAAGCGGGCCCCATGGACGAAGACACCTTGATGCTGCTCAACCACAAGAACGCCATTGAATTCATGGTCGACGCTGTACCGAAAGATGGCATCACGATGCATGTGCTCGTCGACTTGCAGTCCAAGCTAATGAAGGACCTCTTGAAGGATTCACGGGACATAGGCAGCATCCGACGACGCGTGGTCAATATCGACGGCTCGGTCTATTCCCCAAGCAACATACCCACTCTCCTGGAAGAGACCCTAAAAACCATCATCGACAAGGCCCGACATATCCGAAACCCGGTAGAAGCCGCATTCTTCCTTTGGGTTAATGTGGCCTACCTGCAACCCTTTGCAGATGGCAATAAACGCACGAGTCGTTTAAGCGCCAACATGCCGCTCATGCTTTACAACTGCGCTCCCCTCTCGTTTCTGGACGTGGAGCGCTCGGACTATGCAACAGCCATGCTCGGCGTCTACGAGCAGCGCAACGTAGCCGCAGCAGTGGAGTTGTTTGAGTTCATCTACCGTCGCTCGATTCAGAAGTACAGCGTGCTGAGAGCATCCTTATCAGTGCCCGATCCGCTTCGAGCCCGATACCGGCAAGCCCTCAATGAGATCATGCAACTCGTCGTCTTCTACAGCAGAACATTGGACGACGCATTTTTTGCGGTACCCATCGATGCCGTGGACCTGGCGGCGTTGCGCGTCATCGCAAACACCGAGCTGGACCACTTGGAGCAATATAACTGCGCCCGCTACAACCTTGCGCGAGGCATGACGCAGCGATGGATTGACGCTGGGCGGCCTAGGTAATCTGCCAGGGAACCTTGGTTTTCCAAGCCTAAGCCAAAGCACAAAAAAGGTATTGCCCCACCTCGCATCAGCTATATTAAATATAGCAGCTTAAGCAATTTCCTTATGGTCTAGATGCCAAAATTATTAAAATAATTGACCTTCTGTATGTTGTGCGTGGCTGGTGAGTCTTTCTCGCGCCAAACCAACTGGCGGTATGGGTTGAAATTTAAATTGCGATGCGTCGTGGCATTTGGTGGCTTCAGACCCGTTTAGCTTATTTGACTTGCACGTTTCTAAGTCAGGTACGCAGCGTTTGGAGTCACCTGAAGAAACAGACTTGAAATGCTGGCCGCTCTATTGCCGTCATTGCCAATCGCCACGGGACTTCCCCAAAGCTGTCATCTAGCCTGATGTCTCTTTGTCGATGAATTTTAGGCTCACCAACAATTTCTGGATTCATGAAAGATGGCACATGAGCTGTAGTTATATCTTGTGGGTATGACTCAATAACTGCTTCTAAACCTCAGCTTGGGGCATTTGCTGTTTAAGTGTGTGACTGCT
>CANBUY010000102.1 GCA_947372745.1 Comamonadaceae bacterium | reverse complement strand
ATTTGCAAAAACATCAGATAATTGAAGCACCAAACAATTAAAGGAATTTCAAAATGGCAGAAAAAAAAGAGGTGAGTATTGACGTGATTCAGAAGGCGAAAAAGTCGCTTTTTGGATTGCCTGAGAAAGCGCCTGCGTCGATGCAAATTGATGCGGCGCTGTTGGAATTGAAACCGGAAATTGAAGCGGCTTTGCAACGCGGATATTCGAAGGATGAAATTTTGGTTTTGCTGGAAAAACAGGGGGTGCCTGTTCGGCCTTACCATCTGAAAAACCTACTGGCTACTAAGCGGGCTTCGGCTGCGCTGGTGGCAACAGTGGTCGAGGAAATCACCGAGACGGCTACAAAGGCCTGAGAAATTAAGCGCTACTCCTGGTTGCTTCTAACAACCAAGAATAGCTAACCATCACAACCTGAACGGAGGCCATCATGGCTAACTCAATTTTATCTACGGCTCAAGCCGTATCGACCCCTCATTACCTGTTGCCCTTGGCAGCACGGCAGGCCATCCAGGCCAAATCAAGTCTTTTTCGCCAGACCCAAAAAATTGAGCAGCAAAAAACAGAATTTGCTTTCAAAAACTTCGGCTGCGCGTTCGGTTTAGTCCACAAAAAACAAAATTAACTTGCCAAAATTGGCAAAATAGTTGAAAATAATGCTACGCGCGCGTATATCACAAATAAGCGTTTTATTATTTTTATTTAACAGTTTTTTAACAGGTGGTTTCAAATGAAAAAAAGTATTTTGGTTTTGGTTTTGGCTTTGGTTGGGGCACTCATTCCCCAGCTCGGCATGGCTGGTGCGGCTGGTGGTGGTTCGACCGAATGGACTCAAATTGCCAACAACGTGCAATTGGGGCTCCAGTATGCAAAGCAGATTGACCAGTACACGACTCAATACAAGCAGTTCGATACCCAGCTCAAAAATTTGCTGAAAAATCCTTCGGCGGCTTCAACGGCCAACGTGGACCAGTTGACTTCGGGGATCGGCGGCTTGATGTCGGCGGGGAATGCGATTGGCGGCAACATGGCCAAGATCGATGCAGCTTTTGCAAAAAACTACAAGAGCACTGTGGCTGCTAGTTACGCAGACAAGTTCACGGCGCTCAATAAGACGAGTACTGACACGCTGGAAGGCAGTATGAAGGCTGCTGGCCTCTACCGCGACAACTACGCTTCTGACTCTGCTGCGGTCGCTGCTTTATACGCTCAAACGGAAGCTAACGAGGGAAATGTTCAGGCGTTGCAAACCCTCTCAAAAATCAATATTGCACAACTCCAACAATCCCAGAAATTAGGGGAGTTGATGGCTAGTCAAAATATTGCCGCTTCAAATGAGATGGCCAAACTGACCAAAGTTAACCAGGAGCGAAATGAGGGGCGTGAGAAATTAATGGGCGATGGTGCTAATGTTGTTTTTGATAAAAAAACATATGGCCTTTGATTTATTATTTAGAGTAAATAAAATGAAAAAATATTTAGTTGTTTTCTTCTGTTTAGCTGCCTTGTTCACAGCTGGCTGCGGTGATTCAAAAAATGACAATGAGCGCAAAAAAGAAAACGCAAAAAAGAACTTTATGGGTGATGGCGCTGATGTTGTTTTTGATAAAAAAACATACGGCCTTTGACTTAAAACCTAACTGGAATAATGTCTATGCGTAAATTTTCATTAATACTGGCATTAATGCTTTTGCCAGTCCTATCACACGCTGGGGCCTTTAGCGATTTGGATACGGCGTTAAAAGCGTCCGCTTTGGCCGTCACCTCGCAAATTCAGGCCACTGCTATTCTTTGGCTCGGCTCCTTTGCTCTCATTCAAATGGTTGTTACCAATATTGGCGTCTTAAAAAGTGGCGGCGACATCGATAATCTTTGGACAAAATTATTGAGTAGCTTGCTGTGGTTCGCATTCTGCTCATTCATTCTCACGAACGGCTCTGAATTTCTCTCTAAAGTCAGCGCGGATTTTTTCACCAAGGCTGCGGCTATTGCTGGTTTATCTGGATTTGATGCAGCCGAAATTATTGGGAAAGGATCAAAGTTGGCGACTGGTTTGATCTCTAAAATTAATAAGGCATCAAGTGTTTTAGATATGTTCATGCCAGCACTCTTGAGCGTTCTAATGGGTTTTATTATCATAATGACTTCAGCACTGATCGCGTTTAAGGTTTTTTTAATTAAAATTGAAACAATGCTGATTGTTATGCTCGCACCCCTAAGCTTTTCTTTTTTAGGATTAAATGCCCTCAAAGATCAGGGTATAGCACCTTTTAAATCTTTGATTTCTCTCATTTACAGAGTTTTAATTCTGGCTGTTATTTTGAAGGCTATGGATGTGATGTCAAACCATTTGTTAACAGTAATTAATACTATTGACAGTGCATCGATAACTGAATTATGGGCACCTTTATTATCCGCAATCATGGGGTTTGTATTAATTGCGTTTTTAGCTTTCAAGTCAGATTCAATCGCTTCTAGCCTGTCAAGCGGATCATCTTCTATGGGGACGGGTGACGTGGCTTCTGCTGCTGCTGCTGGTGCTGCTCTGGGTGCTGCTGTGGCCTCTGGTGGTGCGTCAGTCGCGGCGGGTGCTGGGAATGTCGGCAAAGCGCTCACTGGTGCGCAGGCGGGGACTGCTTCTGTTGCCAATGCAAGCGCTAAAGGTGCTGGTACTGATTTGATGAAGATGGCTGGTGGCGCTGGGGCTCCTTCTTCTGGGGCTGCTGCTCCTTCTGCTTTTTCGACTAATTCTTCTGGCGCTCCTAGGCGGGCTGAAGCGGCTAGTGCTGGGTCTTCGGGCTCTGGAGGGCAAGACGGCACTTCTGGTGCTGGCGGTAATGATGGGGTGTCGTCGCTAGGTGCTAGTAATACGCCTGCTGGTGGGGATTTTGCTTCTGCGGCTGAGCCTGTTAACCCTGGGGCTCACGCGGCAAATATGGCTGTGATGCAAGAAATGGTTGCGACGAATCCTGGTGTACCTAAAACCTCTGAGCAGATCAGCGGTTACGCGGCTAGGTTGCAGCCTGAAGGACCAAGCGGGAAGCCTGAAGCTTCTGAGACCAGTGGTGGTGCTCCTGTTTCTGGCGGGGGTGGGGCTTCAACGGCACCGGATTCACCTGTTGGCAGTGCGCCTGAAGCTTCTGGTTCTGGAGGTGCAGGGTCGGCTAACGCTTCGCCTCCGGCAGGTGGCTTCGCCACAAATGCGAAGGGGGCGCCGATTCGACCTGAGCCACCGGCTAGCGCCTCTGGCGCGGGTATCGGTGGGGCTACGCCGTCGGCACAAAACGCCCAAACGGTTGCCAACATGGGCAATCAGGGAGCGCCTAAAAAATCAATGCTCGACCATCTTGCTTCCGCCAATCAGCACATGGCTCAAGAAAAATCTTCCACGAGTGTTTCTATTTCGACCCATAACTCTGACTAGAAAGAATTTTCACAATGGAAAAGCCAAAACTAATAATTTCTCATTTTCCTAATGGGAATTGGGTTGTGACCGGCAAAAAAGGCGCTTTTTTGACGTCGAGTTGTGACGACCAGGCGGTGACAATTTTCAAAAATTTCAACGAAATTTCTGCTGCTGATTTGGAAGCTATGCACCACAACAACTTCCATCTTGCGACTGAAAAAATATTTCAACCGGGTGAGGTTGAGGCGGTGGCCGTGGTCAAAACTGTTGCTTTGCCAAAAAACAAAGTTTTGCTGCAAAAGTTGAAAATGTTGTTCATTGAGATGGGGCCTGCTTTTTTGTTCGTTACCTGTCTTTTTACTCTGCCAACTTTCAATGGCTGGATTGTATTTTTTGGGATTGCCATCACTCTTTTTGTGTGGCCTCACTTTTTCCAAAAATTGAAAAAAAATAATCTAGGGGAATTGGTTTGGCCCAATTTGTTCGATTTCTTGCGGAAAAGAAAAACTGCATGAAATTTTCCAAGGAACAAAAAGAAGGCATCGCCAGAGTTTTAGACACGCTGGCGGTGTCGTCCATCAGTAGCTAAATTTTTATTTTTTCGCAAAACGATTAAAACGCCCTACGGGGCGTTTTTGCGTTGAGTATCACCTACCCCATAACCCCGTTGCATTTGAGCGCCCCGCCGCTTGTTTGAGCCGCTTCGCGGGGATGTTGGATGGAATGCAGGGGAGTCTATGGCGAAGCCATGTAGCCGAAGGCGTAACGGCTGCTCTGCCTTCTTCCTGGTCAAACCGGATGTTCCCCTCGGGTAGAGGGGCGGGCGAAGCCCCTTGTGTTGGCGAAGCGAGAGGGTTGTGACTCTGTGCGAACGGACACGGAGTGCCGTTCCTTCGTTGTTTTGCGCGTCAGCGCCTATTGATGGTTGTTCGGTATGCCAAGGGTGGGGTGGCCCTGGGGCGACCTTGCGCAGCATGGTCGTATTCTTGTCCACGGAGCGAGTTATTCACAGGGGTGTTCCTCTTTAATAAGAAGGTAGAGAGAAGGTAGAGAGCGGTCTGCACCCCGCAAAGCCCCTATCCATGCGGGTTTCCAGACCCCCCCCGGAACGCTATGCCACTAAAGCGGAACGCTATGCCACTAAAGCGGAACGCTATGCCACTGCTCCCGGAACGCTATGCCACTGCAAAAACACGACACTTTTGCTGCAAAAGTGCATTAAATAATGTACTTTTCATATAACGGGAAAGGTTTGGCGGGGCAACACAGTTAATCACCCTAAATCACTCCATTCCCCGGAACGCTATGCCACTGCCTGGAGCCACATGGTTAACTGCTCATTCCCTTTGGTGCTCACCCCAATTTTTCCTTTTGAAATGATTTCCAATCGCTCAAGTTCGTGAACTGCTGCCATCAAAGAATCTTTAAATTTGCGAATCGGGCTTGCGTATTCCATTTTGGCTTTCAGCCAGTCAAGCGCATAACGTTGCACCGGGTCTGAGGACGTAGTAACAAGCCGTTGCAAGGTCTTTGCCATGTCTTGACCCCGGCCAATCTTTAACCGTTTTTCGAAGTCAATCAGCCCGTATTCACGATTTCCAAACATCTGCACCCATCGCGGGTCCATCATGTACGTGTAGATTTCTGTGTCTTCGTTGTAGTCGAGCTCCTTCACTATGCTAAATGACTGCATATGCCCAATTTTGTAGCGCGTTGAACCATCTGATTTGCGAGCCTCAAGGAATAGAACCCCTTCGCGCAAGCGCTTCATGCTCTTGTGCAGCCATTCGTATTGCGTGCTGCCAATTGCCCCCGTCTTGATCTTGCGAAGTAGCTCTTTGCGGTTCAGCGGCACGACTGTGCCCAGTGGCTGGGGTTGTGCGAAGTAAATCAACGCCATGATTAGGTCGCCGTCTGCCTCGTCCAATTGTTGCCCGCTGTACTCCAGGACGCAATCGGCCCGCGTGACCATCACTGTTTGGCTGTGCGCTTTGCGCTTGCCTTTGGCAATGGGTGCAATGAGGCTTGATCGGTTCAGGTGGTTTGGCATGGCTCCAATGTCGAAGCCTGGCAGAAACATCTGCTTCGGGGTTTCTGAAGCGGTCTTATCCGCATCAGCCTGCACCTTTGCGTTCCGCGCCTTTGTGAGCGCCATCAACTCATCGTAAGACCGTTTCGGTTTACCATTCTCTTCAGCCATTTTTAACTCCTGTTTAGTTGGACTTGGTTAGGCTTTGCTGGGTGTTAGTCGCACCTGGCAGAGCCGCTTTTCTCATGGGTATTGTTGCGCAGCGTGCTTGACGCGCAGCACTTCGGCAACTTCTCCGGCAACCCGGTAGATCAAAATGTAATTGGGGTGCGCCACCAGCTCACGGGTGCCTTTGACGCGGCCCACGCGCCCCAGCATCGGGTGTTGATCGAGCAATGCCGCCTTATCCATCAGCATGTCACCAATTTCCATTGCGGCTCTTGGGTTGTCCTGGGCGATGTGGGCGGTGATGCGTTTGCGGTCGGCAATCGCGGCGGGTTTCCATAACGGCACGATCAGTGCCCGGCGCTCTTGGCCTGCTTGGCCAGGGCTGCGCGTTCAAGTTTCCACTCGGCGGCAACCTGCGCGTGTGGCACGCTCGGGCGGGGGTCGTCGATGGCCTCTTGCACTTCTTTGGCAAGCCATTTTTTGTAGGCTGAGGCCTCGTGCGCTTCGCGCATGCGCTCGGCAGTGGCAGAGCGTTTGATTGGCTCCTTTTCGGGTGCGTCGAAATGGCGTGCGTCAATGCGGAATTGGTCGATGCCAATATTTTTCAGATAGAAAGCAAGAGTGTCGAATTTCTTGAACACCCGCACCTCCCCGCGCTTGGCGGCAAGCGCCCGCTCGGCATTGCCGTATTGAACAACGATGCCCCAGCCACCCGGCTGGCCAATAGCGCATGCGCCACGCACGGCACCGGCTTGCGCCAGGTTAGTCAAGGTCGAATGATCGACCGTCGTTGCAGTATTAGCCATGTTGCGTGCTCCTTCGGGAAATAAAATATAGATTTTATATTACCCTAAATATAGAATAATGGGAAGTAGCATTAGCGAAAAAATCGCTAAAAGTAAACATAACACCCGTCGGGTCTAGTACGTTTGACCAAAATGGCCGTGCGGGTCGCCACAAAAAAGAATCATGGTTAGATTTCCACGATCAGACTGGGGTTGAACTGGTCGTTTTCCATACTGCCGTCTTTTCGCATGTAGCCATTTGGGTTGCACACGATGCGGGTGCCGTTCACGTTGTAATCGCTGTTTCTGTGCATGTGACCGTGTATCCACAACCCGGCTTGGCCCATGTACCTGGTCAGGTCTGAGGCATAGCTGGCCGACAACAGTTCTTTTTTGAAATGGGGAGGTATTGAGTTGCCATGTGGCGCATGGTGGGTCACGATGACCGTTTTGCTTGAATCGATAACCTTTGCCAGCTCTTGTTCCAACCAATCGACACTACCGCGGTGCCTGCGCTCGGTGAGTGCCGGAATCAGGTAGCGAGATTTCACATGGTAAAACTCAGCGATGCGCGAAATTTTGATGTGGTGGTAGTCGTTCATCAGGGTTCTGGCCATCTGCATCGCCTCTGTTTTTTGGTCTGTTCCGAAAAGCTCGAAGTCAGTCCACAGGCTGCAACCCAAAAACCGCACCCCGGCCAATTCGACGGCATCGGTTTCCAAAAATTCGATGTCGTGAACTTGGGCCGCTTCGCGCATGTCATCGACGTGCTTAGTCCAGTTTTTGCCGTAGAACTCATGGTTGCCCGCCACCATGACGATGGGCTTGTCAGGAAACGTTTCACGCGCCCATTTGAAGCCATTGAGGCCGTCGTCAATGTCGCCAGCCAGCACCACCACATCGGCATTCTGGTCGATGCGTTGGCCGTCTTGAATGACTTCAAACGGGCTGTGTGACAAGTGAAGGTCAGATAAAACAAGAATTTTCATTGAATCCTCCGAATTTTTTCCATATATTGGTCCCAAGCCCGATAGCCTGCCATCAGTCCGCGTGCATCGGCCAGCGCATGGTGCGGGGGCCAGTCTGGGGTGTAGGTGTCGTTTAGCGCCCGCTCAAAGATCGGGTGGGCGATGGTGTGACTGTCCAGATACAGTTGTTTGGCAAAGTCACCCGGTGGTTTGCTGTGCGGTCGGCCCAACAGGGCGACGGCCAGCAAGTGCCAATCGGCTGCAAAGTCGTAGACGATGGTGGCGGGTTGCGGCAACTCTTTCACCCACGCCCGAACGCGCTCGGTCAGTTCTGTGTTGGCACAAGCCGCACCAGGCACACGCCCCAGCAGAGGCAGCACAGTTTCGCGCACAAAGTCGCTACACCGCTTGGGGTCATAGTCGGTGCGCTCGGCGTAAAACTCGCGGCCATCTTCAGCCACCATGCCAATACTGATTAGGTCGGGCCGGACAAAAGCGGTGAATTCGGTGTCGAGAAAAATCAGCATGCTCTACCTTTCTACCCTGCAATCAGGCAAAACACGAAGTAGGCGCAAGCCGCTGTCATCCAGTTTGTAGATGGCAATCGTGCCCAGCCTTTTTGTTACCGGCCAAAAAAGCGTGAGGCGGGGAGTTTTTTGCTCTTTCCGCACGGGTGGCGGTTGCTTGGTTCTCATTTTGCGATTCCTAAAAATACAGCCAAACACCGCTCTACCTCGATCAGTGCATCCGGGCCGATGCGCCCAAAAGTCGGGCCTACCTTGTCGCGCATCACCGTCATGGCCTTGTCAACCATGATCTGAGAAGGCTTTTGCAAGCCGTTGTCGGCACTCGGTTGCACGTTGACGCGCAGCAGCGGCGCAGCAACTCGCGTGCTGGTGATGGGCAACACCGTTGCGCTTGTGTGCTCGCCAAATTGGTCGGCCTGGATGACCAACGCGGGCCGGGGTTTTCCGAAGTCACCTTGTATGGCTATCGTCACCAAATCGCCGCGCCTCATTCGGTCCAGCCATCCACATCGGCCAGCGTGTCAGCCATCAAGTGCTGCATATCGGTATCGGCGCTGTCCGATTGGGCTACGAGCTGGCACTGGCGGCGGCATTCCTCCGCAAAATCAGGGCGGCGTGTATCCGGCACCCAGATTTGAACCGGGCGCAAGCCTGCCATGCGCAGCGCATCGCGGTGCTTTTTGACTCGAAGCGTGAGTGCGGTTGCCATTTGTTGATCCCCTAAAAATCAGTTACATGTAACGCACTATAGGCGACTTTGAGAAAACTTGCAACGGCGATTTTTCGCCCGCCCGCGTGATGCGCCTGCGCGTATATGAATTTTTAACGTGAGACGATTTGGGGGCGAGACTAGCAAAGAAAAGCACAAACAACCCATCCAACAAAAACCGCGAAGCGGCTCAAGCCCTGCCGTTCTTTCGTTGCACAGCCCAAAGGGCCCATTGAGGCGGTTGGTGAGCCAACGGCGAGGGCCTTGGCCCTTGGTGGAGAAACACAATGCTGGTTAAACGCGGTAGGTGCGTGGGGCACCGTGCCCCGGCACGGGGAGGCTGGAAGCCTCCCGCCGTCAGGCGTGGGGGTTGGTTGTTGGCGGCGGTTATGGCACCACGCCCAGCGTGGGGATGCCTCAGCATCCCGGCTCTGCCGTGGGACTCCGCATTAGGGGTGAGGGGCCGCACCAGCGGGGAGGGCTTCGCCCTTCCGTGTGGGCAAGCCCACGCGCTGGGTAGCTTTTAGCCGCCTAAGTTTGCTTTTTGACGGCCTTTTTTGGGACGACTTCGGGCGCTGCTTGGCGCTCGGCTAGCGCCTGCATGAGGCTGGCCGCTTGGGTCTGCGTTGCTTCTAATTTGCCGGCTAGCTTGGCGGCGTCTTCTCGGGCTGCTGCTGCTTGTTTACGGGCTTCGTCCCGGTCGGCTTCGGTCTTGGCCAAGCTGTCGGCGGTGCGTAGGGCTTCAGCTACGGCTGTTTTTCGTTGTTCCTGGTGCGATTGGTCGGCTGCGGCGGCTTGGGCTTTGACGGTCGCCAATTCGGCACGCACCTGGTCGCGGTCGGCTTCAATCTTGATCAAGTGGGCGGCGGTGCGCTGGGCCTCTGCTGCGGCTTGTTTTTCGTGCTCGGCGGCTTGGGCCTTCACAGTGGCCAGCTCGGCGCGTGTGGCTTCTGTGGTCGCTTGAGCGGCCTCGCCCTTGGCTCGGGCTTCGGTCAGTTCGGCACGTTGGCGGTCAATTTCTTGGATTGAACGGTCAAGTTCGGCGCGAAGATCGGCGGCGCGTGCTTCGGCACGGTCTGCGCGGGTGAGTGCTTCGGCTTCGCTTTGACGCACGGCGGCGAGTTGTTGGATTTGTTGGGCGGTCGTGGCTTCGCTGTCTGCCAGTTGTTTTTTTGCAGCTTCAAATTCAGTGGCTTGCGTTTCGTAGCCACTGGCTAATTCGGCCCGCATGTCGTCCAGTTCAGTACGTTCTTTTTCCCAACCCGATTGAGCGCTGCGTAGCGATTGATTTGCTAGCTCGGTGGCGTTCAGCCATAGAGCTGCTACGGCGGCGCTATTGGCTTGCTGGATGGCTTCAGGGACGGCCACGGCCACGGTTTCAACTTGCTTGGTTTGGGCTTGCCGCCAGTCTTTCATAACGACCGACACGGTGTTCATGTCAGCCCGTGACAAACGGCGCACGGAGTCCACAGTGGGGAAACGCTGGCGGTCGGCTTGTTCGTAGAGCTCGACGGCGGCGGCGGTAACGCGGTCACGGACTTCGGCGGGGATAGCACTCATGATTTTTCCTTTGAATTTAATAACATAAGAATAATTATCTTATTATTATTCTTATAATGCAAGCGTTATTTTTCAATGATGAAGGGGAAGGTGAGACGATTTGGGGGCGACACTAGCCGCCCTGCCCTTGGCCTGATCGGCGGTCGCGCTCAGCCTTGGTTTGCAGTTCGGGTCGTTTCTCGGTGACGACTGTTCTTATGCCGTCTTTTCCGTTTTTTCGCTCGATTAAGTTACCAGGTGCGAAGCGGTCGCCCTCGGCGGCGGTGCCGTCATAGGTCAAATTTTTGACCAGCTCGGCCAGCTCGTAAATTTTGATTTCTTTGGCTCGGCCTGATTCGATGGCGATGAATTGTTCATTACCGACAACGACCACGCCGGTAGCGGCTTCCGCTGGGTCGGCTTGTGTGATTTGGTGCTTGGCCAGCGTTGGGCTGGCTGCTTGGGCCAGCTCGTAGATTTC
>CANBUY010000101.1 GCA_947372745.1 Comamonadaceae bacterium | reverse complement strand
AATGTAGTAGCTCAGCATTTGGTCATCAGCACCACCGAGCAGGGCCGGAGTCACGTAGTAGCCAATGCTCAGGATGAACACCAGCAGCCCACCGGCCCCAATGCCTGGGTAGGTCTGGGGAATGTAGACCCTGAAAAAAGCACTCAAGGGGGAGCTTCCCAAAGAGACAGCGGCGCGAAGGTAGGTGTTGGGCACTGATTTCATGACGCTGTAAAGCGGCAAAATCATGAAGGGCAGCAAGATGTGAACCATGGCAATGATGACGCCCAGGCGGTTAAACAGCAAAGGAATGGGTTCATCGGTTACGCCCAGCCCCATCAGTGATCGGTTGACCAGTCCATTGGTTTGCAAAAGAACAATCCATGCCGCGACCCGAACCAAAATAGAGGTCCAAAAGGGCACCAGCACCAAAATCATCAGCATGTTGGCTTGGCGCGCCGAGAGGGTAGAGAGCCAATAAGCCAGCGGATAACCCAAAATCAAACAGCACAAAGTCACGATCGCGCTTATTTGAAAGGTGCGCACAAGAATCTTGCCAAATGCCGCGGAGTCTGCATCAACCTTGCTGATGTTGCCCTGCACATCGCGCTGTAGGTCCAGCGAGGCCAGCAGGTAATCCGGCGTCCAGCGAGCGCCATTTTTGGCAATGGCCTGCCAATAACCCAACTCTCCCCAGCGCGCATCCAGGGCGAGCAGACGCTCGCGGGTCTGAAGAGGCGTCAGGTTTTTCTCGAAGGGCAGGGCGCGGTAAGTGGTCATGATCAGGGAGCGAGCGCCGCTGATATCACTGTTGAGGCGGCGCGCCAGCGCGCCCGCATCGGATTGCTCCTTGATGGCAGACAAGTCCTCGATCAGCGCTGAATAAGCCGCATCTGGCGGCGCTGAGGTGCGGTCCCAGCTATTCAGGGCCTGAGCGGTGAGGCCCAGCGTGCTGGCTACTTCAGGGTTTTCCACGGCGCGTGTCAGTAGCGCGCCTATAGGAATAATAAAAGTAGCCAGTAAAAACAGCAGTAAAGGCAGCGTCAAAGAGATCGCGAACACTTTTTTGCGACGCTCGGCCCGCTGTAATTGACTTGCCAGGTTGAGGGGCAAGGAAGGGGCCAGTGTCGAAGTGGGTGTCATCACGATCTCTTGTTTCAACTATTTACTGAGCAGCCCAAGCGGCAAAACGCTTTTCCAGGGCTTCGCCTTGGTCAGCCCAGAAATTCACGTTGAATTGCAGCGCAGTCTTGGCGTTTGCTGCAGACGTTGGCAACAGTCCCAGCGTTTTGGCATCCAGTTTGGCCAGGGCTTTGGTGTTGGTGGGGCCGTAAGAGATCAGTTTGGCGTATTCGCTCTGGGCATCTGCGCTGCTGGCCATGGCGATGTACTTCAAAGCAGCGTCTTTGTTGGCACCGCCTTTGGGCATGGCCCAGTAGTCCAGATCGTAAATGCCACCGGTCCAGGTAATTTGCAAGTTTTTACCTTCGCGCTGGGCGGCATCAATGCGGCCGTTGTAAGCCGTGGTCAGGGCCACATCACCGGCTACCAAAAACTGGGGCGGCTGTGCGCCTGCTTCCCACCACTGGATGTTGGGTTTGAGTTCAGTCAGCTTCTTGAAGGCACGCTCGGCGCCGTCTTTCGTGGCCAGTACTTTGTAGACGTCTTGTACGGCAACGCCGTCGGCCATGAGGGCAAACTCAAGGTTGTAGCGCGCGCCTTTGCGCATGCCGCGTTTGCCGGCAATCTTTTTGGTGTCCCAAAAGTCAGCCCAGGTCACAGGGGCTGTTTTCACTTTGTCGGCGTTGTAGGCCATCACGGTGGACCAGACAAATGTGCCAATACCGCATTCGTGCACGGCGGCGGGGGTGAAGTCAGCCTTGTTGCCAATTTTGCTGTAGTCCAGCTTTTCAAACAGGCCTTCATCGCAGCCGCGGGCCATGTCAGGAGATTCCACTTCCACCACATCCCAAGTGACCTTTTTGGCTTCAACCATGGCTTTGATTTTGGCTTGTTCACCGTTGTATTCAACACCAATTACTTTGTTGCCGCTGGCCTTTTCATAGGGCTCGAAGTAGGCTTTTTTCTGCGCGTTACCGTTGGCACCACCAAAATTAACGACCGTAATTTGGGTTTGTGCAAAGCTGGCAAAAGAAGCGATCACTGCAACGGCAGCGACGACAGGTTTGAGTTTCATGGGGGTGTTTCCTTTTAAATTTTGTGAGTCAATAAATCAAGGTTTGCAATCGGATCAAAGGTAGATCCTGAGGTGCTCGGGGGGCAAATGCAGCCAGACGGATTGACCGGCCTGGGGAATCGCATTGCTGGAAAGGGGGATTTTGACGGTTGCGTCTTCCTGGTCGGGCAGGGTGCAGCGCAAGCGCAAGTGGTCGCCAAAGTAAATGACGTCGGTGACCTTGGCGGCCAGGTTGTTATGGGCCGGTTTGGTGTCGGCCAGGTGCACCACAATTCGCTCGGGCCGAATGCAGGCTTGCACCTGGTTGGCCTGCTTAGCGGCATTGACGTTAAGCCCTGACAAGACCGTGCCGCAAGCTAATTGAACGTTGCATTGGCCATCGGAAACTTGGGAAACAAGGCCGTTAAAAACGGTGTTGTCGCCCACAAAACCGGCTACAAAACGGTTGGCAGGAGTTTCATAAAGTGCGGTCACGCCCTCAATCTGTTGGATCGCCCCGTCGCTAAAAACAGCGACCCGGTCTGACATGGTGAGTGCTTCAGATTGGTCGTGGGTGACATAGATATAAGTAAGGCCCAGTTGGCGGTGCAAGGCCTTGAGTTCAAGCTGCATATGCTCGCGCAACTGTTTGTCCAGCGCCCCCAGTGGCTCGTCCATCAATACCAATTGCGGGTCAAAAACCAGTGCGCGGGCCAGAGCAACGCGCTGCTGCTGCCCACCCGAGAGTTGGCCCGGAAAGCGCTCACCCATGCCGCCCATTTGCACCATGTCCAATGCTCTTTGGGTGCGCTTGGCGCGATCAACCGAGTTGACTTTGCGCACCGTTAAAGGGTAGGCCACATTGTCAGCCACCGTCATGTGCGGAAACAGGGCGTAATTTTGAAACACCATGCCAAAGTTGCGCTTATGTGGTGGCGTTTTGGTGATGGGCTTGCCATCTAAAAAAATCTCGCCCGCTGTGGGCGACTCAAAGCCAGCCAACATCATCAGTGTGGTGGTTTTTCCTGAGCCTGAAGGCCCCAGCAAGGAAAGAAATTCACCTGCCTGGATGTCTAGGTTTAAATCCCGAACGACCAGCGTTTTCCCATCGTATGTTTTTTGAACACCTGCAAACTTGACCAGTTCTTTGAACGACATTTTTTTAGAAACCTTAAACAATCAATACCGGTGCGGTTACCACGGTGCATTCTGGGATGGATGCAATTAGCATGCCCAGCGAGTCTGGGCTCGCCTCAGACGCCTTGAGCCGCCGCCAGCGAAGCCTTAATAATGGCCAAGCCTTCATCAACGATAGCATCACTGGCTGTGAGAGGCACCAAAATACGTATGACGTTTCCGTATGTTCCGCAAGACAGCAAGATCAAACCCCGCTGGGTGGCTTCAGCACAAAGTCGCTTGGCCATGTCGGCATCGGGTTGTTTGAGGTCACCGCCCTTGCAAAGCTCAATCGCCACCATGGCGCCCAGTCCGCGGACATCGGCGATGCACGGGTTTTGGGCGGCCAGTGCCTTGAGGTTGGCCACCAGATAGGCGCCCAGTTGGCGACTGCGCGCCAGTAAATCCTCTTTTTCAAAGACATCTAGCACCGCCAACGCGGCAGCGCAAGACATGGGGCTGCCTGCGTAAGTGCCGCCCAGTCCACCCGGGGCAGGGGCGTCCATGACGTCAGCGCGACCCACCACAGCGGAAATAGGGAAACCGCCCGCCATAGATTTAGCCATCGTAATCATGTCAGGTGCCACGCCGCTTTGCTCCATCGCAAACCAGGTGCCGGTACGGCCCGCGCCGGTTTGAATCTCGTCCGCAATCATCAAAATACCGTGCTGATCACACAGCGTGCGCAGGCGCTGTAAAAACTCGGGTGGCGCCACATTAAAACCACCTTCACCCTGCACGGGCTCCACAATGATGGCCGCGACCCGACTGGCCTCGACATCATTTTTAAAGATCAACTCAATGGAGGCAATTGAGTCATCCACACTGACGCCGTGAAGTGTGTCGGGGAACTGAGCGTGAAAAATCTCGGCCGGGAAGGGGCCAAAGCCGGTTTTGTAAGGCGCTACCTTGCCCGTCAGTCCCAGGGTCAGCAAGGTGCGGCCGTGGTAGCCGCTGGTAAATGCAATGACCGCTGCCCGTTTGGTGTAGCTGCGTGCAATTTTGATGGCGTTCTCAACGGCTTCCGAACCGGTGGTTAAAAACAAGGTCTTCTTGGCAAAGTCGCCGGGGGCCATGGCGTTGATACGCTCGGCCAGTTCAACATAGGGCTCGTAGGCCAGCACCTGAAAGCAGGTATGGGTGTAGAGGTCTAGCTGGGCTTTAACAGCCGCAATGATGGCAGGGTGGCGGTGCCCGGTATTGAGCACAGCGATGCCACCTGCAAAGTCTACATAGCGCTTGCCCTCAACGTCCCAGACCTCCGCGTTTTCCCCGCGTGCAATAAACACTTCGTGGCTTTGGCCCACGCCGCGTGGGAGCGCGGCTTGTCGGCGAGCCATCAGGTCTTTGTTTTTGAGGGGGCTTTGAACGTGCATAAAACTCCAATAAATTAATAGCTAATCCGTAAACTGGGTCAAATATAGTTCGGCACACGGGTCTGGACCATATACAGTTAGCCTCTTTTTCGGGGTGCACTGTGCAGTATGCAAACCCGGTACATACATACCCTTGGTCCACGTCATGTTCTCTTTAAATCCACAAAGTCCGGTGCCTCTGGTGGCTCAAATCGTTGACGGTTTTCGACTGATTATTCAGGATGGCTCGATGCGTCCGGGCTCCAAGGCGCCCTCCATTCGCCAGTTTGCGCACGCGCATGAAGTGAGTGTCTTTACCGTGGTGGATGCTTATGACCGGTTGGTGGCGCAAGGCTACTTTGCCTCTCGTCCTCACTCGGGGTTTTTCGTCAAGCACCGGCCTGCCACTGCCACTGAAATTCCAGGGCAAAGCCCGAATTTCAGTTTTGATTCCATGTGGTACCTGCGCCGGATTTTTGAGAACCGGGCTCTAAAAATGAAGCCGGGCTGTGGCTGGTTACCGGGTGATTGGCTCTTTCAGGAAGGGGTGCGGCGCAGTTTGCGCACCTTGGCCACGGACAACGTCGACCTGGGCGGCTATGGTGAGCCCAAAGGCTACCCGCCCTTGCGCCAACTGGTGCGGGATTTATTGTCAGAGCAAGAAATTGCGGTGAGCTCCGAGCAAGTGCTTCTAACCCATGGCTCCAGTCAGGCCATGGATTTGGTCGCACGGCGTCTGGTTCGTCCCGGCGATGCAGTGTTGGTTGATGATCCGGGCTACCCCAATTTGTTGTTTTCACTTCGCTTTTTGGGCGCACGCCTAATCGGGGTGCCGCGCACGCCCTCTGGCTACGATTTGGTCGCCTTGGAGCAGCGGGTGATTGAACATCGTCCCAAAGTTTTCTTCACACAACCCCGCTTGCAGAGCCCCACCGGATCAGTCGCCCAGTTGGCGCATTTGCACCGCGTGATGCAGTTGGCAGACAAGTATGATTTTTTGGTGGTTGAAAACGATATTTACGCCGATCTTGACCCCGAACCCCGGCCCTCGCTGGCCAGCCTCGATCAGCTGAACCGGGTGATTTACATCAGCAGTTTTTCAAAGACTATCTCACCTAATATTCGCGTGGGCTATTTGGCAGCCAACCCTGAGTTACTGGAAGATTTGGCGCAGCTCAAGATGATCTCGGGCTTGACCTCGTCTGAGTTCAGTGAACGTCTTGCCTATGGGGCCTTGATTGATGGCCGCTGGCGAAAGCACATAAAAGGGGTGCGGGAACGTCTGGCCAAGGCGCATGAGAATGCCGCCAAAAGGCTGATCAACATCGGATTCAAAATTTTTACCGAGCCCAAAGCGGGTATTTTTCTGTGGGCACATCACCCGGATTTGGCCAACGCCACCGAACTGGCTTATAAGGCTGTGGAGCAGGATATTTTGCTCGGCCCGGGTAATCTCTTCAGTCCCGAGTTGCAGTCAAGCCCGTTGCTTCGGTTTAATGTGGCTTTTTGTGACGACGATGCGGTTTTTACCTTTCTTGAAAAGAATATTCCCTGAAAGAGGGTGGATTGCAGCGCCTTAGTGCGTCACATACCCCATGGTTTGAGGCAGCCACAGGACGATTTGGGGGAAGAAGGTCATGGCCAGCAAAAGCAGCAGCAGCATGAGTAAAAATGGCCAACCTTCTTTCATCATCTCGCCAATCGGAATGCCGGTGAGTGCTTTGGTCACAAACAGCAGCATGCCAAAGGGGGGGTGAATCAAGCCAATCATCATGTTGAGCACCACCAGCACGCCGAAGTGCACTAGGTCGACGCCCAGCAGTTTAGCCGCTGGCAGCAGCATGGGCACAAAAACAAGCAACAGCACCGAGACGTCCAGAAAACAACCCAGCACGAGAAACATCACGTTTACGAGCAGTAAAAACTTGATTTGTGAGAGGTGCATGCTGTCTACCCACAGTGCCATGGCTTGAGGAACGCCCTCGGCGGTAAAGGCGTAGTTGAGCATGAAAGACCCGGCCAGAATCACCGTGATCACGGCACTGCCACGGGTGGATTCCATCACCACGCCCCAAAACGTGCGCCAGGTGAGGGCTCGGTACACCACGCCCGCCAACACCAGCGCATGAAAGGCGGCCACGGCAGCGGCCTCGGTGGGGGTGAAGGCGCCGGAGTAAATGCCGCCTAAAAGTACGATAGGCATGGACAAGGGCAGGGCACCCCGAAACAAAATGGCAGGCCATTCACGCAGCGGAATTTTGGCTTCGCGCGGCATATTGCGTTTGGTGGCGATGAAGTGAACGACCACCATCATCAGGAGCGCCATCAAAAAGCCGGGGACCACGCCGCCCAGAAACAAGGCGCCCACGGAGGCACCCGAGACCAGCGCGTAAATCACCATCGGAATTGACGGAGGAATAATGGGCCCCAGCGTGGCGCTGGCGACCACCACCGCACCGGCAAAACCGCGCGAGTATTCCGGCTTTTTGAGCATTTGCCGAATCGTGACCAGCCCGGGGCCGGCCGCATCGGCAATGGCGCTGCCACTCATGCCTGAAAAAATGACGCTGACCAGAATGTCCACTTGGGCCAGTCCACCGCGCATTCGACCCACCAAAATACGGCAAAAGTCAAAAATGCGTTCGCTAACGGTACCCGCGTTCATGATGTTGGCTGCAAAGACGAAAAGCGGCACCGCCAGCAGCACATAGCTGTTGTAAAGCCCGTTGCCTACTTGCTCTGCGACCAGCCCCAAGTCTTGTCGTTTGACCAAAAGGTAAGCAAAGCCGGAAGCCAGCATGGAGAAGCCGATGGGCATGCGCAGCAACAGGCCCGCCACCATGACACAAATAAGTACAGTGATTCCGAGCGTCATTTGTTGTGATTTGAAAGAGGAAATTTAGAGGCGCAGTTCGGTTTCAAGCCCGATGCCCCGAATGGCATTCCAGATGGCCAACGTACTGCGAATGACCAGGGCGACCATCAGCAAAACAAAGGGCACAAAAACCCACATCATTGAAATACTTAGCACGGGTGAGCTTTCCCGCGACATGAAGTGCACATAATCCCAGCTGGCAGGCAAGCCCGCCAGTGCCAGGCCACCGATCAGCAGGTTGCCCGCTATTTGCATGACTTGGCGCGACCGGTGGCCCACGCTGTTCCAGATCAGGTCAAAGACCACATGCTCGCGCTCAGGCACCACGACAGCGGCCGACCATAGGATGACCCAAATATAGAGAATCACCGCCGCCTCGTCGGTCCAGGCCAAGGGTTTGCCGAAGCCAAAACGGGCAGCAATCTGAATCAGAAAAACGATGAAGAGGGTGAGGAACAAGCCGCCACCGATAGCGTTGGCGGCTTTCTTTAACCAGCGCTGCATATCTACTTGGTTGCGTTGATGCGGTCCAGCAGGCCCTTGGGCCAAACTTTGGCGTAGTCAGAGTTTTGGTACGTGGCTTGGACCGATTTGCGGAAGGCTTCCACATCAGGCGTCGTGACTTTTAAGCCCTCTTTCTTGAAAAACTCAATCAACTGCGCTTCTTCCTTGATGCGGTTGTCGTTGTTGTATGCCGCAGCGGCTTGCGCCGCAGCGCTCACCTTTTGCTTTTGTGTTGGGGTCAACGCGTTGAAACTTTTGCTGGAGATGGCGATGAAAAGACTGTCGACCAAATGGCTCGTCATCACGATTTGCTTGGTGACTTCATAAAACTTGGCCGCGCGCACGGACGGTAGCGGGTTGTCCTGTCCGTCAATCGTGCCTGTTTTTAAGCCTAAATAAACTTCACCAAAAGCCAAGGGTGTGGCGGTGGCGCCTAAGGCTTCGCCTAAAAACAGCCATTCTTTGGTGCCAGGCATGCGCAGTTTTACGCCTTTCAGGTCAGCCGGGGTTTTGACATTGCGGACATCACGTAAATTGACCTGACGGGTGCCCAGGTAGGCTGTGGCGAGAGGCGTGACCTCCATTTTTTCTGTCACAAGTTTAAATAGTTCGGCGCCAATGGGGCCGTTGAATATTTTTTGCTGCTGCGCTGGGTCTCGCACCACATAGCCGGCCGTGAAGACAGAGAACTCAGGAACCAATTTGGCGATATCGAAAGCCGAAATAGCTGAAAGCTCAAGGTTGCCGCGGGCCATGGCCGTGGACTCTGTCCCTTGTTTGAACAATGAGCCGTTCAGGTTGATCTGGACATCGAACTCTCCGGGCGCACTCTTTTCGAGCGTGTCTTTGAAGACCGTCCACATTTTGGCGTGCCAGTCGTCTGGTACGGCCGGGGTTGAAATCCGAAGGATCGTCTTGGTTTGAGCCCAGGCAGGCAGGGATGATGCACCCAAGGCCGCTGCCGCGCCCAGCATGGTTCGCCGACTCATCGCGTTAGTTTTGATCATGTGGTTTGTCTCACGGTTTTATTAATATGTATTTCCCATGGCGATGATGGCAAAGCCGTTGTTGAGAATCGTCACAGCACCAGTGGCGTCAATGGGCTAAATAAGCGAAAGGATAATAAGCCAAAAAATTCCCCGTCTGGTTTCGTCATCGCCCACCACTTGTCCGTGGGTCTTTGTGGAGGGTGGCTGGGCGATAATAGGCAAATTAGCCTGTGCAGCCTGAGGCTGGCGGGTCTTTACCTTATTGTTCCCTTGCTCAAAGAAATAATTGACATGACCACGCCCCTCATGAGTGTCTCTGACATTCGCAAAACTTTTCTTGACTTCTTTGCCTCCAAAAACCACACCGTAGTGGCCAGCAGCCCCTTGGTGCCGGGCAACGACCCCACGCTGATGTTTACCAACTCGGGCATGGTGCAGTTCAAGGACGTGTTTTTGGGCACCGATAAGCGTTCTTACGTGCGTGCCGCCTCGGTGCAAGCCTGCCTGCGGGCTGGCGGCAAACACAACGACCTGGAAAACGTGGGCTACACCGCCCGCCACCACACCTTCTTTGAGATGCTGGGCAACTGGAGCTTTGGCGATTATTTCAAGCGCGACTCGCTCAAATGGGGCTGGGAACTGCTCACCCAAGTTTACGGTTTGCCTGCCGAGCGTTTGCTGGTCACGGTCTATATTGACGATCAGGAAGCCTATGACATCTGGCACAACGAGATTGGCCTTCCCGCCGATCGCATCGTGCGTATTGGCGACAACAAGGGCAAAAAATACGCCTCAGACAATTTCTGGATGATGGCCGACACCGGCCCTTGCGGCCCCTGCTCAGAGATTTTTTACGACCACGGCGCCCACATTCCGGGCGGACCACCCGGTAGCCCCGGTGAAGATGGCGACCGCTTTATTGAAATTTGGAACCATGTGTTCATGCAATTTGACATGCAGCCCGATGGCAGCCTGGTCAAATTGCCCGCACCTTGCGTGGACACCGGCATGGGGCTAGAGCGCTTAGCCGCTATCTTGCAGCACGTCCACAGCAACTATGAAATCGACATTTTTGACGCCTTGATCAAGGCCGCTGCCCGCGAAACCGGCTGCACCGACCTGAACAACAAGAGCCTGCGCGTCATTGCCGACCACATCCGTGCCACCGCGTTTTTGGTGAGCGACGGCGTCAACCCCTCCAATGAAGGTCGGGGTTATGTGCAGCGCCGCATTATTCGACGCGCTATTCGCCACGGCTACAAGTTGGAGAAGAAAACACCGTTTTTCCACAAACTGGTGCCCGATTTGGTGGCGTTGATGGGTGAGGCTTACCCCAAGCTCAAAGCGGACGAAAAACGCATCATTGAGGTGCTCAAAGCCGAAGAAGAGCGCTTTTTTGAGACGCTGGAAAACGGCATGCAAATTTTGGACGCCGCCCTGGAAGGTGGCGTTCAAGTCTTGCCTGGTGAAGTTGCCTTCAAGCTGCATGACACTTTTGGCTTTCCGCTCGACTTGTCAGCCGACGTTTGCCGTGAACGCGATTTGAGTGTGGACGAAGCCGGTTTTGCTGCGGCGATGGAAGCCCAAAAAGCCAAAGGCCGCGCAGCGG
>CANBUY010000100.1 GCA_947372745.1 Comamonadaceae bacterium | reverse complement strand
GCCACTTTCGGTCTGGCGCTGAACCTGGAGCGCGACTCCGTGGGCGCCGTGATCTTGGGTGAGTACGAGCACATCTCTGAAGGCGACACCGTCAAATGCACAGGCCGCATTTTGGAAGTGCCGGTCGGCCCCGAGCTGATTGGCCGCGTTGTCAACGCCTTGGGTCAACCTATCGACGGCAAAGGCCCCATCAACGCCAAGATGACTGACGTGATCGAAAAAGTAGCGCCAGGCGTTATTGCTCGTCAATCTGTCGATCAACCCATGCAAACTGGCCTGAAGTCAATTGACTCGATGGTTCCAGTGGGTCGTGGTCAGCGCGAATTGATCATTGGTGACCGTCAGACCGGCAAAACTGCCGTGGCTATTGACGCGATCATCAACCAAAAAGGTCAAAACATGACCTGCGTTTATGTCGCGATTGGCCAAAAAGCCTCTTCCGTCAAAAACGTGGTGCGTGCGCTTGAGCAAGCTGGTGCCATGGAGTACACCATTGTGGTGGCTGCTACGGCCTCTGAGTCCGCTGCGATGCAATTCGTTAGCGCCTACTCCGGCTGCACCATGGGCGAGTACTTCCGCGACCGCGGTGAAGACGCGCTGATCGTTTATGACGATCTGTCCAAACAAGCGGTTGCTTACCGTCAGGTATCCTTGCTTTTGCGTCGCCCACCAGGTCGCGAAGCTTACCCTGGCGACGTGTTCTATCTCCACAGCCGTCTGCTTGAGCGTGCCGCTCGCGTGAACGCCAAGTACGTTGAAGATTTCACCAAGGGTGCTGTTAAAGGCAAAACTGGTTCTTTGACTGCATTGCCAATCATTGAAACGCAAGCCGGTGACGTGTCTGCTTTCGTGCCAACCAACGTGATTTCGATCACGGACGGCCAGATCTTCTTGGAAACTTCGTTGTTCAACGCCGGCATCCGTCCCGCGATCAACGCGGGTATCTCGGTGTCTCGCGTCGGTGGCGCTGCCCAGACCAAGCTGATCAAGAACCTGTCCGGTGGTATCCGTACCGACTTGGCCCAGTACCGTGAGTTGGCTGCGTTTGCGCAGTTCGCCTCCGATCTGGACGAAGCCACTCGCAAGCAACTCGAACGCGGTGCCCGCGTGACCGAATTGCTCAAGCAAGCCCAGTACAGCCCACAGCCTATCTCCTTGATGGGTGCAACTTTGTTTGCCGTTAACAAGGGTTACCTTGATGACATCGCAGTGAACAAGGTTTTGGCTTTCGAGCATGGCCTTCACAGCTACCTCAAAGACAAAAATGCAGCCCTCCTGGCCAAGCTCGAAGCTGCCAAAGCGATGGACAAAGACGCTGAGACCGAATTGAACACAGCAATTGCTGCATTCAAGAAGTCGTTCGCTTAAGGTCCCCTGAAGTAACAGCGAAGGAGCCTTTTAATGGCAACAGGCAAGGAAATACGCGGCAAGATCAAAAACTTCGAAAGTACGAAGAAGATCACCAAAGCCATGGAGATGATCTCCGTGTCCAAGATGCGTAAGGCACAAGAACGTATGCGGGCAGCTCGCCCGTATTCGGAAAAAGTGCGCAACATCGCATCCAATATGGGTAAAGCAAACCCCGAGTACGTGCATGCCTTCATGAAAACCAACGACGTCAAAGTTGCTGGTTTGATTGTGGTGTCTACGGACAAAGGTTTGTGCGGCGGACTCAACACCAACGTGCTTCGCAGTGTCACCAACAAATTGCGTGAACTGCAAGCCGCTGGCATGACAGCGCAGACCGTGGCCATCGGCAACAAAGGTTTTGGTTTCCTCAACCGTGTCGGTGCTCAAGTCGTCGCTCACGTGACGCAATTGGGAGACAAGCCGCACCTTGAGCGTTTGATCGGACCTGTCAAGGTTTTGCTCGATGCTTATGCGCGTGGCGAAATCAATTCGGTTCATCTCTCCTACACCCGCTTCATCAACACGATGAAGCAGGAAGTGGTGATGGAGCAGTTGTTGCCCTTGTCCGCAGCCCAGATGCAAGCCGAAACAAGTGCCTCTGGCACGACGCACAGCTGGGATTACATCTACGAACCTGACGCACATACGGTCATTGACGATCTGCTGGTGCGCTATGTCGAGGCTCTGGTTTTCCAGGCCGTTGCTGAAAACATGGCCTCCGAGCATGCTGCTCGTATGGTCGCGATGAAAGCAGCAACCGACAACGCAGGCAATGTCATTGGTGAGTTGAAGCTGGTCTATAACAAGACCCGCCAAGCAGCGATCACCAAGGAACTGTCCGAGATCGTCTCTGGGGCTGCGGCGATTGGGGCTTAGGCCTCCGATTCGAAGTAGCTAGCAAATTCAAATTTATTGGAGCAACAAAATGGCTCAAGCCCAAGGAAAAATTGTTCAGTGTATTGGCGCAGTGGTCGACGTGGAATTTCCACGTGATCAAATGCCAAAGATTTATGACGCCCTCAAACTCGAAGGCACGTCATTGACACTGGAAGTACAGCAGCAACTCGGCGACGGTATCGTCCGTACGATTGCGCTCGGTTCGTCTGACGGTCTGCGTCGCGGCTTGATGGTGACTAACACCTCCAACCCGATCATGGTTCCCGTGGGCAAAGCCACACTGGGACGCATCATGGACGTGCTGGGTTCGCCTATCGACGAACGTGGTCCTGTGACTGCAGTCAAGCACATGTCTATCCACCGCAAGGCACCTACGTATGACGAATTGAGCCCCTCGCAAGAGTTGCTTGATACCGGCATCAAGGTGATTGACTTGGTTTGCCCGTTTGCCAAAGGCGGCAAAGTGGGCTTGTTCGGCGGCGCTGGCGTTGGCAAGACCGTGAACATGATGGAACTGATCAACAACATTGCCAAGGCGCACAGCGGCTTGTCCGTGTTTGCTGGTGTGGGCGAGCGTACCCGTGAAGGGAATGACTTCTACCACGAGATGGCTGACTCTGGCGTTGTGAACCTCGAGAACCTCGAAGAGTCCAAAGTTGCCATGGTTTACGGTCAGATGAATGAGCCACCAGGCAACCGCTTGCGCGTTGCTTTGACTGGTTTGACCATCGCTGAGTCGTTCCGTGATGAAGGCAAAGACGTTTTGTTCTTCGTTGACAACATCTATCGCTACACATTGGCCGGTACTGAAGTGTCCGCTTTGTTGGGCCGTATGCCTTCCGCCGTGGGCTACCAGCCTACTCTGGCTGAAGAAATGGGCCGCTTGCAAGAGCGTATTACGTCAACCAAGACGGGTTCGATCACCTCCATCCAAGCCGTTTACGTGCCTGCGGATGACTTGACCGATCCATCACCTGCGACAACGTTTGCTCACTTGGATTCAACCGTTGTGTTGAGCCGTGACATTGCTTCCTTGGGCATCTACCCTGCTGTTGATCCTTTGGACTCAACCAGCCGTCAGTTGGATCCTTTGGTGGTGGGTCAAGACCATTACGAAACCGCACGTGCCGTTCAAGGTACCTTGCAGCGCTACAAAGAGTTGCGCGACATTATTGCGATTTTGGGCATGGACGAGTTGGCACCAGAAGACAAGTTGGCCGTGGCTCGCGCCCGTAAAATCCAACGTTTTCTGTCACAACCTTTCCACGTGGCTGAAGTCTTCACGGGCTCACCTGGCAAGTACGTCACCTTGGCCGAGACTATTCGCGGCTTCAAGATGATTGTGGCTGGTGAGTGTGATCACTTGCCAGAGCAGGCGTTCTACATGGTTGGCACGATCGACGAAGCGTTCGAAAAAGCCAAAAAGATCTAATTGATCTTTGCCACTAACTGATTAGGAAGTGACACGATGAACACCATCCACGTTGATGTGGTCAGTGCCGAAGAGTCCATCTTTTCTGGTGAGGCACGTTTTGTGTCTCTGCCAGGCGAGGCGGGCGAGCTTGGTATTTTCCCGCGCCACACACCACTGATCACCCGTATCAAAGCGGGTTCGGTTCGCATTGAATTGGCAGACGGCACAGAAGAGTTCATCTTCGTTGCTGGCGGCATTTTAGAAGTCCAACCTAACTGCGTCACGGTGTTGTCTGACACCGCCATTCGCGGCAAGGATCTGGATGACGAGAAAGCCAACGCGGCAAAAGCGGCCGCTGAAGAAGCCATGAAAAACGCCAAGAGTGATCTTGATTTGGCAGTAGCAACCTCTGAACTGGCTGTTATGGCCGCTCAGTTAGCCGCCCTGCGCAAGTTCCGCTTGCACAAGTAAGCTCCGATAAGAGTTTCAGAACAAGCCCTGATCTGCAAAGATCAGGGCTTTTCTTTTGGGCGCAACACTAGTCTCCCAGTGCAGGGAAGTCCGGCAACTCATTGGGGTTAAGTTCACCTTGCGCCAACGAGAAATATTGGCCCAGCAGCGCCGAAACCTCTGAAACGGTCCGAACCAAGCCCGCCTCAATCGCGCCCTCTCGACAAGCGTCTGACAAGCGGGTCACCATCTTCTGCCATACAACAGGCTTCACACGCTCGCTGAGTCCCCGGTCCGCGATGATTTCAATCGAGCGCTCGGCCAACAACAAGTAAATCAGCACGCCGTTGTTTTGCGCCGTATCCCACACCCGCTGACTGCTGAAAATATCAATCGCCCGCTGACGACTCAGGTCACGGGTAGGCAAGTTTTGTTTGAGCGTCGCCCACGGCAGGGCTGTTTCAATATAGATCCGAATTTCACCTGAGTGCGTCTGTTCACACTGGCTGACGTGCTGCCCAAGTCGCACCAAGGCCGCATGAGGCATCGGATATTGCTTGGACACCGCTTCAAGCCAAGCATGTACCACCATTCGCTTGTATCGCTCCATACCGTGCGTCACCATCTTCCCGAGGCACCACCGCCTCCAAAATCGCCGCCACCGCCAGAGCCAAGTCCACCCCTGCCTCCACCCCAGCCGCCGTGCGTTCCCGCCCCCCATCCGCCTTGCCGATGGTCGGCGCCGCTACCCAACACACCAAAACTGGAAAATAGTGAGATGAACAGGGCCGCCATTGCCGCCATCACCGCCAGTGCGACGCTCGCCGTCAAGAAAAGTGTCATCCCACCGACCGCAGCAGTCGTGGCAATGAGTCCCAGCTTTCTCCCCAACAAGCGTCTGGCTAGGGCGCCAAGCACAGGGACCACAAAAAACATCATCAGGACCAGTTGGTGCCAGTCAAAACTCAGGGCACGACCTGTTGCCGTCTCATTTGGGGGTGGGAGATTTTCACCCGTGATCAAACCCATGATGCGCGTGGTGCCCGCGTCCAGCCCACCCACAAAGTCGGCCTGCTTGAAGCGCGGCGTGATGGTCTCGTCAATGATTCGTTTTGCGGCCAGATCTGGAATGGCGCCTTCCAGCGTTTTTGCCACCTCAATGCGCACCGCGTGGTCGTTCACAGCGACGATCACCAGCAAGCCGTCACCGACCGCTTTGCGCCCGATTTTCCAGGTGTTGGCCACCCGGTTGGCGTAGCTGGCAATATCTTCCGGCTGGGTCGTCGGTACCATCAGCACCACGACTTGCGCGCCACGCTGGGTCTCAAAGTCGGCCAACTTTTTCTCCAATCGCGCAATCTCTGGCGCTTTCAAGGTTCGCGTGGCGTCCATCACATGCGCGGTCAAAGGGGGCACCGCTTGCTGAGACAATGCTGCTGAAGCCGCCAGCAAACAACTCAACGCCCAAAAGGCGGCAACCAGTCCACTGCGCCTGAACATGAACGAACACTCCCGCCCCCAACGCAGGGATCGAAGGAAATTGACGACGTTCATGCTGGCAACCCACCCCGTTTACTTTTTGTTGAAATCCACCACCGGAGGCGCCGAAATAGCGGCCTCATTTTGAACAGCAAAGGAAGGCTTGGGCTGATAACTGAACACCATCGCCGTCAAGTTGCTTGGGAAACTGCGTGCCAGTACGTTGTAAGCCTGCACCGCCTGGATGTAACGATTGCGGGCGACCGTGATGCGGTTTTCAGTGCCTTCCAACTGCACCCTCAAATCCCGGAACCCGTCATTGGCGCGCAAAGTGGGGTAGCGTTCAGAGACCACCATCAAGCGACTCAAAGCCGAACCCAGCTCCCCTTGTGCGGCCTGAAATTTGTTGAACGCTACCGGGTTGTTCAGGGTCTCAGCGGACACCTGGATCGACGTGGCCTTGGCACGGGCCTCCACCACTTGGGTGAGGGTGTCTTGCTCAAACGCCGCCTCGCCTTTGACCGTTGCCACGATATTGGGCACCAAGTCAGCACGTCGTTGGTACTGGTTCAGCACCTCGCTCCATGACGCTTTGATCTGCTCATCAAAACGCTGGAAATCGTTGTAACCACAACCCGAAAGAAGAAGCGAGCATATAAAGACTGAAAACCAGCGTTTCATGGCAATCCCCAAAAATTGATCCTGCACATTACCGCGCGGCTGTTTCTTTTGAGTTGATAAATGCCCTATTTCGCCAAGTGAATCGCGGGAGAATAGATAAGCGGCAAAATCAAACGGATCCATGAACATTAATGACTATGCCTAAAGACAAAAAACTAGCAGCCCTTATCGCGGGCTCTGCTGGCGAGACCGAAGCCGCGTTTTATCAAGCCCTGCAAGAGGGCGACATTGAAAAGCTTATGGCGTGCTGGGCCGATGAGGACGAGATCATTTGCGTGCACCCCGGTGGACCCCGCTTGGTCGGCATGCGTGCGATTCGACTGGCTTTTGACGCCCTGTTTTCAAATGGGACGGTTCGCGCTTGGCCAGAAGGTGTGCGAAAAATAGAAATGCTGGCCTGCAGTGTCCACAACGTGCGTGAGCGCATTGAAATCCTCACCCCACAGGGGCCACAGCACGCCTATGTCATCGCCACCAACGTTTACCAAAAAACCGCGCAAGGCTGGCGCATGGTGGCCCACCACGCCAGTCCGGGGGCTGAACAGGAACCCCAGGAAGTCAGTGAGACACCGCACATTCTTCATTAATAAAATCGTCTTCAAAGTCATTAAATACATGCTTAAGCAGCTATGAACTACAGAGCACCCGCCTGGCTCCCTGGTGGCAATCTGCAAACGATCTGGCCGGCGCTTTACGCGCGCCGTGGCGATGGCGCGCCGCCACTTTACCGGCGCGAGCGCTGGACCACGCCGGATGCTGACTTCATTGACCTGGACTGGCTTCAAACCCCGCCCAGCAACACCTTGCTGGTGCTTTTTCATGGGCTGGAGGGCACCTCTTCCAGCCATTACTCCGAGGCCTTTGCCGACTTTGCAAAAACGAAAGGCATGGCCTTTGTCGTTCCGCACTTTCGCGGCTGCAGTGGCGAGCTCAACCTGGCACCTCGGGCTTACCATTCAGGCGATTTTGAAGAAATCGGCTGGATCTTGGCGCGCTTGCGCGAGCAGCATTCAGGCAGCATCGTTGCTGTTGGCGTGTCATTGGGCGGCAACGCACTTTTGCGCTGGGCCGAAGAAATGGGCGATGCAGCAGCCAAAGTGGTGGACGCTGTGGCCAGCGTCTCCTCCCCGCTGGATCTGGCCGCCAGTGGTCAGGCAATAGGTCGCGGCTTTAACCGGGTGGTTTACACCCGCCTGTTCTTAAACTCCATGAAACCCAAGGCGATGGCCAAACTGCGCCAACATCCGGGCCTCTTCAACGCGCAGGCGCTAAACGCCGCCCGCAACTTGTTTGAGTTTGACAACATCTTTACCGCGCCCCTGCATGGCTTCAAAAACACCGACGACTACTGGGCGCGCGCCTCGGCCAAGCCCCATTTGCACCAAATACGTGTGCCCGCCTTGGTGCTGAACGCCTTGAATGACCCTTTTATTCCCGCAGCAAGCCTGCCCCAGCCAACTGCGGCGGGCCCATTTGTGACGCTGTGGCAACCCGCAGGCGGCGGCCATGTCGGCTTTCCTGCAGGCAGCATCCCCGGCCATGTGTGCGCCATGCCCAACGCCGTGGGAAACTGGCTGTTGTCACACGGCCCCCAAACACTGAGTAAACCCCATGGATGACATCGTCAAACAAGCCTTGGCTAAATGGCCCAATGTGCCGGACTGTTACGGCTGGCTTGGGCTCGACGCCCGAGGCAACTGGTTTATGCGCGACGACCAGGCGCAAGCGCTTGGTCCGTTCAATGGCGGCACGCTGGCGTCGAAGGGCTCGCAGCTTAAGCACGAAAAACTGATCGACTTCATTCAACGCAACTTTGAAGCCGATACGCAGGGTCAGTGGTTTTTTCAAAATGGTCCGCAACGGGTGTATGTGGAGCTGGAAGCCACGCCCTTGATTTGGCGTCTGGGCGACGACTTCTCTGTCCACGATCACTTAGGCCGCCCAGCGACGCTGCTCAATTGCCTGATGGATGAACACGGCCACCTGTATTTACACACCAACACCGGCTTTGGCCGGGTACACACCATGGACATGCACACCGCTGCTGATGCTATCGAGCAAGGCAATTGGTCCCTTCAGGAGGCATTGGCCGCCGAATTGCCCAACCGGTTTGCCTATGTGTGCAGCCCCAAGTCACTGCAGAAAAAATAGCTGGTTAAGCAAGGCTGGCGTTCGACTTGAAGGCAGTGGTTGCAGTCGTACACGTTCATTTGTGAGGGGTAGCTTAAGACAGTGTCACTCGACTGCACAAGACCCATAGCCGACAGCCAAATTTCCATACAGCGGTCATCCAAATCATCTGATTTAAAGCTAACGTGAAGTTCAGCGGCGCGCGGTACCTGCGCGCGTCCGTTGGAACGGCAAGTATGCGGCAATTGCAAATTTTGCACTGGCCTATGACTAGTCACGCAACCTAAATAGGCTGGTCTCATTATGTTTTCCTGCCGTATGCGCTTTCTATCCCGAGGAGCCAAACGGCTGGCGAAGGCCCGCCGCTGCGGTTAACTATATTGCAGTACGAAATGGCTTCGAGGAGGTCGCGCGGAAAGTCTTCCACGGGTGTCGAATCATCGAACGTCCACTCGAAATACCGCACCATCACGTTATTCAATACACGAATGCTGAAATACCAGTGATCTTCAACGGTGACAGCCGGTAAATTTTCGTGGAAAAAATATTCATAGAACCCCACCTCTTCTCCGGTGTGAACTTCGCCCACACGACGTTTCGCTGCCGTACCAGGTGTCAAATGAAAATGCTTGCTTCCATTGACCAGGTCACGAACGATATCCAATACAAAATTCATGAGGTGAGGCAGTCGTTGCCTCTGTCGTTTCATACGGCAAAGCGCGCGAGGATCATCGCTATTAGCCCAATCCTCAAAAAGATGCCAAGCGGTTAATAGGAAATTGAATGCATCGTAAGGGTGCCACCCCTGTTGCAAGCGTGATGACTCATGTTTCAACTTCTCGAACATAGCTGCGCTGGAATCGATCCCTAGAACAGGGCCATCTCTGGCAGTGATTTTTTTCCCCATCGCCACTTCCTATATTGTTGCTAATTTAAAGTCTGAAGGGGGTTGTACCTTGGGCACACTCTCAGTATCAGTTAATCGAGTCTCTCGTTTTTGCCGCATAACGTTTGAATTCAGCGGACCAGCCAGCATAGCTGGCGCAGATCCGCTGCAATGAAGGGTTGGACGAAGCCGCTACTCGGAGTGGAACCCCAGTCGGTGAATTCGTAAGCTGTAGGCACATGTGCCAATTGTGATGCATGTTGACCTCAACTTACTTGGAGTTTGCCCATGTTCACTTACCCCGGCGGGTTTGACCCGAGCGCGTTTCCTGAGCCCTTTAGCAGCACGTACCGCAGTCACCTCAAACACCTCAAACTCAAGGGCCTGCAACCCAAGACCATTGACGCCTACGCCCGCACCATCCGGCGCATGGGTGACTACTTCGATCACCAAATCGACAGCCTGTCCAGCACTCAGCTGACCGACTATTTCCACGATCTTGTTGCCTCGCATTCCTGGAGTGCCGTCAAGATCGATCTGTATGGCTTCAAGTTTTACACCATGCATGTACTGCGCAAGCCCTGGGCCATGCCCAACTTCATCAAACCGCCCAAGGTTTCACGCCTGCCCGATATCGTCACCATCGAAGAAGCGCAAGCCCTATTTGCGGCCACCCGCACCCTGAGTTATCGGGTGTTCTTTTTTCTCTTGTACAGCCTGGGCTTGCGTCTAAGCGAAGGACTGGCTTTGACGGTGGCCGACATCGATGCGGTGCGCCACCGTGTACATATTCGTGATTCCAAAGGTAATCGGGACCGCTTTGTCCCGCTGCCAGAGGCCACCCTCTTGGTCTTGCGCCGATTCTGGCAAACGCACCAAAACCCTGTGCTGCTGTTCCCCAATCGCCATGGTGGCTAGCGCGGTGGTGTGCAAAAGGCCTTGCATCAAGTGGCCGTCTCCTGCGGGCTAAAAAAAAGATTACTCCGCACAGCCTTCGCCACAGCTATGCAACCCACCTGATCGACTCCGGGGTTGACCTGCTGGAAGTGCAAAAGATACTGGGCCACTACTCCATTCTCACCACCGCCCGCTGTCGCCTTTCTTACCAGCCACACCAACAATCAGGCCAGTGTTCGCATTGATGCATTGATGAACCGCTTCAATATCGATTGGGCAGGTGTCAAATGATCGCGCTGGCCACCCTCATCGAGCGCTTTGGGCAAGCCTTCCTGGCGCAGTACGGTGCCAGCGTGTTGCCCAGTCAGCGTCTGGCCTTGAATGCCATGAAGCACTGTCGCTCTATGCTGGGCCCAGGCATGTCGGCCCAGTGTGGCGACTGTGGCGAGCAGCGCGTGGTGCCACATTCCTGTGG
>CANBUY010000099.1 GCA_947372745.1 Comamonadaceae bacterium | reverse complement strand
AAGCGGGGTTTTTTTATGCCAGGACTAAAAACTGTTTACAGTTTTTGCGCTTGCATGAAGCTGTCAAACCTGGCTTCCGTGAAGCGGAACCACAAGTTTTGGTCCTTGCGGAAGGCGGCCATGTCGTCGTAGACCTTTTTCCAGTTAGGATTCTTGGCACGAAGCTCTTCATAGAGGGCCATGGACTCTTTGAAAGCAAGATCCAGCACATCTTTGGGGAAAGGCAAGACCTTGGTCTTGGCGCCGACCAACTGCTTGAGCGCAGTAGGGTTTCTGGCATCGTACTTGGCTTGCATTTCAACGTGGGCGTAAGAAGCAGCAGCTTCCACAATCGCTTTGTTTTCAGGTGACAGGGCGGCAAAAGCCTTGTCATTGATGAACACGTCCAACTGAGGGCCGCCCTCCCACCAACCGGGGTAGTGGTAAATGGGAGCGACTTTGTTGAAGCCCAACTTTTGGTCGTCGTAAGGACCAACCCACTCAGCGGCGTCAATCGTGCCTTTTTCCAAGGCTTGGTAAATTTCGCCACCAGGAATGTTTTGCGGTACGCCACCCATGCGCTCAATGACCTTGCCAGCAAAGCCACCCACGCGGAATTTCAGGCCCTTCATGTCTTTGACTGACTTGATTTCTTTGCGGTACCAGCCGCCCATTTGGCAACCCGTGTTACCCGCTGGGAAGTTGACGATGTTGTACTTGGCGTAAAACTCACGCATCAGCTTACCGCCGTTGCCTTCATACATCCAGGCAGTCATCTGGCGGCTGTTCAGGCCAAACGGAATGGCACAACCCAGGGCAAAGGTTTCATCCTTGCCGAAGTGGTAGTAAGCCGCTGTGTGGGCGCATTCAACGGTACCGTTTTGCACGCCATCGACCACACCAAAGGCGGGCATCAACTCGCCAGCCGCGTGGGTAGAAATGGTGAACTTGCCACCAGACATCTCGCCAACTTTTTTGGCAAACGTGTCAGCTGCACCAAAGATGGTGTCGAGCGACTTGGGGAAGCTCGATGCCAAGCGCCAGCGAATGGCCGCTTGGGCATGTACGGCGGGTGCAGCACCGGCTGCCAAAACGCCGGCAATGCCAGCGTTCTTAATAATGGAACGACGATCCATGGGTTTTACTCCTGAAGAGGTGTTAATCGAACATCTCGTCATGCATGCTTGCATGACGATGACCAATTAAAGTCATCCCGCATTGTAGAAACGTCGAGCGACCATCAACTCAGGGGTTTTCCCTCGTTGTAAATAATTTCACACGACCAAGCGCTATGTGAAATCGCTTATGCAACCGCCTTGAGCACTGGCCGAGCCGGGACCAACAGGGGTGCAAAACGTTGGACGATTGACGCCTCAATGCCGGGCGCATCCAGCCCCTGCAAAGCCATCAGGGCGACCGGGTCGCCATGCTCAATAAACACATCGGGCAAGCCCAGTTGCAGCACGGGCACTGCAAGCCCTGCGGCGGCCAATGCCTCAAGCACAGCGCTGCCAGCGCCGCCCATCACGGCGCCGTCTTCCAGCGTCACCAAGCCTTGGTGCTCTGCGGCCACTTTGAGCAACAACTCAACATCGAGCGGCTTGGCCCAGCGCATATTCACCACCGTGCAGCCGAGTTTCTCAGCCACTTGCAAGGCCGGGTAAAGGAGCGTACCAAACGCGAGAATAGCCACGCCTTGGCCCGCCAGCTTGACCTCGCCCTTACCCAAAGGCAGCGGCTCCAACCCAGCCTGCACCGCCACGCCAGCGCCCGCGCCGCGCGGGTAGCGCACGGCCACCGGGTGGTCTTGCGCGAAGGCGCTGCATAGCAACTGGCGACATTCGTTTTCATCAGCAGGACAGGCCACACTCATGTTGGGAATGCAGCGCAAAAAGGGAATGTCATACGCCCCGGCGTGGGTGGCGCCATCGGCCCCCACCAAGCCAGCGCGGTCGAGCGCAAACACCACGGGCAGGTTTTGAATCGCCACGTCGTGAATTAACTGGTCGTAGGCGCGCTGCAAAAAGGTCGAGTAAATGGCCACCACAGGCTTGAGGCCTTCACAAGCCAGTCCGGCCGCAAACGTCACGGCGTGCTGCTCTGCAATGCCCACATCAAAATAACGCGCAGGAAACCGTTTTTCAAACGCCACCATGCCTGAGCCCTCGCGCATGGCGGGCGTGATACCGACCAAACGCGGGTCTTGCGTCGCCATGTCGCACAGCCACTGGCCAAACACCTGAGTGAAGGTCTGATGAGAAGGTGTCGTGGACTTTTGCAAGCCAATGGCCGGATCAAACTTGCCGGGGCCGTGGTAGGCCACGGGGTCGGCCTCGGCCAGCTTGTAGCCCTGGCCTTTTTTGGTGACCACATGCAAGAACTGCGGGCCTTTGAGCTGCTTGATGTTTTCCAGCGTGGGAATGAGCGACTCCAGGTCGTGCCCGTCGATGGGCCCGATGTAGTTGAAGCCAAATTTCTCAAACAAAGTGGCGGGCACCACCATGCCTTTGGCGTGCTCTTCAATCCGCTTGGCCAGCTCAAACAGGGGCGGCGCGCCTTTGAGCACGGTTTTACCGGCGTTTTTGGCCGCTGCATAAAACTGCCCGCTCATGAGCTTGGCCAGGTAGCGGTTCAGCGCGCCCACGGGCGGGCTGATGCTCATGTCGTTGTCGTTCAGGATGACCAGCAGGTTGCAGTCCGCTACCCCAGCGTTGTTGAGGGCCTCAAAGGCCATGCCAGCGGTGAGCGCGCCGTCGCCAATAATGGCAATGGCGTGGCGCTCTTCGCCCTTGATTTTGGCGGCCAGCGCCATGCCCAAGGCGGCTGAGATGGAGGTGCTGGAGTGCGCGGTACCAAAGGAATCGTAATCACTCTCTGCGCGCTGCGGGAAACCACTCAAGCCCCCAAACTGGCGCAATGAGGCCATGCGCTCGCGCCGTCCGGTCAAAATTTTGTGGGGGTAGGTTTGGTGGCCCACATCCCAGACCACGCGGTCATGCGGGGTGTTGAACACATAATGCAACGCCACCGTCAACTCGACCGTGCCCAGGTTGGAGCTCAGGTGCCCGCCGGTTTTGGACACACTGCTGAGCACGTAGGCGCGCAATTCAGCCGCCAGCGCGTGCAATTGCTCACGGGGCAGCAAACGCAGGTCGGCGGGATCGTTGATCGTGCTCAGTAACGGGGTCGTGTTGTTTAACATATGCTATATTTTTTATAGCTGCTTAAGCACGTATTCAGTACAAAAACAGCCTTTTTCCCTAAAATTCTCACGGCGCGCCAAAAACAATTCAGCTCGAACGATTAACCACCATCTTAGCCAAACCAGCCAAAGCCTGAGTTTGCGACAAACCACTGCTTCGCAAGGCGCCCAGCGCCTGGGCCAGCAGCTCTTGGGCATAGGCCGCCGAGCGCTCCAGACCCAGAATGGACACATAGGTGGGCTTGTCCTGGTCAGCGTCTTTGCCCGCCGTTTTGCCCAGGGTGGCGGAATCAGCGGTGACATCCAAAATATCGTCAACCACCTGAAATGCCAAACCCACGGCGGCGCCATACACCGCCAGGGCGTCCAAGGCGGCAGGGGTGGGTTGGCCACAAGTGGCCCCCATCATGACGCTGGCCTGTAACAAAGCCCCGGTTTTCAGGCGGTGCATTTCACGCAACTGGTGCTCTGACAGTGCATGGCCCACACTGGCCAGGTCGATGGCTTGACCACCGGCCATACCGGCACTGCCCGCAGCGCGCGCCAGTTGCCGGCACAACCGGGCCTGGCTACGCTCAGAAATAACATCGCTCTCGGGGGTCAACAACTCAAAAGCCAGCGCCTGCAAAGCGTCGCCGGCCAGCAAGGCACTGGCCTCGCCAAATTGAACGTGCACGGTGGGCTTGCCCCGGCGCAACACGTCGTTGTCCATGCAGGGCATGTCGTCGTGCACCAGTGAATAGGCATGAATCAACTCAACGGCACAGGCAGCACGCAAGGCCGCCTCGGCGGTGGGCGCATCTTCAGAAGGCTGGGCTTGGGTGGCCTCAAAAGCAGCCATCACCAAGAGCGGGCGCAGGCGCTTGCCACCGTCCAGCACGGCGTAGCGCATGGCAGCTACCAGCGCCGCAGGGGCGCCGTGATCTACCCCTGTGGGCATATCGGTCGTGACCCACTGCGAGAGAGCCTGCTCCACACGCTCAAGGTGCGCGGCGCTCCAGGCACCCAGGTCAAAGGGACCTGCGATCACTCGGTAGCCCATGTTTTAAGGGCGCCTTGGTCGAGCACCTTGATTTGCTCTTCTACTTTTTCAAGCCGGTCACGGCAAAATTTCAGAAGCTCAGCGCCCCGTTGGTACTGGCTGAGTAACTGCTCCAGCGGCATGTCACCCGCTTCGATCCGGGCGACCAATTGCTCAAGCTCCAGCAAGGCGGCCTCATAACTGGCGGGGGGCGTGACAACCGTTTTGGGAGAAGTGGCCATGGGGCTTGAGTTTCCGTGCATCAAAAGACGCCTATTTTAGGCTTTAGATGGCTAATTTCCCCCGACAGCTTTCTCAAGAATAACTTGCAGCTCCGCAAATTTAAATGGCTTTGACAGGTAATCATCCATACCGGCGTCCAGACAAAGCTGTCGATCGGTCTCCATGGCGTTGGCGGTCATGGCCACAATCGGCGTGCGCTGGCCAGGCAATTCCAACGCTCGAATGGCGCGTGTGGCCTCCAAGCCGTCCATCACAGGCATCTGCATGTCCATCAAAATGACATCCCAACGTTGGGTACCCAACAAGTCCAAAGCCTCCTGCCCGTGGTTGGCCACCACGACGGTGTGGCCTATTTTTTTCAAAATAGTGCAGCACAGAATTTGGTTCACCAGGTTGTCTTCCACCAGCATCACCTTCAAAGCGGTTGGCATAGCCGGCATCAGAGGTACAGGTGGCAAAATGGATGCGCCCGCAGGCATCGCCGCCACCTGCACAACTGACTTCGGCACTTGCATGCGCAGCTGCAGGGTAAAGGTACTGCCTTGGCCGGTCTCGCTTGCCAAAGTGATGTGTCCCCCCATCAAGGCCGCCAACTTCATGCTGATGGTCAAACCCAGGCCACTGCCCCCATATTTTCGGGTGGTGCTGGTGTCCGCTTGGTTAAAGTGCTCAAAAATGGTGCCTTGAGCCTCGGCGGCAATACCGATACCGGTGTCCATCACTGCCACCGTCAACTCAAAGACCTCGGCAACCACGGGGGTGCCCGTGACGCGCACGATCACTCGGCCCTGGGGGGTAAATTTGATGGCGTTGTCACACAGGTTAAGCAGTATCTGGCGCAGGCGAGTGGGGTCGCCAATGACATGGTCAGGCAGGTCAGGGCTGAGCTCAAGCGCAAAAACCAGACCTTTTTTCTTGGCCATGGACTCCACGGGTTTCAGGCTGTGGGCAATGACATCGGTCAAAGAAAACTCAGTGGATTCGATATCCACCCGGTTGGCCTCAATTTTCGAAATATCCAAAATATCGTTGATAACCACCATCAAGGACTGCGACGAGCTTTTGGCCAGACTCAGATAATCCCGCTGACTGGGGTCAACGGCCATTTCAAGGGCCAACTCAACCATGCCGATGACCCCATTCATGGGGGTTCGGATCTCGTGGCTCATATTGGCCAAAAAGTTGCTCTTAGCCCGGCTGGCAGTTTCTGCCAATCGCGTGGCTTCTTGCAGTTGGCGCTGCACCAAGTTGCGCTCGGTGACATCGAAAATAACGCCCACGATGCCCGTGTAGCGCCCCTCATCGTCAGACATGATCGCTTTGCTGTAGAAAAAATCCGACTGTCGCCCGGTTTGCGGGTTCACATAGGGCGTCTCAAATGTTTGCACACCGCCTGTGACTTGCAAGAACTGGTCTTTTTCAATAGCAAACTCAGCAAACTTAATCGGCACAATATCCGGGGCTGTTTTGCCAACTAAATCGTTGCGACTCAGGCCAAAGAGTTTCTCGAAGGCGCTGTTAACCAGGGAATAGCGCCCCAGACTGTCTTTGAAATAAATGGCCGTGGGAATGGCCTCCAGCAGCACCTCCATCTTGCTCAATTGCTCGGTTAACTCGCGCTTGCTTTGCTGCGCCTGGGTGATGTCGGTGCCAATGAGCATGTACCGGTCTTGAATCAAAAATTCGTTGAACATGGGCACCACGGTGGCATTGACCCAGTAATTTTCGCCCTGCTTGTTTTGACTTTGCAGCATGCCCTGCCAAGTCTTGCCATTTGAAACCGAATCGAGCACCTGAAGGTAAAAGTGCTCAGCGTTCTGAATGTGGCTGTTGATGCGGGGTCTTTGGCCCAGCAACTCGTCGCGCTCAAAGCCGCTAAGGCGGCAATACTGGTCGTTGGCGTAGCTTAAAACGCCCTTCATATCGCAAATCACCACCATCGCGTGCTGGTCAATGGCCTTTTTTTGATGCGCCAACTCAAGCAAACTACGCTCACGCCCAGCGACCATCGCCAGCACCCAAGCGGTCAGGTAGCTCAACTCTTGTGCTTCTGAAGGAACCGGATGGACATTTCGGTGTAATTTGGACAGTGGGAACGAATCGGCCACTCGCCTCATGTTGGCGACTGCATTTTTATGCTCAAGCAGTTCCGCCTGTTGGGATCTCAGCAACGCTTGGGCTTGGCTAACATCACGAAGTGTCAGCACCTTGCAAACCGATTGAACATCCGTGGATTGAACGTCTGCGAGCCCAGTTTCAAGAATCAATTGCACGCCGTCCTGGCGATCCAATGCGTATTCGCGCGCGACCCAGTTTGATGCCACCTCGTTGTCCAGAAACAAGGTGGGCAGCAAGGCGCGAACATCCTGACCCAACAGACTCGGCACATCGGCGTCACTGAATCCCAATAAACGCAAGGCAGCCGGGTTGACCGACAACACATTTAAATGCGCGGTGCAGCGAATGACGCCCTCACTGATCGAGTTCAAGGTGACCTCGGATTGCTGGCCCAAATCAGCCAATTTTTGCAAGGACCGACTGAGTGGGATCAGACCGGCGAGGACTCCAAAAATGGCCAGAAATGCGGTGAAAAGATAACTAAACCAAAACACATGCCAAGCATCGTTGGCCAGTGTTTCGGTCTCGAAGCTCAACTTTAGCGCCCCGATTACTTGCCCCTTTGACAATAGCGGCTTTTGAACCACGGGAAGTTTTCTTTTAAACCAGGTGTTTAACCACTGCGGTGCCGAGAGCTCGCCCGGATCAATATGGCTCTGCCACCGCACATCACCGCTATTCGAGGTGATGACTAACTCATTGATGAAAGGACTTTGTGACGTGGTTTTGAGGGCTTGCTGAATCAGATCTTCTCGCGCCCCTTCGGCAGCATCCACGATTAGGGGTGCGGTGAGCTCCAACACCAGTTCAGCATAGGCATTGACTCTTTCAAGACGCTGATAAATATTTTGAACATTAAAAAAGCAAAACCCAACCCACAAAAACAGCAGCCAGGCTGCGATGGTCAGCCGATAAATCTGTGCCTTGGGTGACGTGCTCAAAAGGGTCCGCAGAGCTTTCATATTTGGTTTTCCATAGAGGTCCCATGACTTAATGACAAGGACACGCGCAAGGAATACCGCTTCTACGACATGTTGAGCCCCCTATCATAGGCTTACAGAGATGCCTTTAAGGAAAAATCTGACAGGTACAATCCGCGTTCTTGCAACCGGTTTGGACCGGTTTTTTTAATTACCGCGCATTGGGCGCATCTCCCTGTGGGGAGTCTTTAGGTCAGGTCACCCATGTCTGATTTAAGTCTTCAACTGCAGCAGGCCACCGGCCAACTACCAGTTTCAAGCTATTTTGACGAAGCGCTGTACCAGCGCGAACTGCAAAATATTTTTAAAAGCGGCCCACGCTATGTGGGGCACGCCTTAAGTGTGCCCAACGTGGGCGACTATGCCACCTTGGCCCAAGAGGCCCAGGGGCGCGCTTTGGTGCGCACGCCCAGCGGCATTGAACTCATCTCTAATGTGTGCCGACACCGCCAGGCCCTGATGCTGCAAGGGCGCGGCTCGCTCCAGAGCACCGCCCCCGGCTCGGCCGCAGGCAACGTGGTGTGCCCACTGCACCGCTGGACCTACAGTGGCAGCAACAGCGGCCCCACACCGGCTGGCACGCTATTAGGCGCACCGCACTTTGCGCAAGACCCCTGCCTCAACCTCAACAACTACCCGCTGCGCGAATGGAACGGCCTGCTGTTTGAAGACAACGGACGCGATATTGCGGCGGATTTGGCCGACCTAGGCCCCCGCGCCGACCTCGATTTCTCGGGCTTTGTGCTCGACAAGGTGGAGTTGCATGAGTGCAACTACAACTGGAAGACCTTTATTGAGGTCTATCTGGAGGACTACCACGTAGGCCCCTTTCACCCCGGGCTGGGCGGATTTGTCACCTGCGACGACCTGCAGTGGGAATTTAAAGACAACTACTCGGTGCAAACCGTGGGCTTTGCCCCCCAAAACGGCCCGGCGGGCACGCCCACTTACCAGCGCTGGCAAGACGCGCTCAGGGCCTACCGCAAGGGCGCCCCCCCTAAATACGGCGCTATTTGGCTGACCTACTACCCGCACATCATGGTGGAGTGGTACCCGCATGTGCTGACCGTGTCCACGCTGCACCCGATGGGCGTGAACAAGACCATGAACAAGGTGGAGTTTTACTACCCCGAAGAAATTCAGGCCTTCGAGCGCGAATTTGTCGAGGCCCAGCAAGCCGCCTACATGGAAACCTGCCTGGAAGACGATGAGATCGGCGAGCGCATGGACGCCGGGCGCCAGGCACTTTTGCTGCGCGGCGACAACGAAGTCGGCCCCTACCAAAGCCCTATGGAAGATGGCATGCAGCACTTTCACGACTGGTATCGCCGCCAAATGAAGGTGTAACCATGCAAGCCCTCTGGATGCTTTTGGCCTCGTTCTTTTTTGCCACGATGGCCGTGGGCGTCAAGGTTGCGGCGGGCAGTTTTTCGACCTTTGAGTTGGTCTTTTACAGAGGCTTGGTAAGCATTGTGTTCATGGGCCTGGTGTTGCGCACCCGGGGCATCCCGTTTGCAACCCCCGTACCGGCCATGCACGCCTGGCGCAGCACCATCGGCGTGCTCTCACTAGGCTCCTGGTTCTACGCCATTGCCCATCTGCCGCTGGCCACCGCCATGACGCTCAACTACATGAGCGGCGTCTGGATTGCCGCCTTCCTCGTGGGCGGCGCCATGCTCTACGGCAAGGCGGAACGTCAGGGCGCCCTGATGGCCACGGTGTTGGCTGGTTTTGTCGGGGTGGTGATGATGTTGCGGCCCACGCTAGAGCAAAACCAGCTGTTTGCCGGCCTGATTGGGCTGCTCTCCGGTTTGGGCGCGGCCCTGGCCTACATGCAGGTGACCGCCATGGGCAAGGTGGGCGAGCCCGAGGGGCGCACGGTGTTTTACTTTGCAGTCGGTTCGGCCATCGCAGGCGGTATCGGCATGTGTTTTGACACGCTCACCCCCTGGTCAGCCGTGAGTTGGCAGGCTGCGGCCTGGATTGTGCCGATTGGCGTGCTGGCCTCGCTGGGCCAGTGGTGCATGACCCGCGCCTACAGCCGGGGCTCTACCCTGATGGTGGCCAACTTGCAGTATTCGGGCATTGTGTTTGCCGCTTTTTACAGCCTGGTGCTGTTTGGCGACAAGATTCCCCTGATCGGCTGGGCCGGCATGGCTGTGATTGTGGTCAGTGGTTTGGCCGCCACCGCCCTGCGCACCCGCGCCCTGCCCAACACGCCGGCCGAAGAACACTGATTTTTCTGACGCTCATTTTCAAGGAAGTACGCCATGTCCAACCCCCTGATTTCCGTTGCCCAACTTCAAACTCTGCTGGCCAGCGGCGCGCCTTGCAAAGTGTTTGACTGCAGTTTTGAGCTGATGGCGCCCGAGGCGGGCGACCAGCAGTACGCGCAAGCGCACATTGCAGGCGCGGTGCGCGCCAACCTGGACCGGCACCTGAGTGCGGCCAAGTCAGCCCCGGATGGCGCCTCGGGTGGGCGCCACCCCCTGCCCTCGCGCAAAACTTTTGCGCAATGGCTGGGCAGCGTGGGCCTCACGCCGGAGATGAGCGCCGTGGTCTACGACCGCCAAGGCGCCAACTACTGCGGGCGCTTGTGGTGGATGCTGAAATGGGCGGGGCATGAGAACGTGTTGGTGCTGGACGGCGGCTTTCAGGCTTGGCAGGCGGCGGATGGGGCGGTTGATGCGGGTGCTTGTGCGCTTGAGACGCAAGGTTTGGCCTCTTCTGGGCCTGATGTTGCTTCTGCTGTTGCAGTTGCTGTTGCTGCTGCTCTGGCTACTGAGTTGGCTAAATTTAAGACTATTTACCCTCTAGCGCCCGCTAGACTTGCTTTAGCAGCTACTGAAAATGTAGCAGCTAATCTGGGGCGGCCGTCACAAACCTTGATCGACGCACGCGCCCCCGCACGTTTTCGGGGTGAGGTCGAGCCGCTCGACCCTGTGGCGGGCCATATGCCGGGCGCGCTCAACCGCCCGTTCACCCAAAACCTGGATGCGCAGGGCTTTTTCAAACCCGCCGCCACCTTGCGCGCCGAGTTCGAGGCGCTGCTGGCCGGACGCGACCCTGCCACCGTGGTGCACCACTGCGGCAGTGGCGTGAGCGCCGTGCCCAATATCATCGCGATGGAAATTGCGGGTTTGGGCCCCACCGCCCTGTATGCAGGCAGCTGGAGCGACTGGTGCAGCGACCCCACCCGGGCTTTTGCGCAGGGCTGAAACGGGCCGCCCCCGTCATTGCGAGTTTCCTGA
>CANBUY010000098.1 GCA_947372745.1 Comamonadaceae bacterium | reverse complement strand
GCAAAACTTTTGACGAATTTAAAGAGCGCTACCACTCGCTCGATTTGCTATTAATTGATGATGTTCAGTTTTTTGCCAACAAAGAACGAACCCAAGAAGAGTTTTTTAACGCGTTTGAAGCCCTGCTCGCCAAGAAATCACACATCGTGATGACCAGCGACACCTATCCCAAGGGTTTGACGGATATTCATGAGCGCCTGGTATCCCGGTTTGATTCGGGTCTGACAGTGGCCATTGAGCCGCCTGAATTGGAGATGCGCGTTGCTATTTTGATCAACAAGGCGCGGGTTGAAGGTATCAACATGCCCGAAGAAGTCGCTTTCTTTGTGGCCAAGAATGTTCGCTCCAACGTGCGCGAGCTTGAAGGCGCCTTGCGCAAAATTCTTGCTTACTCACGTTTCAATCAAAAAGAGATCTCTATTTTGTTGGCACGCGAAGCCTTGCGCGATTTGCTCTCTATTCAAAACCGACAAATTTCTGTGGAAAACATCCAGAAAACGGTGGCGGATTACTACAAGATCAAAATTGCCGACATGTATTCCAAGAAACGGCCCGCCAGTATTGCCCGGCCGCGCCAAATTGCAATGTACCTGGCCAAGGAAATGACACAAAAAAGTCTTCCTGAGATAGGAGAATTGTTTGGCGGTCGCGACCACACCACGGTGCTGCATGCGGTGCGCAAAATTGGCGGGGAGCGCCAGCAAATGACCGAGCTTAATCAGCAACTTCATGTCCTGGAGCAAACACTCAAGGGCTGAAGAGAAGAATTTAAAAACGGAAGTGCTTATTTTGAAGAAGCCACTCCCCGTAGACCGATAATTTGACACAAAGATATTTATGAAGAGGTTGACATGATCGTCCTGAAGGCCACACAAGACAAATTTTTATCGGTATTGCAATCGGTCTCCGGCATCGTCGAGCGCCGGCACACCTTGCCTATTTTGGCCAATGTGCTGATTCGTAAAACCGGCCCCATGCTGCAAGTCACCACCAGTGACCTTGAAATCCAGATTCGCACCACCGCTGAATTGGGTGGCGACGAGGGCAATTTCACCACCACGGTGGGTGCGCGCAAGCTAATTGATATTTTGCGCACCATGCCCTCGGACCAAACCGTTTCACTGGAATCAAGTGCGGCGAAACTGATTCTCAAAGGCGGTAAAAGTAAATTTACTTTGCAAACCCTGGCGGCTGAGGACTTTCCCCTAGTGCAGGAAGCCGCCAGTTTGGGCCCCGTTTTCAGCGTTCCCCAAAAGACGCTTAAAAACCTGCTCAGCCAAGTGTCGTTTGCCATGGCGGTTCACGACATTCGCTACTATTTAAACGGCATTTTGTTTGTCGCTGAAGGCAAACAACTCAGCCTGGTCGCCACTGATGGCCACCGCCTGGCCTTTGCCTCGGCCACGCTGGATGTCGAAGTGCCCAAGCAAGAGGTGATCTTGCCGCGCAAAACAGTGATTGAACTGCAGCGCCTCCTGTCAGACGCTGAAGGCGCGCTGGAGATGCAGTTTGCCAACAACCAAGCCAAGTTCACCTTTGATGGCATGGAGTTTGTCACCAAGCTGGTCGAGGGCAAATTCCCCGACTACAACCGTGTCATCCCCAAAAATCACCAAAACAGCATCACCCTGGGGCGTGCTGCTTTGCTGGCCACCCTGCAACGCACCGCCATTTTGACCAGCGACAAGTTCAAGGGCGTGCGTCTGAACATTGACCCCGGTACGCTTCGCGTCGCCTCCAATAATGCCGAGCAGGAAGAAGCTGTGGATGAGTTGGACATTGACTACGGTGGCGACAGCATCGAGATAGGCTTCAACGTCACCTACCTCATTGATGCGCTGACCAACATGAGCCAGGATATGGTCAAACTGGAGCTCTCGGATGGCAACAGTTCCGCCTTGTTCACCATCCCTGACAACGCCACCTTTAAATACGTGGTCATGCCCATGCGAATTTAATAGCGCCTCACTTTTGATCGTCAAACTCGACCCGCAATGCAGCCAAGGCTCATCGCGGGTTTAGTCTTTCAAAAGATCAAGAATTTATAGCATTTTGCTAAACAGACACAAGCGTTTTGACGCCGTCCCCAACCCCATTTGAGCCCGCCATGACTGAAGAAAACAAGCCAGACCCAACGACTGAACCCCATTTAAGCGGAGACGCCGCCGTCAATACCGGCGAGGGCACAGCGGAGAGCTCCAACTTCCAGCCCACCATTGATGCGCACCAAGAGGGCGCCTCAGAGGCCTACGGCGAAGGCTCCATTCAAATTCTTGAAGGGCTGGAGGCGGTGCGCAAACGCCCCGGCATGTACATTGGCGATACCTCGGACGGCACCGGTTTGCACCACTTGGTGTTTGAGGTGGTGGACAACTCGATTGACGAATCTCTGGCGGGCCACTGCGATGACATTTTGGTCACCATCCACTCCGACAACTCCATCAGCGTGGTGGACAACGGACGGGGCATCCCCACTGGCGTCAAGATGGACGACAAGCACGAGCCCAAGCGTTCGGCGGCCGAGATTGCCCTGACCGAGCTCCATGCGGGCGGCAAATTCAACCAAAACAGCTACAAAGTCTCCGGCGGACTGCACGGCGTGGGCGTGAGTTGCGTGAATGCTTTGTCCAAAATGCTGCGCCTGACCATTCGCCGCGACGGCAAAGTGCACGTCATGGAATTCAGCAAGGGCTTTGTCCAAAACCGCATCCTTGAGACGGTAAACGGCGTGGAAGTCTCCCCGATGAAGGTCATTGGCGAGACTGAAAAACGCGGCACCGAAGTTCATTTCTCCCCCGATTTGGAGATTTTCCAGACCAACTCAGATTTCCATTACGAAATTTTGAGCAAGCGCCTGCGAGAACTCAGCTTTTTGAACAACGGCGTTCGCATTCGCCTCAAAGACGAGCGCAGCGGTAAAGAAGACGACTTCTCGGGCGCCGGCGGCGTCAAAGGCTTTGTCAACTTCATCAACAAAGGCAAAACGGTGTTGAACCCCAACATCTTCCACGCCATGGGCGACCGCCAAAGCGACCAAAACACCAACATCGGCGTTGAAGTGGCGATGCAGTGGAACAGCGGCTACAACGAGCAAGTGCTGTGCTTTACCAACAACATCCCCCAGCGCGATGGCGGCACCCACCTGACTGGCCTGCGCGCCGCCATGACCCGTGTCATCAACAAGTACATTGACGATAGCGAAATCGCCAAAAAAGCCAAGGTCGAAGTCACCGGCGACGACATGCGCGAAGGCCTGTGCTGCGTGCTCAGCGTGAAAGTGCCTGAGCCCAAATTCAGCAGCCAGACCAAAGACAAGTTGGTCAGCTCTGAGGTACGCGGCCCAGTGGAAGACATCGTCAGCAAACTCCTGCATGACTACCTGCAAGAGCGCCCCGCTGACGCCAAAATCATTGTCGGCAAAATTATCGAAGCCGCCCGCGCCCGTGAAGCCGCCCGCAAAGCGCGCGACATGACACGCCGCAAGGGCGTGCTGGACGGCATGGGCTTGCCCGGCAAGCTGGCTGACTGCCAGGAAAAAGACCCCGCCATGTGCGAGATCTACATCGTCGAGGGTGACTCCGCCGGTGGCTCCGCCAAACAAGGTCGCGACCGCAAGTTTCAAGCAATTTTGCCGCTGCGCGGCAAGATTTTGAATGTTGAAAAAGCACGTTATGAAAAGCTGCTCACCAGCAACGAAATCTTGACGCTGATTACCGCCTTGGGCACCGGCATCGGCAAGGCCGGTGGCACCACGGGCAACGACGACTTCAACGTTGCCAAGCTTCGTTACCACCGCATCATCATCATGACCGATGCCGACGTTGACGGCGCCCACATCCGCACCCTGCTGCTCACCTTCTTCTACCGCCAGATGCCCGAGTTGGTCGAGCGTGGCCACATCTACATTGCCCAGCCACCGCTGTACAAGGTCAAGGCCGGCAAAGAAGAGTTGTACCTGAAAGATGCCCCAGCGCTGGATGGTTTCCTGTTGCGCATTGCGCTGGTCAATGCCTCGGTGCACACAGGCGGCGACAACGGATCCACCTTGAGTGGTGACACTCTGGCCGAGTTGGCCCGCAAGCACCAAGTGGCCCAAGCCGTGATTGCACGCCTGAAAAACTTCATGGACGCCGAAGCCCTGCGCTCTATCGCCGATGGTGTTTCACTGAATCTGGACACGGTGGCCGATGCTGAAATCTCAGCCGCTGCCCTGCAAGCCAAACTCCCCGATGCCGAAGTGGCTGGCGAATTTGACGTCCGCACCGACAAGCCCATTTTGCGCATCAGCCGTCGCCACCACGGCAACGTCAAGAGCAGTGTGCTCACGCAAGACTTTGTGCATGGCTCTGACTACGCAGCTTTGGCGGAAGCAGCCAGCACCTTCAAAGATTTGCTCAGCGAAGGCGCCAAAGTCATGCGCGGTGAAGGCGAACGACAAAAAGAAGAAAAAGTAGCGGACTTCCGCGAAGCCATGGCCTGGCTCATCGCCCAAGCCGAGCACGCCACCTCACGCCAACGCTACAAAGGATTGGGCGAAATGAACCCCATCCAGTTGTGGGAAACCACGATGGACCCCACCGTTCGTCGCCTCTTAAAAGTGCAAATTGACGACGCGATTGAAGCCGACCGCGTCTTCACCATGCTGATGGGCGATGAAGTTGAACCCCGCCGTGAGTTCATTGAAGCCAATGCGTTGCGCGCTGGGAATATTGATACTTAAAAAGCTATGCTGTTAACTGATATCGCCGTCGAGCACACGATGGTGTCCAAAAAGAGTGGGGTTCGTCAGACCTTCTTGCTGCATCCGTTTACCAATACGCAGCGAGATACGCTGGGTAAATTCGAGATCGTTCGTGACATCAGTGAGCCAGGGTTTAAAGAAGTTAAACGCTCAACTTTCGTGACGTTTCAACAATTGGCGGAGTTGTATTCGAAAGGCGTACTCGAAGAATTCGGATTTTCTGTTCGTATGTGTCCAGGGCAGGGCACGTTCCCCGGTGTGAATCCTGTGAAAAAGGTACTGCCAACCAGCATCAGGCCAGGCTCACCGTTCGACCTGGCTGTCCAAAAGGTAGATGCCTCGAAACCTGCTATTCGCGAATTGAGAACAGCTTTGCTTCGCACTTACGTCAAACTTTAAGGGTTATGAAGCTAATTTATGGCCAGCCTAAGCTTCGTCCAGCAAGCTTATGCACCGGCCATGACATTGCAGGGTTTACTGTCTTCCTTGGGCGCAGTTCAGAACTGAAGGATAAGTGTTTTCAAAGGCGGTTGCCCGTCTGCAGAGGGGAAATCAGCGCCTGGTGCGATGACTTGGCAGTCGCGCACGGGTCGCCCGAGTTTGTCGGCGCAGCGCAGCACTTGCTCGCGCCAGTCGGTCATCGCCACCTTGGCCAGGTTGTTGCAGCAAATCAGGACGCCATCATTGGCGGTGGCGAGAATGGCGGGCTTTAACAAGCTTTGGTAGTCGCGCAGCAGGTCCACCGTGCCAAAGGCGCTTTTGGCCCAGGCCGGGGGGTCGAGCAAGACCAGATCAAACTGGCGTGGCGCCAGTTTGGGGTAGCTTGGAAATTGCTGGCCGCGACGGCCAGTCAGCGGCAATCCAGCCAGTTGGCGAATAGCTGGGAAGTAATCGGACTGAACAAACTGCATGGGTTTTAACCCTGGATTCAGCGCACCGTTTTCGCGGCCGACGGCGAGATTGCCTTCTGCAAAATCAAGATTGACGACCTCGCGCGCGCCGCCTGCAGCGGCACATAAACCAACGCCGCAGGTATAGGCAAACAGGTTCAAGACCGATTTCCCGGCGCTGTGTTCTTTGACCCAAGCGCGGGTATTGCGCAAGTCCAGGAAAAGCAGGGGGTCTTGACCCGCATGTCGACCCCGTATGCGGTAGTTGAGCCCCAATTCATGGCCAATCAAGTCGACCAAGGCGGCGGGTTCGGCCTGGTGCACCGCGTCACGGCGATCGACCCGCGAGTTACCCTGCGAGCGGTCGTTATAGACGACCAACAAAGACGCATTGAGGGTGCTGCAGCACTGTTCTGCAAGCGCCTGCACATCGGCAGAACTCAAGCTCTGGTGAAAACTCTGGATCAGCAACTGCGGACCATAACGGTCAATGGTTAGCCCGCCGACACCCTCCTGGCTGCCGTGAAAAAGTCGATAGCAGTCGGTTCCTTGCGCATGAAGTTCGATGAGCAAGGATTGACGCTTGGCAAGCGCAGCGCTCAGCGAATGGCGGGTGGTGGTCATGCGCAAAGGCCCGTGTTGGAGAAGTTGCATAGTCTAGCAAGCGTTCTCAATGCAAATGATTGAGTTTGGAGGGTGGCGCGTTGGAGGGCCAAATCAGTCCCCTTTATTGATCCAAGGCCCAAGCAGCGTATTTTTCCGGGAATGCGGCTTGGTAGCGGGTGCGGTAAAAGGACACTTCGTCAGCTCGGTCCAGCAGTTCAGCGCTTTCAATCACGCTTTCAATGACCCGGGGTTCTGGCGAAAAGTGCAGCAAGGACTTGGCAAGGCCGTTCACTTGAGCGGCATTTTCAGGCGAGAGGACCAGGGTTGCCAGTGTGGCAAATTCAACCTGACCTTGAAACAGCCATGAATCCTTTATTTTTTGCAACGTGTTGTCGCGGTAGGCTGACATCCGCTCTTGTGGTGCGATATATATTTGGCTGACGCGGTTGTAGTCCCACGCCGCATAGCCGATTCCAGTGAAAAGTATTGCTATTAAAAAAAGAGCTACTCTAGCTCGTAAGTAGGGCGTTAAAGGGCTAATTCCCTTAAGGATTGGGTGGACGTTATCAGCGGAGCGCCAAAGCAGCCAGACGCTCAAACCCAGTGCCATTTGAAACGGTCCGTACCAAAGCGGGTACTCCAGCAGGCTGTGGAGCATGATGACGGCGAGCACCGCCCAAGCCATTTGCCGTGTGGCATCTTTCTCGCGCCAGGGTTGGGTTCGCCAAACGGCCCATCCGCCCAAGGCGCAGCAAGCCAAAGCGACGGGCAGCCCAAGTTCAACGGCGAGTTGCAAGGGCAAGTTGTGCGCGTTGTCCAATATTTCACAAAACCGGGGTCCGGAGTAAAGGGTAATGAAGTGGGCATAGTCCAGCTCACCCCAGCCCCAGCCCAACAGGGGCTTTTGGGCAATCAAGTGCAGCACGTTTCGCCACATGGTCAGGCGACTGGCGCACAAAGAGTCGCCCTCATGCAAGCGCGCCAGCATGCCGCTGCTGAGCGGGTCCAGCCCTAAAAGCATGGGCAAGGCCACCGCTGCTAGCGCGTAAGCCATAACAGCTGCGACCAGCACGCGCCGGGCGCGAGCCGAACGCCAGGCACCCCAGAGGCTAAAAAGCGCCAGCAGCAAGACCAACTGCAGTAGTCCGGTGCGTGAGGCTGACGCGGCATTGCCCATTTGAAGGAGCACAGCACTCACCAGCGCGCCCAAAGGGCTTAGCGTCACGAGCTGCTTAGTGCGTGCCGAACGATGGAGAACCGACCACATGAGGGCCGCGAAGCCGATATTGCACAGGGTTGCAAACTGGTTGCGTTGACGCAGGTTGGCATAAGCCTCCCCGATTCGGGTGCTGTTGACCCAGGGCGAGAGCGCTTCGGTAGCGCCAAAATATTGCAACAAACCAAACAAGGCGCTCAAAGTGGCCGCTGCCCACCAGGCGGATGCCACCGTCAAAACGAATTCTCCGCTTAAAGCTTTAGGTTTGGCTGAAGCGCGAGACTGAAAAAAGCCGACCAAGCCCAACGCACAGGCCCAGGAGAAAAGCAAAGGGACGACAGCAGGTGTAGGTCCCATGGTGAACGGGTTGAGCCACGGCAGCGTGATGAGCAAGAATGGGATGAGCGCAGTGGTGAGCGTGGGCATAAGTGACGTGGAGAGCAGTCAGCCCAATCAGCACCGCTTGGATGTGGCGGCAGTAAAGGCGGGCGGTTGGGTTAAAGCTAAGGCCGCATTTTCGCATCTTGCTCAGGTGCCCATAAAACAAGTGGCCCTCAGGCCACTTGTTTTTTCCCCTTGGGCTTTCCCCAAGTCTCTTTTAACTTTGGCAGGTTGCTGGCAGGTATTTTTTTGAAATTCCGTTCGCTGTAGCTGGCCCACATTTCCAGGCAAATATGGTTTTGCCACCATCAGTTTTGCCAGCAAGTGCGGTGCTACTCGTTTGCATTGGGGTTAATGAAATGGAGTTTGCCGTCGTGCTGGTCTCGCCTAACAAGGTGCCTTCAGCACCAACAAGCGTGATCACACCGTTGGATGACACTGAGCCCGAGGCCACGTATTTGGAGGGTTTGATATCGCAGGCATCGGCCAGTGCCACGGTTACATCAGCGCTTGTCGCCGTGGAAACGGCCTCTGTCACCGATGCCTTGCAAGCCGAGGCAGCCAATAAAACTTCTGTGACTTTGGAGCGCACGGTGTAATCCTGATAGGCCGGCAAAGCCACCGCAGCCAATATTCCAATAATCGCCACCACAATCATCAACTCAATCAGGGTAAAACCTTTTTGCAAAGCATGCCTCATGAATAACCTTTCAGAACGACCACGAATTTGAGATCGATACCACTATAAATCTATAAAAATTAAATTTAGTGGTTATTTGTTAAATAAAATAATTAACTTTGATGCACTGTCCAATCCCGCTTACTTGATGCAAACCATGCGAACCATCTTCAAGTCGGTCAACCCCAGCAGTGTTTTTTCCATCCCATCCATCTTCAAGGTCAGCATGCCGCTTGAGACTGCCGTAGAAAAAATGTCTGCTACGCGGGCCCTCGTCTGAATCAGTTGTTTGATCTCGTCAGTGGCCACCAGCAGTTCATGCAGGCCAATGCGCCCCAAGTACCCCGTGTGCTGGCACTGCGCACAACCCGTGCGGTGATAAAACCGGAGTTGGCCGTCCTCCCCAAAGTTTTGTTGCCAATGGGCAATTAATTTTTGCGCTTCACCGGGGGCATCCAACTGCCAGGCTGGCGTGTTCCTGAGTTCGTCGCTGTATTCGGCCACAAAACTGGCCAGCTCTTGCGAATCTGGCGTGTACGCCACTTTGCACACACACAGCTTTTTTGCCAGTCGCTGGGCCAAAATGCCCAGCAGCGCATCGGCAAAATTGAAGGGGTCCATGCCCATGTCGAGCAAGCGCGTCACGGACTCGGGCGCCGAGTTGGTGTGCAGGGTTGAAAAAACCAGGTGCCCGGTGAGTGAAGCCTCCACACCCAGCGCCACGGTTTCCCTGTCGCGCGACTCTCCCACCATGATGATGTCAGGATCAGCCCGCAAGAAAGCCCGCATGATCATGGCGAAATCAATGCCCGCCTTACGGTTGATCTGTACTTGGCGGAGCCCTTTTTGCGTGATTTCAACCGGGTCTTCAACCGTCCAAATCTTTCGGTCGGTGGTGTTGAGGTGTTTGAGAATCGAGTGCAACGTGGTGGTTTTGCCCGAGCCCGTCGGACCGCAAACATAAAACAAGCCGTAGGGGCGCTCAATCGTGGCCAGTGTGCGCTGCATGTTGAGCGTGGACAAGTTTAGTTTGTCGAGCGCAATCGGTTCACCGGAGGGCAGAATCCGCATCACCACATCTTCAACCCCCCCGGTCGACGGAATGGTGGCCACACGCAACTCTATATCCAGGGGGCCATATTTTTTGAACTGAATTTTGCCGTCTTGAGGCTTGCGACGCTCCGCAATATCGAGGTCGCACATGATCTTTAGCCGGGTCACCATGGCTTGCCTGAACTGTGCGGGAACCTCAATAAAGTTTTGCAGCGTGCCATCAACCCGCAGTCGAATGCCCGTCTTCAGTTTGCCGGGCATGGGCTCTATATGGATGTCTGAGGCCTTTTGGTGATAGGCGTCAATGATCACTTTGTTGACGAACTTCACCAACTCATTGTCTGATGCTGCAGATGCGAGAAGTGACTCATCGCGTTCGTGGCTTTGAATACCGTCTAGGTCAGCCAGCAGTTTGTTGATGGAGCCGCCGTGGGCGGACACGCCATAAAGCTGGTTGAGGGTTTGCTGGAACTCACGCTGTGTCGTGACCGCGTAGTTGAATTTTTTGATACGCGTGAAGGCTTGCGGCACCATGCGAAGCCCCCGTACCGCCTCGGGGTCCAGGCACATGACGCGTAAGCCACTTGGGGATTCATACAAAGGAAGCCAGCCCTGAGCTTCAACAAACTCACGTTTGAGCTGACCGTGCAATAGTTCTGACCGGGCCAGCGTTGAATTGAACGCCAGGTAGGGGGCGCCAAAATAGGCTGACAAAGAAGCCCCTATTTGGTCGGAATTAAGCTCGTAGTGCGACGTCAAAACGAATTCAATCGCTTGCCCAGTGCTTTGTGCCTCCAGCAAGCAAAGGTCAAGTTCAACCAGGGTCACAGTGCCCTGAGTCACCAATCCGTCGTAGGGCGTCTTCTGTCTTGCATTGGGGGGTGAGGTCATCGGCCCATTTTGAAGCCAAATGCATGAATTAATGATTTATTCAATAAATAATATTAATATTTATTGAATAAATCGTGGGCTGCCAAGTGCTGGTGGCTTGGCAGCCCTGAAATCAAACGGTTTCGTTTTGAGGGCTAGCGTTTTTAAGTTGACGCTTTTGCAGCATTCTTCCGAGTCCGACCACAAAGGCCGCACCTGCGGCTGCCGCGACGTAATGCAGCCAGGGGTTGGCAGCCAAGACACCTTTTAAGGCGACGTCACTCACGATAGTTTCACCGCCGACCCAGCCGATCAGTGCAGCGCCGAAGGTCACGATGACGGGGAAGCGCTCCATGAGTTTAATCATCATGGTGCTGCCAAAAATCACCATGGGGATGCTGATGGCCAGTCCGATAATCATCAAAGTGGTGTTGCCC
>CANBUY010000097.1 GCA_947372745.1 Comamonadaceae bacterium | reverse complement strand
GTGAGATTCGCCGCGCCAAGCTGCCCGACCCTGACATCATTGGCAACGCAGGGAGCTTTTTCAAAAATCCCACCGTCACGCCCGAGCAGTGCGAAGACATCATCGCCCGCGACCCCAAAGTGGTGCATTACCGCCTGGCCGACGGTTCGGTCAAACTCGCCGCAGGCTGGTTGATTGACTCTTGCGGCTGGCGCGGCAAGTCGGTCGGGCAGGCGGGGGTGTATGAGAAGCAGGCGCTGGTGCTGGTGAACCGGGGTGCGGGCAGCAACGGCCAAGGCGCTACGGGCGGCGAGGTGATGACGTTGGCCAAAGCCATACAAACCAGTGTTTACGAACGCTTTGGCATTCTGCTGGAGCCCGAGCCGGTGGTGGTTTAGGCCGCCGCTGAAGACGCCTTTTTTTGACCTTGCGCAGGTTTTCTTCCTGCGCCAATGAGTAAATTCAAACCATGAAAAAAATATTAGTCTTGGGCGGTACAGGCTTTGTCGGTGCCCATGTGTGCGAAAAACTGGTGCGCGAGGGTTGGCATGTGACCGTGCCCACGCGCCGCCGCTCTAATGCCAGCCACTTGCAGCCGCTGCCCACCTTGACCGTTTTGGAGATGGATGTTCACAACGAAGCAGCCCTCACCCAAGCGATGGCGGGTCACGATGCGGTGGTCAATTTAGTCGCCATCCTGCATGGTTCGCAAGCTGACTTCAACAAAGCCCATCTCGCCTTGCCGCAAAAACTGGCACGCGCCTGTGCCGCAGCGTGCGTCAGAGTAGTGGTGCATGTGAGCGCGCTGGGGGCCAACGCGCTGCAGCCTGAGTCAGCACCGTCCCTGTACCTGCGCACCAAAGGGCAGGGCGAGGCGGTGTTGCTGCAGGCCGCCATGGGCGGCGGTGCCCAAGTGGGCGCTCAGGCCGGGTTTGCGTTGACCATTCTGCGCCCCAGCGTCATTTTTGGCGCTGACGACAAATTCATCAACCTCTTTGCCAAGCTGCAAAAGTTGTTCCCCGTCATGCCTTTGGCGGGCGCGCATGCCCGCTTTCAACCGGTGTGGGTAGAGGACGTGGCGCAGGCGGTGGTGCGCAGTTTGTCGAAATTTTCAGGTGCTGCCGGGGCTGCGGCACCCCAAGTGATCGAGGTTTGCGGCCCAGACGTGTTTACGCTGAAAGAGCTGGTGCAACTCTCCGCCCGCTTGAGTGGAGTGCGCGGTGGCCGGGGTCGTCCGGTGATTGCGCTGCCGAGCTGGGTGGGGTGGATTCAGGCGCTCTTGATGGAGATGGCGCCGGGTGCGCCCCTGATGAGCCGGGACAACCTGGATTCGATGCTGGTGGACAACGTGGCCACCGGCAAGTTGCCGGGCTTGGAGGCTTTGGGCATCAAACCCTCACCCCTCAAGCCTCTCGCCCAAGACTACCTCACGCAAAGCCAGGCCCATGTTGGCCTGCCCGGCATCCGTTTGAAGTCGCGTTAAGTCGACCTGAAGTCGCTTGGCGTGACTTCAAATGCCGATTTACTTGCCGCTGTCGTTGCTCAGGCTCAACCAGTCGGCGCCTTCGCCCAATGACAACAAGCCGCTCTTGGCGTAAATGCCGAGTTTGGCGCGGGTGTCCACGATGTCCAGGTTGCGCATGGTCAGTTGGCCAATGCGGTCCAGCGGCGAAAACGGCGCGTCTTCTACCTTTTCCATGCTCAGGCGCTCAGGCGCGTAGGTCAGGTTGGGGGAGTCGGTGTTCAAAATCGAGTAGTCGTTGCCGCGGCGCAGTTCTAGCGTCACGGAGCCGGTCACGGCGCGAGCTACCCAGCGCTGGGCGGTTTCGCGCAACATGATGGCTTGCGGGTCAAACCAGCGGCCTTGGTACAGCAGGCGGCCGAGCTTGCGGCCGTTGTCGCGGTATTGCTCAATGGTGTCTTCGTTGTGAATGCCGGTGACCAGACGTTCGTAGCAGGCAAACAGCAGCGCCAGGCCGGGGGCCTCGTAGATGCCTCGGCTCTTGGCCTCGATGATGCGGTTCTCAATCTGGTCGCTCATGCCCAGCCCGTGGCGGCCGCCGATGCGGTTGGCTTCGAGCAGCAGGGTGACCAAATCGGGGTATTCGACACCGTTAATCGCCACCGGGCGACCTTCTTCAAAGCGTACCGTAACTTCTTCGTGCTTGACGACCACGTCTTCTTTCCAGAAGGCCACGCCCATGATGGGGTTGACGATCTTCATGCCGCTGCTCAAGAACTCCAAGTCTTTGGCCTCGTGCGTGGCGCCCAGCATGTTCGAGTCGGTGGAGTAGGCTTTTTCAGCCGACATCTTGTAGCCAAAACCGTGCTGCATCATGAACGCCGACATTTCAGCGCGGCCTCCTAGTTCGTCAATAAACGCTTGGTCGAGCCAGGGTTTGTAGATTTTTAAAGACGGGTTGGTGAGCAGGCCGTAGCGGTAAAAGCGCTCAATGTCATTGCCCTTGAAGGTGCTGCCGTCGCCCCAGATGTTGACGTCGTCTTCTTTCATGGCGGCCACCAGCATGGTGCCGGTCACGGCGCGGCCAATGGGTGTGGTGTTGAAGTAGGTCACACCGGCGGTGGAGATGTGAAAAGCCCCGCTTTGCATGGCGGCCAAACCTTCGGCGGCCAGTTGGCTGCGGCAGTCGATCAGGCGGGCGGCTTCAGCGCCGTATTCCATCGCTTTGCGCGGAATTTCGTCGTAGTCGGACTCATCGGGCTGGCCCAAATTGGCAGTGTAAGCGTAGGGAATGGCGCCTTTGAGTTTCATCCAGTGCAGGGCCGCACTGGTGTCGAGACCGCCTGAGAAGGCGATGCCGACTTTTTGGCCGACGGGCGTATTTTGGAGAATAGTATTTGACATTAAATTGACCTCTAGCCCGCGCATGATGCGCTAGAGCAGCTATAAAAAACAGAGCAAAAAGAACAGCTTAACCGAAGTGGCAGATGTAGTGGTAAGCCTCAGTCACGCGAATGTCGAACTTGCTGTTGCCCGGCACGCTGAATTTTTCGCCGGGAGAAGACTTGACCCAGGCCTCGGTGCCTGCCAGTTTGTATTCGCAACTGCCGGCCACGCATTCCATGATCTCAGGGGCGCCTGTGCCGAAAGTCAGGGTGGCAGGCAGCACCACGCCGACCGATTTTTTGGTGCCATCGGGGTAAGTGAGGCCGTGGCTGACGCATTTGCCGTCAAAGTAAACGCTGGCTTGGGTGCTGACGGACACGCCGTCGATGTGGGTGGTGGTCATGGTGCGAGGGGGTTCAAATAGTTAATGGATGCAAAAAAAGCATTCAACTCGTGATTTTAGGGCAGTCGGGCGGCAAAGCTGGCGGCATCAAATCCCACGCTCACACGGCCATCGCGCCAAACAACCACCGGGCGTTTGATGACGCTTGGGTGGGTCAGCATCAAGGCGCTGGCGCTGGCCTCGTCTTTGACCGCCGCCTGGGCCGCAGGGTCTAGTTGGCGCCAGGTGGTGCCCTTGCGGTTGACCAGTTTTTCCCAACTGACGGCCGCCAGCCATTGGGGTAGTTGGTCGGCGGGTACGCCAAGTTTTTTGAAGTCGTGGAACACAAAGTCTTGGCCGTGCGCGGTGAGCCAGGTACGGGCTTTTTTGACGGTGTCGCAGTTGGGAATGCCAAATACCGTCATTGTTGGGGTGGATTCAGGGGTCATGGTGTGTGTGAAAAAGGCTTCTGGTAGTGCGCATCATGCCACTGCGTGCAAGGTGGGCGACAATCTGAGTCTGTATGAAAACACAACCCACCACTTTGCCAGACTGGCTGGCGCACTGCGAGCAACTGCACCCTAAAAACATCGACATGGGCCTGGAGCGCGTGCGGGCTGTGGCTGATCGGATGCACATCAAATTTGACTGCCCCGTCATTACCGTGGCGGGCACCAATGGCAAGGGCAGCACCTGCGCCATGCTGGAATCTATTTTATTGCAGGCCGGCTACCGAACTGGTGTCTACACCTCGCCCCATCTGGTTCACTTTGAAGAGCGCTTGCGCCTGAAAGGCGAGCCGGTGGATGCTTCTGATTTGATAGCTGGATTCGCCCGCGTAGAAGACGCTAGATGCCTTGTTGATGAAGAAATATCCCTGACCTACTTTGAGTTTTCAACGATGGCTATTTTGGATGTGATGGCCCGCTCCAAGCTCGATGTGGCTATTTTGGAGGTGGGGCTGGGCGGACGACTCGATGCGGTGAATATTATTGATACCGATTGCGCCGTGATCACCAGCGTGGACATTGACCACACCGAGTTTTTGGGGACTGACCGCGAGAGCATTGGGTTTGAGAAAGCCGGCATCATGCGCACGGGGCGCCCGGTGGTGGTAAGCGACCCCATGCCGCCGCAAAGCGTGCTGGACCGTGCGCTGGAAATTGGCGCCGATTTGTGGCGTTTTGGCACAGACTTCAATGTCTCGGGCGACAAGCAGCAATGGGGCTGGGCCGGCCGAGGTCGGCGTTTCAGTGGTTTGGCCTACCCGGCGCTGCGCGGTGCCAACCAGTTGGTCAATGCCGCCGGTGTGCTGGCCGCTTTGGCGGCCCTGCGTGAGCGCCTGCCCATCACGGCGCAAGCCGTGCGCAACGGGCTGGCCTTTGTCGAATTGCCAGGGCGCTTTCAAATTATTCCAGGGCAACCCCATTTGGTCCTCGATGTGGCACACAACCCGCATTCGGTGGCGGCACTGGCGGCCAACCTTGACGCGATGGGGTATTTCCCCACCACGCACGCGGTGTTCGGCGCCATGGCCGACAAGGATCTTTCCCTGATGTTGGCCAAGGTCAACCCCTTGATTGACCGCTGGTATTTCACGGCGCTGCCCACGGCCCGCGCTGATTCGGCCGAGGGCTTGTTGGCCAAATGGCAGGCCTCAAATCCCAGAAAAGAAGCCAGTGCAACGACTTACACCGATCCTCAGTTGGCGCTGCAAGCGGCCATAGAGGCCGCAGACCCCGCTGATAGAATCGTGGTCTTTGGGTCGTTCTATACGGTGGGCGGCATTCTAAAAGACGGCACCCCCCGACTTTTGGCCAAACATATGCCAACTATTTGATTTTTTGAGCCTCATCAACATGGCATTTTTCAAGTTTCGAAAAAGTAACGACGAGTCCTCGGCGGCGCCTTTGTTGCCCGACTCTCTCGAGGCGATGCGTCGGCGCGCCAAATACCGTTTGATCGGCTCGGCAGTTCTGGTGTTGATCGGTGTGGTGGGTTTCCCGCTCTTGTTTGACAAGCAGCCACGGCCCATTTCGGTCGATATGCCCATTGATATTCCTGACCGCAACAAAGCAAAGCCTCTGCCCCAGCCTGCCACAGCGGCGGTGGTGGCGCCTGCTGTGACCGCATCTGCTTCAGCAATCATTGAAGAAAAATCGCTTCCTGAGTCTGCTGGCATTGCGCAACCAGCTCCTAAAATGGTAGCGAAAATTGAGCCTGCACCTGGTGTCAAGCTGCCGGAGAAAGCAGCGGAAAAAGCGCCAGAAAAGCATGCAGACAAATCTTTGGCCGCAACGACTCCCGTGCCTGCGCCCAAGCCTGTGGCTAAAGTCGACGAAAGTGAAAAAGTCAAAGCCTTGTTGAATGGTCAGGGTATCGACAAGGCCACTGAAGCGGTGGTGGGCCGCTATGTCGTTCAGGTCGGGGCATTTTCTGACCCCGCCAAGGCCCGCGAGGCGCGACTAAAACTGGAACACGCCGGTCTGAAGACTTACACCCATGTGGCTGAAACCAAGGATGGCGCCCGAATTCGGGTGCGTGTGGGTCCTTTTACCAGCAAGGCTGAGGCCGACAAGGCGGCGCAAAAAGTGAAGACACTTAAGCTCGCTGCAGCGGTTCTGACGCTGTAGACAGCGGTTAGCGCGTGACCTTCCCCATGGTGACTGTGGACTGGATTTTTCTGGCGGTATTGGCGTTTTCTTTGGTGCTGGGGGCCTGGCGCGGCTTGGTGTACGAGGTGTTGTCGGTGCTGACCTGGATCGCGGCATTTGTGCTGGCTCAGTGGCTGGCCATGGATGTGGCCCAGAAGCTGCCGATGTCCGGGGCCAGTGAATCCATTCAATACGGAGCTGGTTTTGTCCTGATTTTTGTGGTGTCTATCTTTGCAGGCGGATTGCTGGCCCGGGTGATCAAAAAAATGTTTGCGGCCGTGGGCTTGGCCCCGGCGGACCGCGCTTTGGGTGCTGTTTTTGGATTGGTACGCGGGATCGTTTTTTTATTGGCCGCCACGGTGGCGGTGGGCATGACGCCGATGCGCAGCGATGAAGGCTGGAAAGTCTCGGTAGGCGCCGGCATGGCCACGGCGATGCTCAAAGGCTTGAAGCCGGTGTTGCCTGAAAAGTTTGGTAAGTATTTGCTTCCTTGAAGTGATTGTGGTTAGGAGGGGCGGCTGTGTTCAAAAGCAAGTCCCTCAATTGATTGGAAAATTATGTGTGGAATCGTTGGCGTTGTCAGTAACGCACCCGTTAATCAGCTTATTTATGACGCCCTGTTGCTGCTGCAGCACCGGGGGCAAGACGCGGCCGGTATCGTGACGCAGCAAGAGCGAAAGTTCTTTATGCAAAAAGCCAAAGGCATGGTGCGTGATGTGTTTCGCACCCGCAATATGCGCTCCTTGCCCGGCAACTGCGGCCTGGGTCAGGTGCGCTACCCCACCGCTGGCAACGCTTTTAGCGAAGAAGAGGCGCAGCCTTTTTATGTCAACGCCCCCTTCGGCATTGTGCTGGTGCACAACGGCAATCTGACCAACGCGCATGCCTTGAAGTCGGAGTTGTTCAGTGCGGATCACCGCCACATCAACACCGACAGTGACTCTGAAGTCTTGCTCAATGTGCTGGCGCATGAGATTGGCGAGACCACACGCGGGATGCCTCTGCAACCCAATGACGTGTTTGAAGCCGTGCGCCGTGTGCATCAGCGCATCAAGGGCTCCTATGCCGTGATTGCCATGATTGCCGGGCACGGCGTGCTGGCATTCCGTGACCCGTTCGGTATTCGTCCTTTGTGCATGGGCCGCAGCGAGGATGGCACTATTTTGCTGGCCAGTGAATCGGTGGCGCTGGAAGGTACCTCGCACAAATTTGACCGCGATATTGCGCCGGGTGAAGCGGTGTTCATTGACCTGAAAGGCCAGGTGCATGCGCAGCAGTGTGCAGAGCATCCGGTGCTGAGTCCCTGCATTTTTGAGTATGTTTATCTGGCACGTCCGGATTCGGTGATGGACGGCATCTCGGTCTACCAGGCTCGTTTAAACCTGGGCGAGTCACTGGCCAAGCGCGTGATCTCGACCGTGCCACCCAATGAGATTGATGTGGTGATCCCGATCCCCGAGTCGAGCCGCCCGAGTGCCGCACAGTTGGCGCATTTGCTGGGTCTGCCTTACCGCGAAGGGTTTGTGAAGAACCGCTATGTAGGCCGTACCTTCATCATGCCGGGTCAGTCGGTGCGCAAAAAGTCAGTGCGCCAAAAGCTCAACGTGATTGCCAGCGAGTTCAAGGGTCGCAATGTGCTGCTGGTGGACGACTCCATCGTGCGGGGCACCACCAGCCGCGAAATCGTGCAAATGGCGCGTGACGCTGGGGCTAATAAGGTCTACATGGCCAGTGCCGCGCCACCGGTACGTTTCCCCAATGTCTATGGCATTGACATGCCGACGCCTGAAGAGTTGGTCGCCCACAACCGCACGGTCGAACAAATTCGCGACATCATTGGTTGCGATGCGTTGATTTACCAGGACGTGGATGGCATGAAGAAAGCCATCGGCGCCTTGAATGCCAACATCAAGGGCTTTGATGCGTCGTGTTTTGACGGCGTTTATGTCACCGGTGACATCACAGCCAGCGATATCGCTCGCCTCAACACCCACCGCGTGGGCGGCGACGAAAACGCAGAAGACAACTCCCGACTGGCGCTGCCTAACCCCACGGAATAACCATGACTGACAAGAAGCTACCCGAGAACCTGCACCGCGACACCCTGGCCGTGCGCGTGGCGGTGGATAAAAGCCAGTTCGGCGAAAACTCTGAGGCGATGTACCTCACCAGCAGTTTTGTGCAGCCGGATGCGGCCAGCGCGGCGCGGCGTTTTGCGGGCGAAGAAGAGGGTTACACCTATTCGCGTTTCACCAACCCGACCGTCACCAGCATGGAGAAGCGCCTCGCAGCGCTAGAGGGCACCGAGGCTTGCATCGGCACGTCCAGCGGCATGTCGGCCATCATGTTGATGTGCATGGGCTTGCTCAAGGCAGGCGACCATGTCATTTGCTCACAAAGCGTGTTTGGCTCCACCATCCGCCTGCTGGCAGGTGAGTTTGGAAAATTCGGGGTGCAAACCACGTTTGTGTCGCAAATTGATGTGGCCGAATGGAAGGCTGCGTTGCAGCCCAACACACGCCTGCTTTTTGCCGAGACGCCGAGCAACCCACTCACTGAGGTTTGCGATATTCAAGCGCTGGCCGATGTAGCCCATGCGGCAGGCGCCTGGTTTGCCGTGGACAACTGCTTTTGCTCACCGGCCTTGCAGCAGCCCGCAAAAATGGGGGCCGACATCATCATTCACTCAGGCACCAAGTACCTGGACGGCCAGGGCCGGGTGATTGCTGGCGCACTTTGCACCACGAAGAAGTTGATTGATGAAAAGTTCATGCCCGTGATGCGCAGCGCCGGACTGACCCTGTCGGCCTTTAACGCCTGGGTAGTGCTCAAAGGCATGGAAACCCTGTCTATCCGCATGAAAGCCCAGAGTGAAGGCGCCTTGGCCTTGGCCACCTGGCTCGAGGTGCAGCCGCAGGTGGCGCGGGTTTATTACCCCGGCTTGAAGTCCCATCCGCAGCACGCGCTGGCCATGCAACAGCAGTCGGGGTTGGGCGGTGCGGTCTTGTCTTTTGACGTGAAGGCTGGCCCTGCAACTGATGCGGCTTACCCCGTGCTGGGGCGCAAAAATGCCTTTCATGTGATTGATAGCACGCTGGTTTGCTCTATCACCGCTAATTTGGGTGACACCAAAACCACCATCACCCATCCCGCCAGCACCTCGCATGGCCGCATCACCGAGGCGCAACGCCAAGCCGCTGGCATTGGCCAGGGTTTGATTCGCGTGGCGGTGGGCCTGGAAAATATTGAAGACCTGAAGGCCGATTTGGCTCGCGGTCTGGATTCACTGACATGACACTAAAAACACGTACCCGATTCGCTCCATCGCCCACCGGCTTTATTCACCTGGGTAATATTCGCTCGGCCCTGTACCCGTGGGCCTTTGCCCGCGCCACAGGTGGCGACTTTATTTTGCGCATCGAAGACACCGATGTGGAGCGCTCCACACAGGCAGCCGTCGATGTGATCATTGAGAGCATGGCCTGGTTGGGTCTGAACTACGACGAAGGTCCTTTCTACCAAATGCAGCGCATGGCGCGCTACAAGGCGGTGCTGGCTGATCTGCAGGCTGCTGGCCATGTGTACCCGTGCTACATGAGCGTTGAAGCGCTCGATGCCCTGCGCGAAAGCCAAATGGCTGCCAAGGAAAAACCTCGCTACGACGGCACTTGGCGCCCCGCGCCCGGTAAAACTTTGCCCGCTATTCCTGAGGGGGTCAAGCCGGTCTTGCGTTTCATGAATCCGCAGGGGGGCTCTGTGGTGTGGGAAGACAAGGTCAAGGGCCGTATTGAGATCAGCAACGACGAGTTGGATGACCTAGTGATTGCGCGCCCTGATGGCACGCCGACCTATAATTTTTGCGTGGTGGTGGATGACCTTGATATGGCGATTACCCACGTCATTCGCGGTGATGACCACGTCAACAACACGCCGCGTCAAATTAATATTTTCCTGGCCTTGGGCAAAGAGCCCCCGGTGTATGCCCACTTGCCGACCGTGCTCAATGAGCAGGGCGAGAAGATGAGCAAGCGCAGCGGCGCCAAGCCCGTCACACAATTCCGCGACGAAGGCTACCTGCCGGATGCGATGGTGAACTATCTGGCCCGCTTGGGCTGGAGCCACGGCGATGCTGAAATTTTTAGTCGTGCCCAATTCTTGGAGTGGTTCAACCTGGACCACTTGGGGCGCAGTGCTGCGCAGTTTGATGAAGTCAAACTTCGTTGGGTCAACGCCCAGCACATGAAGACCACCGACGACGACACCTTGGCCAGTCTGGTGCTTGTGCACCTGAACAAGCTGGGTGTGGCCTCTGACGAACGCTTGCCCCGTATCTGCGGTTTGTTTAAAGACCGCTGCGACACCACGGTGGTCCTGGCCGACTGGGTTGCCAAGTTTTATGCCGACATCACGCCTAATGCCGAGGAGGTCGCGCAACACGTGACCGAGGCCGTCAAGCCCGCGCTGGCTTTGTTGGTTGAGAAGCTTTCTGTGTGCGTCTGGGACAAGGCTTCCATTTCGGCGGCTATCAAAGAAGTCTTGTTGGCGAGTGCCATCAAGATGCCTTTGTTGGCCATGCCTGTGCGCGTGTTGGTCATGGGAACTTCACAGACGCCTTCACTGGATGCCGTGCTTGAATTGTGCGAAAGAGAAAAAGTATTAGAAAGATTGCGAGCAGCCTGATTTTTAACGCTATAATTTGAGGCTTGGAAATAACAAATACTTTAAAAAGTTTTTGTCGGTTACGGGGGTATAGCTCAGCTGGGAGAGCGCTTGCATGGCATGCAAGAGGTCAGCAGTTCGATCCTGCTTATCTCCACCATTATTTCTGAAGCAAGGCTGAAAAGTTTTGTAATGAGACGGAAGTCCAAGGTTTTGACCCCATCGTCTAGAGGCCTAGGACACTACCCTTTCACGGTAGGTACCGGGGTTCGAATCCCCGTGGGGTCGCCAAGATTCATCATGAGATGATCAAAGCGCAAGTAGGTAACAGCAGGGTGGCAACACTCGGCAACTTGGCTCGAAAGAGCAAACGTTACCACTACCAGGAGTGGTAGTTCAGTTGGTTAGAATACCGGCCTGTCACGCCGGGGGTCGCGGGTTCGAGTCCCGTCCGCTCCGCCAGTAAAAATTTCTAAGTCATTGATTTAGAATACAAAAAGCCACCGCAAGGTGGCTTTTTTGTTTCCGGAGGTTCTAAAAAAATGGCAGAAATTTCACGCACGACCTCACACTTCCAGGTTGTCGATCAGTCGTGTTGTACCCAGCCTTGCAGCGGCCACGACCACCAGT
>CANBUY010000096.1 GCA_947372745.1 Comamonadaceae bacterium | reverse complement strand
TTTTGGCGCGACAAATCTCCTTCACCCGACGGGGTCTCGCTGCCGCCCGAAACGCGTGCCTTGGCGGCCGTGTATGCGCTGATGGTGTTTCACCACGAGGTCGAGGCTGATGAGTTCAGCTTCCCGCCCAAGGCGCTGGCCGCCTGGCTGGCTTGGTATGACAGCACCCCCGACACCCCTTGCATCGCCATTTGCTCCACCAGCCAGGGCGACGAGACCTGCAAAGGCTGCGGGCGCAGTTTTGGCGAGGTGCAGCGCTGGATAGAAATGCGCCCGGTAGAAAAACGCCAAACCTGGCGCCGCATCACGATCGAGGGCAGCTCCTGGCGCTTTGGGCGCTACGCGGAGCGCGCGGTTGAGGCGCCCAAGGCCGCTATATAAATAAGAGCTGGTCAAGCTCGCCCTGTGGGTGCTTGAGGGCTTTTTATCTTAAATTTCTCGATCAGGCGCGCACTGCTTAATGTGCGCGATGCGGTGCTGGTTTCTGCGCAATCAAAGCCTGTAAATCCATAATAGACGGCTCTAGAATCCATATTGGACGCAAACTTGGGTGCCGGTCTTCAATCCGCCCACATACAAAGAAATCGTCGGGCCGCAGTTTGTGACGGGCATCGTTTTGTATGACGGCACCAGCGCCTTGCCCTTTGGGGATGGGCTGTGGGCGATACCGCTGAATCAGCTGTAATCCGGGCCCTTACTTCCAGCGAACCGGCTCAATATCGACCGTCATGGCGCCGTCGCTGAGCATCAGCACGCCCTCCTGAATGGTGGCCTGCAGTTGCATGCTGCGCTGCGCCATGGGGATCAGCGCTTGTGAGGCGGCGGTGGGTACGCGAAACACACTCAGGTTTTTGGGCCGGGCCAGTTTGGCCTCCATCGTGCGCCACCACACCTCGGCCGCGTGGTTGAAGCAATACAACACCACCTCATCGCCCTTGTTGCAGGCCTTAAGCAGCGGCTTGTCTTCGGGCTGCCCCACCTCAATCCAGAGCCGGGTCTGGCCGGTGAAGTCGCGCAACCAGGCGTCTGGCTCTTCAGGGTCTGATAAACCAGCCGCAAAGGCCAGCGTGCCATCGCCACCGCACACGGTTTGCAACTTGTACGCCTGAAGCGCCAGCGCGCACAGACGAACCATCATGCGTTCGTCCGTCTCGCTGGGGTGGCGCGCCAACGTGAGCGTGTGGTCGGCGTAGTAGGCGTGGTCAATGTCAGCGATTTGAAGGCTGGCTTTGAAGATGGTGGATTTGATGGCCATGTCGGCTTAAACGCGACGCGCCAACTCAGCCGCTTTGCCCACATAGCTGCCCGGCGTCATGGCCAGCAGGCGGGCTTTTTCTGCCTCTGGCAGGGCCAGATCGGCAATAAAGCCTTGCATCAGCTCACGCGTCATGGGCGCACCACGGGTGAACTTTTTGAGCTGCTCATACGGCTGTGGCAAGCCAAAGCGGCGCATCACGGTTTGAATTGGCTCGGCCAATACTTCCCATGAAGAGTCCAAATCGGCGGCAATGGCGGCTTCGTTGATCTCCAGCTTACCCAAACCGGTGTTGAGCGACTGATACGCCAACACGGCGTAACCCATGGCCACGCCCATGTTGCGCAACACGGTGCTGTCAGTCAGGTCACGCTGCCAGCGGGAAATGGGGAGTTTTTCGCTCAGGTGCTTGAGCAAGGCATTGGCCAGGCCCAAATTGCCTTCGGCGTTTTCAAAGTCAATCGGGTTGACCTTGTGCGGCATGGTGCTGGAGCCCACTTCGCCATCGCGCAGCTTTTGCTTGAAGTAGCCCAAGCTCACGTAGCCCCACACATCGCGTGACCAATCGATCAGGATGGTGTTGGTGCGGGCGATGGCGTCAAACAGCTCGGCCATGTAGTCATGCGGCTCAATCTGGATGCTGTAGGGCTGAAAAGTGAGGCCCAGGCCGACCGGCTCAGGGGTCTCAATCACCTTTTTGCTGAAGGCTTCCCAGTCAAACTCGGGCCAGGCAGACAGGTGGGCGTTGAAGTTACCCACAGCGCCGTTCATTTTGGCCATGAGCTTGATGCTGGCAATTTTTTCACGCGCGGCCACCAAACGGACCACCACGTTGGCGATTTCCTTGCCTACGGTGGTGGGGCTGGCAGTTTGACCGTGCGTGCGGCTCAGCATGGAAACATCGGCAAAGGCATGGGCCATCTCGCGCAGCTTGGTGATGACGGCGTCCAGTGCGGGCAAGAGGACCAACTCGCGGCCAGCCTTGAGTTGCAAGGCGTGGCTGGTGTTGTTGATGTCCTCACTGGTGCAGGCAAAGTGCACGAACTCTTCGGCGGCCAACAACTCGGGGCGGGCTTCGAATTTGGATTTGATCCAGTACTCAACCGCTTTCACGTCATGGTTGGTCACTTTCTCGATGGTTTTGATGGCTTCGCCATCAGTTTCAGAAAAATTCTTGACCAGCCCCATGAGGTAAGTGCGGGCACCGGGTGACAGGGGCTTGAACTCCTCGAAACCACAATCACTCAGGGCGATAAACCAGGCCACTTCAACCTGGACGCGGCGTTGCATATAACCCTGTTCACTCATGACAGGGCGGAGTTTGGCGAGCTTGGCGGCGTAACGGCCGTCCAAGGGAGAAAGAGCGGAGATGGCGTTGAAATTCATAAGCAGATTGTAGATTCAGCAACACATGTCACCTTTGAATCATCTCAGCGCCTGGCCTTGTATAAAATCCTCTCACTCGTACTAACTGTTTTCCCATGAAACTTATCGGATCCTTCTCCAGCCCCTATGTTCGCAAAGTTCGTGTCGTCATGGCCGAAAAAAAGCTGGACGTCGACTTTGTGAGTGAAGATGTCTGGTCGGCTCAGACCACGATTGGAGAGTCCAACCCGCTGGGCAAAGTGCCTTGTTTGGTGATGGAAGGGGCGGAAGCCCTGTTTGATTCCCGCGTTATTGTTGAATACTTGGATACCTTGTCCCCCGTGGGCAAGCTGATTCCCGCCAGCGGGCGTGAGCGTTCAGAGGTAAAAACCTGGGAAGCGCTGGCCGATGGCTTGCTAGACGCCTCCATTCTGGCGCGCCTTGAAGCCACTTGGGCGGGCCGCACAGAAGCCCAGCGCAGTCAGGCCTGGATCGACCGTCAAATGGGCAAGATTGATGCATCCTTGATCGCCATGAGTCGCGGCTTGGGCGACAAGCCTTATTGCGTCGGCATTCACCTGAGCCTGGCGGATATTGCCGTGGGCTGCGCGGTGGGCTACCTTGATTTCAGGTTCCCGCAAATTTCATGGCGCACCGAGTTCCCCAATTTACTCCGCCTGCACGACAAACTCATGCTGCGCCCCAGTTTCGCGGGCACTGTGCCGGTCTAAAGACGAGACCTAGCTGTTGGCTCGTTTTTTCAGCCAACGCATCAAACTGCCCACCAGGGGCAGTTTTTCGTAAAGCTCTTCAGCGGCGTCCCAATAATCTCGGTGCAGCGTAATCAGACCTTGCTCTGAAAATTGAAGGTGTGAGCCGCCCAAAATGGTTTGCTCGGCCTCTCGCTGAAAATTCCTGAATTTAAACCGGAACTCCCAGGTCAAAAAACACTGCTGACCCTGGAAGATTTGACCGGTGATGACGAAGCGCGGGGCCTCCAGCGCAACAAACATGTGTTCAAAAATGTGCTTGATCTCCGCCAATCCGCGCACATCCTTGAACGGGTCTTTGAACCGCGCCTGCGGGTCGTAAAAGGTGGCAATCTGGGCCACGCTTTCGGTCGTGAGCGTCTCAAAATAAGCAACGACACGCTGGACGGTGGCCGACAACTCAGGCACCGGTGCACTACTACTTAATTCATGTGAAATCATGGGATGACCCGTCGGATGAGTGCAAAGTAAGCCCGGTAGGGCAGCAGGCGCAAAGCCTTCAGGCACAGTGTAAAACGCTTGGGGAAGTGCACCTCAAAAGCGCCTTGCGCCCAACCTTTCAGAATGGCGGTGGCCGCTTGCTCAGGCGTCAACAAGGCGGGCATGGTGAAGGCGTTACCCGCCGTGAGCGGCGTTTGCACAAAACCAGGGTTGATCAGCGACACGCCCAGCCCCTTGGGGCGCAAGTCCAAGTAGAGCGTTTCGGCCAGATTGATCAGCGCGGCTTTGGTCGGGCCGTAAGCCAAACTTTGCGGCAAACCCCGGTAACCCGCCACGCTGCCCACCAGGCTAAAGTGCCCCGCACCACGCGCCAGCATGGCGGGCAGCACGGCGTCCAGCACATGCAGCGCGCCGCTGTAGTTCACCTCCACATGGCGCAGCATGTCGGGCAAGTCCATGGCAGGCGCGACCATCGGCTGATAGTGCCCGGCGCAATACATGACGCAGTCCAGCGGGCCTTGGGCCAGCAACTGCCCCGCCACGTCTTTGACGGCCCATGCATCGGTGGCGTCCAGCGCCAAAGCCAGGCTGCCAGGGTGCGCGGCCACAAAGTCGTCCAAAGCCTGCGCCTTGCGGGCTGACACGATCACGCGCGCACCCTGGGCGTGCAAGGCACTGGCCGTGGCCTGCCCAATACCCGAGGAAGCGCCCACAATCCAAACGGTTTTGTCGCGCCAGTCGTCAAGCGGCGGGTTGAGGGGAGTAAAAAAAGTCATGATTTTCAGCGCTTGGTAAACGACAAGGTCACTTCGCCCAGGCGCACGCCAAACTTGCTCATGGTGGCTTTGTTGAGCATGACCTGGTCGGTCATGAGGTACATCCAGTCGTCAAACTGCACCTCAAACACCCGACCGTCCACCGGAAGGCTCAAGGTATAGGTCCAGTGAAAGGCGTTGCCCCGGCTCTCGCCCAGCGCCTCGCCCACCACGTCATCAGCGCGACCGCTGAAGCGGCCTTGGCCGAGTTTTTTTAAACGCCAAATACGCTTTTGAAGGGTGCCATCCGAGTAGACAAAGTCTTCGTCCAGCACGCCGTCATCGCCTTGCCAGCTGCACTTCATGACCACGGTGAAGCGCTTGACGACCGCACCGGAGCGGTCGGTGAAGACGCCATAGGCGTCCAGCGTGCCGTTGAAATACTGCTGCAAATCAAGCACCGGCTTTTCTTGCGCGTAAAGCTCAATGCTTTGCGAGGCGCAGCCAGAGAGGCCCACCACGGTGGTGGCGGCTGCGCCAACTGCGGCCAGAAGGTGTCGTCTTTTCATGGTTTCTTTCGGATGATGAGGCGAAACAGGAGGCCAGCAGCCAGCGCTTTGAGCGCACAGGGCAGCAGGCAATAAGCCCAGGTCAGGGTTTGCAAAGCGTCTTCACTGCGGGCGCCGGGGGCGTAACCCAAGGCACCCAAAGCAGGCAAGGCCACGCCAGCGGCCAAGGCCAGGTTGAGCTTGGTGGCGAAGTTCCACCAGCCAAAGTAAGCGCCTTCGGCGTGGCCTTGGTCACCACTGGCCGCGATCGTGCCGGCCAGCAAAGCACCCGGCAAGGCCAGGTCGGCACCCAGCCCCACGCCCGAGAGCGCGCACACCAGCACAAAAGCCGCGACATCGCCTTGCCCCAGGGTGGCGGCAAAGACAAACACCGCGATCGACATGAGCATCCCCAGCAACCAACTGCGCGCCAGACCCAGGCGCTGAACAGCGCGCAGCCACAAGGGGATGGAAAAAGCCGCGCTGAGGAAGAAGCTGCCTAAAAAGAGGGGTTCGGTGCTGGCCGGGGCCTGTAAACGGTCTTGAATAAAAAACAGAATCAAGGTGGCAGGCACCGCGCTGGCAATGCCGTTGACAATGAACACCGCCAGCAAGGCCCGAAAGCCAGGCCGCGAAAAAGGCAGCCAGACGGAGCTTGCTTGGGGGGTGTCGCCCAAGACCCCGACTTGTGCGGTAAGGCGAGCAGGGAAAAGGCCGGGTTTGAAGACCTCCAGGGGGCGCGGCGCTTGGCGCCAGGCCAGCCAGCCACCAGCAAGCGCTATTAAAAACAGAGCTGCTGTAGCCTGCATACCAAGGGCTACCGGCATAATTGATGCAAATAATACGCCCACCAAACCCAGCCCCTCACGCCAAGCCACCACCCGGCTGCGCTGCTGCTCGTCACCCCCCAACATCGCACCCCATGACTGGTGCATGACGCTTAAAGCGCTGAAAGCGGCGTAGGTCAGCATCAGGCACAGCGTGGCCCAGGCCACCAAAGGCGTGGGCTCGCGAACCGGTGGAAAAAACAACAACGCAAACCCCAGGCCCAAAACAACAGCAGCTACAGCGCCCCAGGTCAGTACGGTCGTCGTTGAACGGGCAAACAGGCGGTCGCTCCAGCGGCCCAGCCAAGGGTCGATGAACGCATCAAACAACCGTGCCCCCAAGAGCACGGCACCCAGCGTGGCCAGTGACACGCCAAAGGTGCGGGCATAGTAATTGGGCAGCACCACGTACAAAGGGAGGGCCACAAAGGCCAACGGAAAACCCATCAGGCCGTAGCGCCAAAGCGCACCCGCACTGAATTTACTGATCTCTGTGAGCTTCACAGGGCGAGACGCGACAAAAGCCCACGGCGCATCTGGGGCTCACTGGTGGCGTCTGACAACCAGATGCCAAAAAACAGGCGGCTGAACTCGGGGTCGCGCACCGCAGGGCGAGGCTGGCCGTTGTGCCAAAAGCGAACGCCCATGCCCGGGCTGTGCAGACCGGTTATGCGGTCGCCCGCCTTGACATCGGGGATAGCATCTTGCAAGGACGACAACCAGCGTTGGCTTTGCGCCGCAGACAGGTCAGCAGCCCGCTTCATCTCTTTGAGCGAGCGTTCGGCGATGTCGCGTCCACTTAAGGCACGCAAATAAGACAACTCCAGCGCCAGCGCATGCTGGGCAAATTGGGCTGGCTTAAAGCCCGGCGCTACCCAAAGATGGGAGTCATAGACGTCAAAACCAAAAAAGCGCAAGCGGGCCGAGCCCGCCCACTGTGCACCAGGCATCTCAGCAGCCACCTCAGCGGGAAGTGCCGCCAGGCTTGGATTTGGCGTCAAGGGTTGCGTTTGCGCCAGGGTCACGGCAGGCAGAACGCTGGCCAGCGCAAACGCGCTACCAGTCAGGAGAAAAGGACGACGCTGGGTCATTCGGTGCCTGGGGTCAAGACCAGTGCAGCACTCAGGCCGCCCGCTTTTGCAAGGTGTACTGCACCACATCGATGTTTTTCTCATCAAACGCGGCTTCGCAGTAGGCCAGGTAAAACTCCCAGATGTTGATAAAGCGGGCATCAAAGCCGTTTTTCAACACCGCGTCGCGCTGGGCCAAAAAGTCATCGCGCCAACGCCGCAGGGTTTCGGCGTAGTCGGGGCCAAAGGCGTACTCATCCACCACCTCCAGCCCCGCCGCTGCGGCCTGCGCGCGGAACTCGCGCGGGCAAGGCAGGCAGCCACCGGGAAAGATGTACTGCTGAATGAAGTCGGTTGAGTTCACGTAGCGGTCAAACAAAGCGTCGTCAATCACGATACTTTGCACGCACGCACGCCCACCGGGCTTGAGCAGCTTGGCGACCGTGGCAAAGTAGGTGGGCCAGTATTCGCGGCCCACGGCTTCCACCATTTCAATGGAGCAAATGGCGTCAAACGGGGCGTCCTGGATGTCTCGGTAGTCTTGCAAGCGCAAATCGGCCTGCCCAGCCACGCCCAGACGCTGCATGCGTTCATTGGCAAACGCCAGTTGCTCGGTGCTGAGCGTGACGCCCACGACCGAGGCCTTGAACTCGGTGGTGGCCATTTCGGCCAGCGCACCCCAGCCACAACCAATTTCCAGCACCCGGTCGCCAGCCTTGACGCCGGCCAGCGCCAGGGCACGGCGCACTTTGTTGTTTTGCGCTTGCGGCAGGGGCAGACTCAGGTCGCCATTGAACAAGGCCGAGGAGTAATTCATCGTTTCGTCCAGCCACAGGCGGTAAAACGTGTTGCCCAGATCGTAGTGGGCGTGGATGTTCTTCTGGCTGTTGGCGCGCGTGTTGCGGTGCAAGAGGTGGCGCACCCGGTAAAACAGGCGCCCCAGCCACGAGCCATAAATGACGCCCTCCACCTCGGTGCGGTTTTTAACCAAGACCCGCAGCAACTCGGTGAGGTTCGGGGTGCTCCAGTCACCGTCAATATAGGTCTCGGCAAAACCAATATCGCCCGACTTGAGCGCCGCAGAGCACACCGCCCAGTTGTGCAAATGCAGGGCCGCATGCGGAAGCGCCTCGCCACCAAAACGCTGCATGCTGCCGTCGGGTAGTTGCAGCGTGAGGCTGCCGTGGCGCAAGCCTTTGAGCAATTTCAACACGGTGCGGGCAGCGGCGGGGGCGCCTCGGGGAATAACGAGGGATGTGGGCGTGGAAGTGGCGGTGCTGGTGTTCATATAACGCTCATTTCAGCGGGTCGTAAAGGAGGTAGGCGGTGTGGGCTTGGAGAAAAACCGGACTTTTTTCATGAAAAGCTTCAAGGCTTGCCAATGGATGCGCCATACCACGGCCAGCGTCATCAAGGGGTAGCGCGTGAAGGCTTGGTGGCTGCTCTGGGCATTCAAGGGCTGCAATTTGCCGCTGACACTGGTCTCGATCAAAGGCCCTTCAGCATCGTCATAGTCAATGCAGGCCACGGTGCGGGTGCGGTCCCGGTTAAACATAAACCTGAAGCGGTAAGTCCCCTCTACCGGGCAAAACGGCGACACATGAAACACCTTATCGGCCCGCAGTTCCACGCCCAAGCGGGGGGCGTCGAGCAAATAGCAATGGCGTTCGCCAAAGGTGTTATTCACCTCCACCACGATGGCGCGCAGGGTGCCATCCAGGCGGTGGCAGTACCAAAAGCTCACCGGCTTGAAGGCAAAGCCCAAGACGCGGGGATAGCAGTGCAGCCAGACTTCGCCGTCAGCACCGTCAATGCCTTGCTCGGCCAGCAACTCGTCTAACCAAGCCAACGCGCCGCCCTTTGAGGGGGAGCGCCCATCGCCGTGGTCGGCGTCATAAAAGCTCAAAGGGGCCCAGCGGTTGCGGGCCAGCGTGCTTGAGCCTTCTCTCGCCAAGGTGCGCATGGGCAGCAGCAAAAAATAGGTGCCGTAAACAAAAGCGTGCCGGGCGGGTTTGAGCCGGGTATGGCGCACTTCGCCAAAACCGATCAAGGGAGCCGTCGCCAGCATCGCTTCATTATTCATAGCTGTCCTAGCAATATGCGCGCCACTTCCAGCCCTGATTTAAGCCCATCTTCATGAAAGCCATAACCCGTCCAGGCGCCGCAAAAGTAAGTGTGCTGCTGGCCTTGCAGCGCCGGGATTTGGCCTTGGGCGCGCAGGGCGGCCAAGTCAAATACCGGGTGCGCGTAGTCAAACTCGGCGTGAATATGGCGCGGGTCAATCGGCGTTACCGGGTTGAGCGACACCACCACCGGCTGCTCAAACGGCACGGGTTGCAGCATATTAATAAGGTAGTGCAAACAGACCCGAGCCTCACTGGTCGAGCGCTCAGGCGTGCCCGAGCGCTCGTAATTCCAGGCCGCCCAAGCGCGGCGCGCCTTGGGCAGCACCGAGGCATCCGTGTGCAGTACGGCGCGGTTGGCTTGGTACCGAACGGCACTTAAAGCCTGCGTCTCAGCCGGCGTGGCATCCCCCAAGAGCGCCAGCGACTGGTCGGAATGGCAGGCCAGCACGACTTTGTCAAAACGCTCAGTCTGCCCGTTGGCGGTGATCAAGACACCCTGCTCATCGCGTGAGATGTGCTGCACCGGGCAGTTCAGGCGCTTGTCGTCGATGCGGGCCACCATTTTTTCAACATATTGGCGCGCACCACCCGCCACCGTCCACCACTGCGGGCGGTTGGTGACTTGCAGCAGGCCGTGGTTGTGGCAAAAGCGAATCATGGTGGCCACGGGAAACTGCAGCATCTGGTCGGTAGGGCAACTCCAAATACAGCCCAGCATGGGTAAAAAGTACCAATCCCGAAACTCATGAGAGAAGCTGTGCTGCTCCAAAAACTTTGATAAAGGCTGCTCCAGTGCTGCCTCGGCACCACGCTCTGCCAGGTTTGTGGCCAGTGTGTTGAAGCGCAGCACGTCGCGCAACATGCGCCAAAAGCACGGATTGAACAGGTTGCCGCGCTGGGCAAACACGGTGCTTAAATCGGAGCCACTCCATTCCAGCGCCCCACCCGAGCGCGCCCCTGGCACTTGCACAGAAAACGACATGTCTGAGGTCACAGTGGGCACGCCCAACTCGGCAAACAACTTGATCAACTGGGGGTAGGTGCGCTCGTTGAACACCAAAAACCCGGTGTCAACGCCATGCGTGACCGGGCCCTTGGGACTAGGCAAGGTCAAATCCACGGTGTGGGTGTGACCGCCAAAATAATCACCCGCTTCAAAAAGCGTGAGCGCGGCCCGGCCGTGCAGCTGATGCGCCGCCGCCAAACCAGAAATACCGGAGCCGACAATGGCCACTTTCATGGGGCAGAACGGCCAAAACCAACCGGCAAAGTGGGAGAGATAAAAATTTTAAACATCAATTGGAACTTGCTGGTAATTTTGTGACTATACGGTAATTTAAATGATGGCGAATCATGGAAGACCCTGAGTTCCCTATGGCCAAGATTCCTTTTACTTGTTTTGAGTCCCCATCCCTTGAAAACTGGTGCAGCCAAGACCCCTTGAATCACCTGCTAGCATTCAGGGCATGACCGACACCGCCCCCCTCTCAGCCCTGGATGACCTGGCCCACAAAATAGCGCCCACCAGCGCAATAGCCGCCCGAGTGGCCCAACTGCCCCGCCCTTTGGTTTTTACCAACGGGGTGTTTGATGTACTGCACCGTGGCCATGTGATGTACCTAGCCCAAGCCCGCGCGCTGGGTGCCAGCTTGGTGGTGGCCCTCAACACCGATGCCTCGGCCAAGCGTCTGGGCAAGGGGCCGGACCGCCCCCTGAATAATGAGGCCGACCGGGCCTTTGTGATGGCGGCACTGGCATCGAGCAGCTTGGTCACCTGGTTTGATGAAGACACCCCGTTGGAGCTCATCGCACAAATCAAACCCGACATTCTGGTCAAAGGCGGCGACTACGACATGCAAAAACTGGCCGAGACCCGCGTCGTAGAGGCTTACGGCGGACGGGCGCTGGCACTGCCATTTGTAGATGGCTACTCCACCACGGCGCTGGTGAGGAAAATAAGAGCGGGTTAAATAGCAAAGTAGTCACCATAGCGAGGTGAACTTCGGCAGTGCAGCGCAATGTACAGATGTACATTGCGCTGCCTATGCACAGTTTGAAACTATGCACACAATGGCTTAGTTCGGTCGGCAAGGACCGCATTTTCATTGGCTTGCAGGGGTAAATGTGGAAATCACACCTGTACATAGTTTCTTGACAT
>CANBUY010000095.1 GCA_947372745.1 Comamonadaceae bacterium | reverse complement strand
GATGCTGGCGTCAAAACAGTCAACAAAAAACTCCCCCAAATAAAGTAGTGCGCCCACTTCAGCCCCGGCTTCTTGGCATTTTTTTTCATTTAATTCTTTCCTGTAGGGCCAAAATAGTCTGACGTTCGGTCCATTTGCCCAACGTGTCTTGCACAAGCTCTCGCAGGTTTAGGCCGCGGTCGTTGATATCAACCACGCGCCCAAAGTTTTGCCCCAGATGGCTGCCCAGTCGCACCTGATACAGCACCGTGTCAACTTTGACCAAAGCCACTTGCTGGCTCTCACTTGTCATGCGTCCCACCATGGTCATGGACTCCAAGGGAAACGCTTCCAGACTTTCCTTTTTTCGTCGCATTTCTGCCCCTAGCAAGCCGCCCTGGGCAGCTGAGAGCTGCCACTCTTTTTTATTGGCCAAAACCAGTCTTTGATCGTCGAAGGGATCTAATTCCGAGTGGGGGTTGTATTGCTGCGGATGAAATTTTGGAGTTGCTGGGCTTGGAATCGCCGTCAGCGTGGTCTGACGGGTCTGCTTGTCGATCCAGCTTGTTGTCTCGTCATCTGGAGAAAAGCTGCAGGCAGAAACGGCACAGAGCCAAAAAATCAATACCGAAGTGATGGGCCAATTCATGGTTTGTCACCCTGGTCTGCACTTGTTTTTTTGAGCACGGGACGATCATCGCTCTCCAAATGGCGATAAGCGTGAAGAGTGGCCTCCAGTACTAAATGGCCATCTTTCAGAGGACTTATTAATAAATTATCAAGCGTCACAAGACGAGACATGTGGGCCATGTCGGCGGCAAAAAGTCCCAGGTTATGGTAGCGACCGGTCACGCGCAGGCTGATGGGTAATTCGGCATAGTGCACACGGACCGCCTCTGGCTCTGGACGGAAAAGTTCAAACTGAAGACCCCGGCTTAAGCCGATGCGGTTGATGTCTTTGAGCAGGCCGGCCATTTCGCCTTTGCGTGACAAGGCCATCTCTGCCGATTCAATACCAAGCAGAATTTGACTGCGTTGATTTTTGAGCGGATCAAATTTGGCTGCCTTCGACATCTTCAAGCTCAGCACTTCCCGCAACTTAATTTCTTCGGCCTGCGCCAGCTCTAAATGACTGAGAGACACGCCCAGCCACAGCACCCACAAGAAGATGAACGTGAGCGCAGTCACCATGAAAAATATAAAAATCTTCAAGAGCGGCGGGCTAGCTGATAAGGCCTGAAGATCAAGTTGCCCCATGTTCAGCCATGTTTTTTCATCTTCTGCCAAGGCATCGTCATCGAAGGGGCGTCTGTTATTCAAGGTGAACTCCGCTTGGTGACTTCAGGTGCCGTTGAGTCCGCAGGGGAGACAAGATTCGAGCGTTTCAATTGAAAACGCAATGAAAAACCAGACACCTTTCTTGCAGCCTTGGCCGCCAAATTGGCAGAGCTACTGACCACTTCCAGTAATTCAGGCCGGGTGAACCACGTTGAATCTACGCCCATGTTTTGCAAGAAATCTGCCACTTTTTCAGCTGAGGGAGAGACCCCCTGCAAAGTGACCTTGTCTTTATCCATGCGAAGGCTGGTGATGTAGACACCTTCAGGCAGTTGTTTTGCCAGTTCTGTCATCAAATAAACGGGGATGTTTCGCTCCAACTGCAAATCTTCGACAGCCTGCTGCCGAATCAGCAGGGCTTGATTCTCTTTTTGCAGTGCCTCAATGTCCTTTATCTTGTGATCGAGCAGCGCGATATGAGACTGAAGGCGTTGATTGCTTTTTTGCTGTTTTGAGATTTTTTCTTGAAGAAAGAGAAAAATCGCAAGTGCCAAGAGAAGGCCAATCAGGGCCGAATACCCCAAATGACGATTGAAAAGGTCCAGGCGTAATTTTTTTGCGGCCGCGCGGTGCGGCAATAGATTGATCAGGCTCATTGGGAAAAGCGCCGCAAAGCCAAGCCACAAGCAGTCAAAAATGCGGGCGCCTGTAGCTTCAGGTTTCGCAGTCGGACACTTTCACTCATCAGCATGCCGTCAAACGGATTGGCCAAAAAGCAGGGGCAATGCGTGATTTTTTCAATCGATGCCTGAAGCCCGGACAAGGAGGCTGAGCCCCCTGCGAGCATGAGCGCGTCAATTTTCCTAAATGCCGTATTGGCAAAAAAGAACTGCAGGGCCCGGTTGATCTCAGCGGAAAGATTTTCAACAAACGGGGCGAGCACTTGGGCTGCATAGTCTGGCGGCAACTCCCCGCTGCGTTTCTTGGTCTCAGCCTCTTCAAATGGCAGCCCGTAGTGCTCAGCGATCAGTTGGGTGAGTTGTTCACCACCAAAGGGCTGATCTCTGTCGTACAACACTTCATCGTTTCGCATCACTCGAACGCTGGTAGTGTTTGCGCCCAGTTCAACCAAGGCGACGAGCACGGCACTGAAAGGTTCGTATTTTTCCTCAACCAGCCGCTTCATCGCTGCGCGAGAGGCGTACGAACTAACATCCAAAATCACAAGATTAAGACCCGCGGCCTCGGCAAGGTCCTGAATATCCTGCACTTTTTCACGGCGTGATGCCGCCAATTGAACGTCGAGCATCTGGGGGTTGGCAAGGCTTGGTCCGATAACGCGGTAGTCCAAATTAACTTCATCAAGAGGAAATGGAATAAACCGTGTGGCCGCCTGCTCAACTTGCACCTCGAACGCTTGCTCACTTTTAGCTTTGGGCAAGCTGATGATTTTGGTGATGACCGACGTGGGGGGCAGCGCCATGACCACGTTTTTTGTTTTCGTCCGGCTTTTTTTGATGAGCCGACGGATATCGCTCGCCAATTGCTCAAAATTATCGACCGAGCCTTCTGCTGATTGCGTATTTTCCAGCCTAACCACTGCGCATCTTTCGAGGACAAGGCGCCTGTCGCTCCTCACGCCCAGTTCGACCAGTTTGGCACTGGTTGCGCTGATATCCAAGCCCAGCATCGGTAAAAACTGCTTGTTTGGGGAAAAGGAAAAAGGAAACAAATCAATTCCAGAAAATTATTAAGAAAATTAATTATTTACTTTATCAAATTTTCATTAATAAATACTTACTAATTACAAATAAATAAAATTATCAGCACTTCATCATGGATCAAGTCACCCTTTCAAAATCGATCCCATTGAAGTGAGGCGAGTCGATGGGTTTTTTAAAGCACAAGTGTTTCCAATAAAATCCTGCCATGCCATCAAAACCACCTCAGCCTGAAAACAGCACACCCACCCGCGCGAAAGCAAGCGCCAAGCCGATGCATTGGCTGCTACGCACCTTCCTTTGGCTCAGCGGACTGGCAGCGGCAGGCATCATTTCAGTCTTGATCATCTTGGCGATCGCCCTGTCTGTTGCGTTCCCTAACCTGCCCGACATTTCAGATCTCTCAGAGTACCGTCCAAAATTGCCTTTGCGCATATTCAGTGCTGAAGGCATCCTGATTGGTGAGTTTGGTGAAGAGCGCCGCCACCTGACCCCTATCAAGGAGATTCCGAAAATCATGACCGATGCGGTACTGGCGATTGAGGACTCTCGTTTTTATGAGCACGGCGGCGTGGATTACAAAGGGGTTTTGCGCGCAGCGATCGCCAATCTTGGCCGCGTGAAGAGTCAAGGAGCATCGACCATCACCATGCAGGTCGCACGCAATGTCTACTTATCGACCGAGAAGACCTACACCCGCAAGATTTACGAAATTTTGCTTACGTTCAAGCTAGAACACATGCTGACCAAGGACCAAATCCTTGAGGTCTACATGAATCAAATTTTCCTGGGCAACCGGGCTTACGGTTTTGCCGCTGCGGCAGAGGCTTACTTTGACAAGCCTTTGAAAGACATCACGGTCGCCGAAGCCGCCATGCTGGCGGGTCTACCCAAAGCACCTTCGGCCTACAACCCCATCATCAACCCCAAGCGCGCCCGCACCCGCCAACTTCACATCATCGACCGGATGCTGGAAAACGGGTTCATCACGCCCGCACAGGCCGCCACCGCCAAGGCGGAGCAGCTCAAGGTTAAAACCAACTCAGACAACACCAAGGTACACGCTGAATATGTGGCCGAGACGGTTCGGCAATTGATGTTTGCCCAATATGGTGAAGAGACCTACACACGGGGTCTGAATGTCACCACCACCTTGCGCGCTGCCGACCAGAACACCGCTTACCAGGCCCTGCGTCAAGGCATCATGGACTTTGAACGTCGCCAAATTTACCGTGGGCCAGAAGAGTTTTTCACGCTGCCCGCCAAGGCCCAGGAACTTGAAGAAGCCATTAATGATGCCTTGGACGACCACCCGGACAACGGCGATTTGTTTGCCGTGATGGTGCTGGAAGCGGATGCCCGAAAAATTAAAGCCGTCCGCCAAAATGGGGATGTCGTTGAAATTACGGGAGAAGGGCTCAAACCCGCTCAATCAGGCCTGTCTGACAAAGCGCCTGCCACCGTCAAAATTGTGCGCGGTGCGGTTATTCGCGTCGTTAAAACACTTAAAGGCACTTGGGAGGTAACCCAACTCCCCGAGGTAGAAGGTGCTTTTGTGGCCGTTGACCCCCGCGATGGCTCCATCAAGGCCCTGGTCGGCGGGTTTGACTTTGAGAAGAACAAGTTCAACCACGTCACCCAAGCTTGGCGTCAACCAGGCTCCAGTTTCAAGCCGTTTATTTACTCGGCTGCACTGGAAAAAGGTTTCACACCCGCCACGGTGGTAAACGACTCACCCTTGTTTTTTGATGCTGGCGTAACGGGCGGTCAGCCATGGGAACCCAAAAATTATGACGGCAAGTTTGAAGGCCCCATGACGCTGCGCCGAGGTCTTGCCAAATCAAAAAACATGATCTCCATCCGGATATTGCAGGCCATCGGTGCGCCCTATGCCCAAGAATGGATCACGCGCTTTGGCTTTGATGAAGACAAGCACCCAGCGTTTCTGACGATGGCGCTGGGCGCTGGCTCTGTCACACCCATGCAAATGGTGTCGGCCTATTCGGTGTTTGCCAATGGGGGTTTCCGGGTGAATCCCTGGCTTATTTCTAAAGTCGCTGAGCAAAAAGGCAAAGTACTGGTGGAGACCAAGCCCCCTGTGCTCGATGAGTCTGCCCGCGCTATTGATGCCCGCAATGCGTTCATGATGGAAAGCCTGTTGCAGGAAGTGACCCGCACCGGCACGGCTGCCTCGGCACAAGCCACCCTGAAACGACCCGATTTGTATGGAAAAACGGGCACCACCAACGACTCAATGGACGCTTGGTTTGCAGGTTTTCAACCCTCGCTGGCCGCAGTCACTTGGATTGGCTATGACACCCCGCGCAAGTTGGGCGACCGCGAAACCGGCGGCGGCTTGAGCTTGCCGGTGTGGATCCGATTCATGGAACAGGCGCTGAAAAACGTCCCGGTGATGGAACCCAGTGCACCAGAAGGCGTGACCAACTCAGGCGGAGAGTGGTTTTACAACGAATACGCCAAGGGAGCCGGCATCAGCAGCGTAGGGCTCGATGACAAATCGAAGGGCCCTGCGGGCACCGAGGTTCAGACCTTGCCCGCGGCTGATGAGAAAAAGAAAATCTTGGATTTGTTTAAAAACTGAACTTCATGTCTTCACGGCTTAGGCCGTGAAGCTCAGTGGGCAGTTGGCCTGCTCGCTGGCATAGCGAGATAAACAGGCAAAAAACTCGCCCTGACCCTTTGTATCCATCCATAAGCCGCTATCAAATTTATAGTGATACCCGCCTGATTTGGCCGCCAGCCAGATTTCATGCAATGGTTTTTGCAGATTGATGACGATTTGGCTTTTATTTGGAAATACCAAAGTGACCATGCCCCCGGTTCGCTGGTTGTCGATGTCAGCTTGGTTGCTATCGTTGATACGGTCGCAATTGGCCTCAACCGCTTTGAGCAATATTTCGGCTTCGGTCATGAATTCTGGGTCGGTCATTACAATTTCACTATGTTAAGTTTCCCTAGAATTCTAGTCACAACCATTGTCCTTGGCGCCAGTACGGCGGGACTCTTGGGCTGCGGCCAGCCCGGTGCCTTGTATTTACCCACAGAGCCCAGTGCAGCCCAACGCGCCACTTTGCCCGAAACGCTGTTGCGTACCCTTTCAATCAACACGGCACAACCCGCCTCGCCCGCTGTGCCTGCCCTTCCTGCCTCATCCCCTGTTAAGCCATGAATTCAAATAATCTTCCCGGTCAACCCCAGCTTGCCTACCGGGGCAATGCGCTCTTTTTAGAGGAGCTTTGCCTGAGCGACTTGGCCAAAGAACACGGCACCCCCCTTTTTGTCTACTCCAAAGGCGCCATGCTGTCGGCTTTGGCGGCCTACCAACGCGGGTTTGCTGGCAGAAATGTTCAGATTTGCTATGCCATGAAGGCCAACCCCGCATTGGGCGTGATTCAGGTGTTTGCTCAAGCTGGTTGTGGTTTTGACATCGTCTCGGGCGGTGACATGGACCGCGTGCTGGCAGCGGGTGGGCAAGCCAGCAAAATCATATTTTCAGGGGTCGGCAAAACGCGCAGCGAGATGAAGCGCGCCTTGCAAGCCGGTATTGGTTGTTTTAACGTCGAAAGTGAGGCCGAATTAGAGGTCTTGAGCGAGGTGGCCTTGAGCCTGGGCCTCAAGGCACCGGTCAGTATTCGGGTCAACCCCAACGTGGACCCAAAAACACACCCATATATTTCCACCGGTCTTAAAGGCAGCAAATTTGGCGTCGCGCATGACCGCGTGGTGCAAACCTACCAGCGTGCCGCGGTGTTGGCGGGCATCAAGGTGGTGGGCATTGACTGCCATATTGGCTCACAAATCACAGAAGTAGCGCCTTATTTGGACGCTGTCGACCGCATGCTCGACTTGGTGGAAGCGATAGAAGCGGCGGGTATTCCTTTGAAGCACATTGATTTTGGCGGCGGCCTGGGCATTAACTACAACGGCGATACCCCGCCCTCAGCCGATGAACTGTGGCAAAAAATGCTGGCCAAACTCGATGCCCGTGGTTTTGGCACGCGCCAACTCATGATTGAGCCGGGCCGCTCATTGGTGGGCAATGCCGGGGTTTGCTTAAGCGAAGTGCTGTATTTGAAGCCGGGCGAGCAAAAGAACTTTTGCATTATTGACGCGGCCATGAACGACCTGCCGCGCCCAGCCATGTACCAGGCCTACCACCAGATCGTGCCGCTCGTGCGTGGCGAGGAAGCGCCGCAAACCTGGGATGTGGTCGGCCCGGTGTGTGAAAGTGGCGACTGGATTGGGCACGACCGCGACCTCTCGGTCAAAGCGGGTGACCTGTTGGCGGTCCTGTCAGCTGGTGCTTATTGCATGAGCATGGCCAGCAATTACAACTCACGCGGACGGGCGCCTGAGCTAATCGTTGATGGCAAGCAATGCCACGTCATTCGCACCCGAGAAACCATGGCCGACCAGATGCGCAATGAAACTTTAGTGACCCGAGCGCCCCTGTAAAGCGGGATCAGCGTGCAGGTGGGCGACGCAAGTACGCCTAAAACGCAGTGGCCTTGAAAGGTAATTTTCAAGGCCATTCTTTTGAAAGCAATTTTTCGTATACGATATATCAAAACCACTTAATTATGTTGCCCTGGATCACTGAATCATCTGCCGACCGCTTTGCCGTGGTGCGCGACACCTCGCTTGCCAAGCTGGTGCGCGACGATTTACTGGCCGCCATCCTGCAGGGCGATTTGACGCCGGGTCAGCGCATCAACGAGCCCGATGTCGCCGCCCGACTCCAAGTTTCTCGGGTGCCAGTACGAGAAGCCTTGCGTGAATTGGAGAGTTCTGGCTTGGTGGTCTCCCGCAAGCATTCCGGGGTCTTCGTGCGGCAACTGGACGCAGCTGAAATTGCAGATTTGTACAAAATGCGTGGGCTACTGGACGGTTTTGCCGGCCGCTGCGTGGCCGAGCTTTCACAAGAAAAGCGGGAGACCTTGTTGACTCAACTCAGCGCCTCCGTGGCGCTGATGCGCGATGCCGCCCAAGGCCAAGACGTGCAGGGCTATTACGCCGAGAACCTTCGTTTTCATTGGTCTATTGTGCTGGCGGCAGAATCGGCAACGTTGACAGAGACGTACCGAAGCATTATTCAAAAATTGCATCTGGCAAGGCTCAAAAATCTGACCAAGGATGTCGGCATGCAGACCTCCATTGCCGAACACAGCGAAATCATCGAAGTCCTTCAAAGCGCCGATCCTGCGCGCTGCGAGGCGATGCTCAGTCACCATGTGGCGGACGCTTATGCACGCCTGATTAACTAAAAAAACCGGAGAACCTCATGAAAAGACGTGCACTGCTGCAAGCAGCACCCGCCCTGCTACTGGCACCTGGGCTTATCCATGCGCAATCAGCCTACCCCAGCAAACCCATCCGCTATATCGTGCCGGTCTCGGCCGGTGGGGGCAGTGACATGGTGGGACGAACCGTGACCGAACGTTGGGGCAACCTGCTCAAACAAAGCTTTATCGTCGACAACCAGGGCGGCGGCGGCGGCGTGATTGCCTGCCAAGCTACGGCGCGTGCAGCCCCCGACGGCTACACCCTGATGCAAGGCTATGTCGCCACGCATGGCACCAGTCCCGCCACCCGCAAACTGCCCTACGACCCGATTAAAGACTTTACTGCGATCGGCATGATCGGAGCGACGCCCAATGTGCTGGTGGTCAACGCCGCGCTGCCCGTCAAAACGCTCAAGGAATTTATAGACTACGTAAAGAAAAACCCCGGTCGAGTGAGTTATGGCTCGGCCGGCCAAGGCTCACTCACGCACTTGACCATGGAGTTGTTCAAGCAACAAATTGACTCCTTTATTGTTCACATTCCCTACCGGGGTATTGCCCCTGCCTTCAGTGACTTAATTGGCGGTCAAACCCAAGCCATGTTTCCAGGCCTGGCGGCCGCTATTCCGCATATCCGCTCTGGCCGGGTCAGGCCTCTGGCGGTGACCGGTTTGAAGCGCCACCCTCAGTTCAAGGACTTGCCGACGCTGGATGAGTTGGGCTTTAAAGGTCTGGATGCCCAGCAGTGGTATGGCGTGGTGGGTCCTGCGGGCATGCCAGCGCCCATCGTGAAACAACTGAATGAAACCTTGGCCGTGGTGCTGAAGGCTCCTGATCTGCGTGAAAAGTTGGCCTCTGAAGCGATTGAGCCGATGTTGGCCAGCCCGGAGCAATTTGCCGCGTTCATCAAAACCGACATTGCGCGCTGGACCAAGTTGGCCAAAGACCGCAAGATTGAACTCGACAGCTGACGACTTATATTTATAAAAAATAGTCCTCTAGAGCACGTCCACCATGCTAAGCAAGCTATTTATTCAATAGCTTTCTCACCTTCATTTTTTAACTCATCAGCAATTAACTTTGCCCAATCACCACTATGGCACGCAACACCCAGGTCTCCGCTGACCACAACGCCCCTCCCATCACGCAACAATTGGCGCAATTTGTCGCCAACCATCCTTCACGCGGCTGGTCTGATGCGGTGGACCACGAAGCCCACCGCACATTCATGAACTGGCTGGGTTGTGCCGTGGGCGCCGCCCACCATGAAGCGGCCGATGCCGCGCTGGCAGCGGTCAACATGCTGCAACCGGCCGCTCAAGCCAGCGTGTTGGGTCGCACCGAACGGGTCGATATGGCAAGCGCCGCTTTGCTCAACGGCATCACCTCGCATACCTTCGACTTTGACGACACCCACCTGAAAACCATCATTCACCCCGCAGGGCCAGTCGCCTCAGCGGTACTGGCAATGGCCGAGCACCTGGGCTCCAGTGGGCGCGAAGTCATTGACGCGTTGGTGCTGGGCATCGACGTGTCCTGCCGCGTGGGCAACGCCATGTACCCCGACCACTACGACCGGGGTTGGCACATCACGGGTTCCACAGGCACGTTGGGTGCTGCAGCCGCCTGCGCTCGCCTGCTCAAACTCGATGTGCAAAAAACGGCCATGGCGCTGGGCATTGCCGCCTCGCAGCCGATTGGCATGCGCGAACAGTTTGGCACCATGACCAAGCCCTTCCACCCCGGTGCTGCGGCCCGTGCTGGCCTGATGTCAGCCCTGTTGGCCCAGCAAGGCTTCACCGCCAGCCCCAAGGCGCTAGAAGCACCGCGGGGCATGATGCAAACCGTGTCCACAAAAAACGACTGGAATGAAATCACTCATGAACTGGGTGAGCGCTTTGAGATCTCTTTCAACAGCTACAAACCCTTCGCCTGCGGCATCGTCATTCACCCCAGCATTGACGCCTGCGCGCAGTTGCGCGCCCAAGGCGTGACGCCAGAGCAAGTAGTCAGCATCGAGCTTAAGGTGCATTCGCTGGTGCTGGAGCTCACCGGCAAAAAAGAACCGGTGGACGGCCTGCAAGCCAAATTCAGCGTCTACCACGGCTGCGCTGCTGGGCTCACGTTTGGCTACGCTGCAGAAGAAGAATTTGCCGACGACATCGTGACCCGCGAAGACATGGTGGCTTTGCGCCGCAAAGTGATCGCCACAGTGGACGACAGCATTGATGAAGCCAGTGCCGACGTCACGGCGGTTTTGAAAGATGGCCGCCGCGTTCACGTGTTTGTAGAACATGCCATAGGCTCCATTCAAAACCCGATGACGGATGCCTTGCTGGAAGGTAAATTTCACGGACTGGCTGATGCCGTTTTGGGCAAGGACAAAACCTCGGCGTTGATCGCCCAATGCTGGACCTTGGGAGAGGCCAGTCAACTGCGCGACCTCGCCTTATTGGCCACACCCAAGCGCCCATAATAGGTGGCTGGCCATTTTTATAGGGATTGACGCTGATGACTTCTTCTTTGCTAACCGCATTTGCGCCCACGGGCAAGCTTCGCGCCTCCATTAACCTCGGCAACCCGATTCTTGCCAACAAGGACGCCCATACCGGCCAAGCTGTGGGCATCTCGGTCGACCTCGCCCATGCGCTGGCTGGGCGACTTGGAGTGGACGTGGAGTTGGTGGTGTTTGATACCGCCAGCAAATCGGTTGAAGCGCTCAGAACCGAGCAGGCCGACATTGGTTTCTTTGCGGTTGACCCGCTGCGGGGTCAGGAAATTTCATTCACCCAACCTTATGTGCTCATTGAAGGCAGCTATCTGGTGCGGGAAGACTCACCGATCCAACAGAACGAAGAAGTAGACCGGGCAGGCATCCGGGTAACGGTCGGCAAAGGCAGTGCCTACGATCTGTTCCTGAGCCGCGAGCTAAAACACGCCCAGATTGAACGCGCGGGCAGTTCGCAACTGGTGGTCGACACCTTCATGGCGCAACACCATGAGGTGGCCGCCGGTGTCAAACAACAACTGGAAGCTGATGCCAAGCGCGTTCCAGGTCTGCGCTTGCTGCCCGGGCGCTTTATGGTGATTGGTCAGGCGATGGGAACGCCCAAAAGCCGGGGCGAAGAAGCGGCCAGTTACCTGCAGGCTTTTGTGTTGGAGATGTGCTCAACGGGCTTTATTAGTGCTGCGTTGAAAAGGCACGGCATTGTGCTGACGGCTGCTTGAGACCCTTAGCGGTAGTAGCCGATTTCTCACCACCGTCCGCACAAGGCCCATTTCCGGTCATTCACGCTGCACCTCCGTAAGTCGGGGACGCAGCGTTTTCGGGTATTGGCGAGTGTCAGCAATATGGAAGCCCAGCGAATTCCCCATC
>CANBUY010000094.1 GCA_947372745.1 Comamonadaceae bacterium | reverse complement strand
CAGATGAGGTAGCCGCACAAAATCAGCGAAAAGTCGGGGAAGAGGAGTTGAGCGTAATTCACCCAGTGAGAATACCAGCCGCCCACGCCTGCTACGGGGTCGCGTGAGGGTTTGCACCTACCGATGACCGCCGGCGAGGCACCTTCGGGACTGTAAACTGTGTCTTTGTTTGCAGGCCATGCGCCTGACTAGGAAAAACCACCATGTTTCGTCGAACCACACTGGCTTTAAGTCTTGTCCTCATGTCGGGTGTCGTCCTGGCGCAGGGTTACCCCAACAAGGTCATCAAGTTGCAAATCCCCTTTGCACCGGGCGGGACCACCGACATCATTGGGCGCACCATTTCTGATGCGCTGGGCAAGGCTATGGGTCAGACGGTGGTGATTGAAAACAAAGCCGGTGGCGGCGGCATTATTGGCGCCAATGAAACCGCCAAGGCGGCACCGGATGGTTATTCGCTGGGTATGGCGACGGTGTCGACCACTGCGGCCAACCCCGCCATCAACCCCAAGACACCCTACAACCCACTGACCGACTTCACGCCCATCATCAACATTGCCGCCACGCCCAATGTGATTGCGGTGCACCCCAGTTTCCCGGCCAAAGACTACAAAGGCTTTGTGGCCGAGTTGAAGAAAAATCCGGGCAAATACTCTTATTCTTCGTCCGGCACGGGCGGCATTGGCCATCTGCAGATGGAACTGTACAAAAACATGAGTGGCACCTTTGTCACCCATATTCCCTACCGGGGCGCGGGCCCGGCCCTGAACGATACGGTGGCGGGACAAGTGCCCATGACCTTTGACAATTTGCCCTCGGCATTGCCCTTTATTCAAAGCGGTCGCCTGGTGGCGATTGCGGTGGCCGCACCTCAGCGCCTGTCGCAGTTGCCCAATGTGCCCACCTTCAAGGAACTGGGGCTGGAGCCGGTGAACCGCATGGCTTATTACGGTATTTATGGACCCAAAGGCCTCCCGCGTGACATCGTGGACAAGGTCAACGCCGGCGTGCGCAAGGCGCTGGAAGATCCTGCCGTGAAAAAGCGGATCGAGGAAACCGGCTCCCTCATCATCGCCAACACCCCGGAGCAATTTGCAGCGCAAATCGCCGCCGAGTTTGAGGTCTATAAAAAAGTGGTGGAAACCGCCAAACTTAAACTCGATTGAACACGCTCCCTCTCCTCAAAGATGCGTCCATCGACGCCTTCATTGATGCCCTGTGGCTGGAAGAGGGCTTGTCTAAAAACACCCTCTCGGCCTATCGGCGCGATTTAACGCTGTATGTCGCCTGGCTCGCGCCCCAAGGCCGGGGCTTGGAGGCGACGGTTGAGGCGGATTTGAATGGTTATTTTTCAGCCCAACACGCCAGCACCAAAGCCACCACCGCCAACCGGCGCCTGACCGTTTTTAAACGCTACTTTCGCTGGGCCTTTCGTGAGCGATTGATCCCGTCAGACCCCACCCTTAAATTGCAGGCCGCCAAGCAGGCGCTGCGGATACCCAAAACTTTGACTGAAGCACAAGTGGAGGCGCTGCTGTGGGCGCCAGATACTCAAACGGCTTTGGGGGTGCGTGACCGCACCATGCTGGAACTGATGTACGCCAGTGGCCTGCGGGTGAGCGAGTTGGTCACCCTCAAGGTCTTTAACGTGAGTTTGTCTGACAACGTGCTGCGGGTGTTTGGCAAGGGCAACAAAGAGCGACTGGTGCCCTTTGGCGAGGTGGCCAGCGTGTGGCTGACGCGCTATCTGGCCGAGGCGCGCCCTGAGTTGCTGGCGGGCAAGCAGACTGACGACCTGTTTGTGACCTACCGGGGCGCCAAGGCGGGCACGGCCATGAGCCGGGTGATGTTTTGGATGATTGTGAAAAAGCACGCTTTGGGCGCAGGCATGGCAGCCACACTTTCGCCGCACACCTTGCGCCACGCCTTTGCCACGCATTTGCTGAACCACGGCGCCGACCTGCGGGCCGTGCAAATGCTGCTGGGTCATGCCGATATTTCCACCACCACCATTTACACCCACGTCGCCCGCGAACGCCTAAAAGTCTTGCACGCGCAGCACCACCCGAGGGGGTAAATGTCATGGATTGCCGCGCTACGCTCGCAATGACGGGGGGTAGTCGTCCTTGCGAGGAGCGTAGCGACGTGGCAATCCATCTTGCCGAAAGAGGATTCGCCATGGCGGGGTGCAGGCGGCGTCCGTACAATTCGGGCTTATTGAAAAAACGGAGTCCCCATGGCTATTTATGAACTTGACGGTTTAATCCCCCAAATTGCTGATTCAGCCTGGGTGTCTGACAGTGCGCAGGTGATGGGTCATGTGGCTCTGGGGGAAGATGCCAGCGTTTGGTTTGGCGTGGTGATTCGGGGTGACACCTCGACCATTAGCGTCGGGGCGCGCTCCAATATTCAGGACGGCAGCGTCTTGCACGCCGATGTCGGTATGCCGCTGGTGTTGGGCGATGACGTCACTGTGGGCCACAAGGTGATGTTGCACGGCTGTACGGTGGGCGATGGTTCCTTGATCGGCATTGGGGCGGTGGTGCTGAACGGCGCCAAAATTGGCAAAGGCTGCCTGGTGGGTGCGGGCTCTTTGGTGACCGAGGGCAAGGAGTTTCCCGATGGCTCCATGATCATGGGCAGTCCGGCCAAGGTGGTCCGGCAGTTGACGCCTGAGCAATTGGCGGGCTTGATGCAGAGTGCGCAGCACTATGTGGCCAATGCCCGTCGTTACCGTACGGGCCTGAGCAAAATTGCCTGAGCCCTTGAGGGCGGTGGTTTGATTTTTTTATTTTTTCCCTGAATGGAATAGTGCGTGTCTGAAGTTCACAAGTTTTTATTTGACGGTTTGCCGGTTCGTGGTGTGTTGGTCCGTTTGACCGATGCCTGGGTGGAGATTTTGCGCCGCCGGGCTTCTTCAGGTGCCTCAGGCGCTTACCCTTTGCCGGTGCAAAATCTGCTGGGCGAGATGGTGGCTGCGGCCACGCTGATGCAGTCCAACATCAAGTTCAACGGTTCCTTGATTTTGCAGGTGTTTGGAGATGGCCCGGTGAAGCTGGCCGTAGTCGAGGTGATGCCTAATTTTGGGGTACGTGCCACCGCCACCGTGCTGGGCGAGGTGGCGCCAGAGGCCACACTCAGTGCGATGGTCAATGTGAACAACGAGGGCAAATGCGCCATCACGCTAGACCCGCAAACCCGGTTTCCAGGGCAGCAGCCCTACCAAGGCGTGGTGCCCTTGTTTGACGATGAACATGAAAAACTGGAAAAGTTGAGCGATGTGTTGGAGCACTACATGCTGCAAAGCGAGCAGTTGGACACCACGCTGGTGCTGGCGGCGGATGGTGAAGTGGCGGCGGGCTTGCTGATTCAACGCTTGCCGATGGCAGGCTCCGGCAACCTGGCTGGCAGCATGGTGAGCCAGGAAAACGAGGACGAGATTGGTGTCAATGAGCACTACAACCGCATTGCCATTTTGGCCTCTACCTTAAAGCGCGAAGAACTATTGACCCTGGACGTGGACACCATTCTGCGACGTCTGTTTTGGGAAGAGTCGATCACACGGTTCGAGCCCCTGACGGGCGACGAGGCCCCTCATTTTTCGTGTACTTGCAGCCGTGAGCGCGTGAGCAACATGATTTTGGGGCTGGGCGTGGCCGAGGCTGAAAGCATCATTGCCGAGCGCGGTGATATTGAAGTCGGCTGCGAGTTTTGCGGCATCAAGTACCACTTTGATCCGATCGATGCAGCGCAAATTTTTCTGCCCAAAGAGGGCGTGGTCCCACCCTCGACCGGCGTTCAATAAGGCTGGGGTTTGAGTAGCCCGGTGAAGAGGGCGCGCTCACAGGCGGGGTCGCTGCAGTTTTCACAAGCGCTGTGCCAAAGGGTGAGCGGGTTGGGGTCTTGGCCTTGACCTGCCATCAAGCTGATTTTGCGGAGTGCGCTCAAGGCGCGCCGGGCGGCCGACAAGCGGTCGCGACCCTGGCCATACACTACCGCAAAAGGCAGCTTGGCGCTTGTTAGCAAGGCGCGCAGGCCGGTGTCTTGTGATTCCTGGGTGCGGAGGTCGGCGCCGTTCAAGTCGCTTGGACCCAAGTCCAGTCCGCAGACCAGAGTGAAATCAAAATTTTGGTGGCTGGCCAGAGCGGATTGAAGCAGGCCAAAACTGGGGGTCTTCAGGTGAGCCACCAAGGCTGCCATCAGCGGTGGGGCGTCAACGAACAGACTGGTGCCGGGCGGCTTGGCGAGTGAGGTCTCGTCCGTGAGTTCGCGGGTGAGCTGGGTTTTGCCGCTTTGCGAGGCACCCATGACGGCTATTTTGATCAACTTATTTGTTGATTTGCACGTAAATCTCATTGGGCTTGACCATGCCCAGTTCTTGTCTGGCTTTTTCTTCCACCATTTCAAGGCCTTCCTTGAGGTCACGCACTTCCGCTTCGAGCCGCTCGTTGGCTAATCTGGCGTTTTGGTTGCCCAGTTTCTGCGCGTCGAGCTGCTGGGTCATGCGTGCAACAGCGGGCAAGCTGCCCCGGCCAAACCACAGCTGCGCGTGAAGAATCACGAGCAGTGCGGTCAGCGCGGCCAGAACCAGGCGATTGCCCATAGATTGGCGGGTTAATTAGCGCAGGTTGTAAAACGCTGCACGGCCAGGGTAAGTGGCGACATCACCCAAGTCTTCTTCTATGCGAAGCAGTTGGTTGTATTTGGCCATGCGGTCCGAGCGGCTCAAAGAACCCGTTTTGATCTGACCCGCATTGGTGCCCACGGCGATGTCGGCAATGGTGGAGTCTTCAGTCTCTCCCGAGCGGTGGCTGATGACGGCGGTGTACCCGGCGCGCTTGGCCATCTCGATAGCAGCAAACGTTTCAGTCAGGGTGCCGATCTGGTTGATCTTGATCAGGATCGAATTGGCAATGCCTTTGTCGATGCCTTCTTTCAGGATCTTGGTGTTGGTGACAAACAGGTCGTCGCCGACGATTTGCACTTGCTTGCCCAAACGGTCAGTCAGCAACTTCCAGCCGTCCCAGTCGTTTTCGGCCATGCCGTCTTCGATGCTGATGATGGGGTATTTGTCGACCCAAGTGGCCATCATGTCGATCCACTCGGCCGAGGTGAGGGTCAGACCTTCGCCTTCAAGGTGGTATTTGCCGTCTTTGTAGAACTCGCTGGCCGCGCAGTCCAGGCCGAGGGCAATTTGCTCACCGGCCACAAAACCGGCTTTATCAATGGCTTCCAAAATCAACAAAATAGCCGCTTCGTGGCTGTCTACATTGGGGGCAAAGCCACCTTCATCACCGACGGCGATGCTCATGCCTTTGTCGTGCAAAATTTGCTTGAGGGCATGAAACACTTCAGCGCCGTAACGCACCGCTTCGCGGAAGCTGGGGGCGCCCACGGGGATGATCATCAGCTCTTGCAAATCAAGGTTGTTGTTGGCGTGGGCGCCGCCGTTGACCACGTTCATCATGGGCACGGGCATCATGTTGGCGCTCATGCCACCGAAATAACGGTACAGGGGCAAGCCAGACTCTTCAGCGGCCGCGCGGGCAACAGCCATAGAGACTGCCAACATGGCGTTGGCGCCCAAACGGGATTTGTTCTCGGTGCCGTCCAGGTCAATGAGAGTTTTGTCCAAAAAGGCTTGCTCGGAGGCATCGAGCCCCAGCACGGCTTCAGAGATTTCGGTGTTGATGTATTCAACCGCTTTGAGCACGCCTTTGCCGAGGTAACGGCTCTTGTCGCCATCGCGCAATTCAATGGCTTCGCGGCTGCCGGTGGAGGCGCCAGACGGCACAGCGGCACGGCCCATCGTGCCGGATTCAAGGAGAACGTCACATTCCACGGTGGGGTTTCCGCGTGAATCCAGAATTTCACGACCGACGATGTCAACAATTGCGCTCATGGGGTACTTTCAATTACAAAAAATAAAACAAAACAAAAAAACAAGGAAGACTAGTTGAAGCTGTCTTCCAGAAAGCCATTTTTCTTGGTCACAGCGTCTAGCGCCACCAGCGTCTCCAGGAGCGCTCTCATGTGCTTGAGCGGCACCGCATTGGGGCCGTCGCTCAGGGCTTTGGAGGGGTCCGGATGGGTCTCCATGAACAAGCCCGACACGCCAACCGCTACCGCCGCACGCGCCAACACCGGCACCATCTCGCGCTGCCCGCCACTGCTGGTGCCCTGGCCGCCGGGAAGTTGCACCGAGTGGGTGGCGTCAAACACCACTGGGGCGCCGGTTTCGCGCATGATGGCCAATGACCTCATGTCGCTCACCAGGTTGTTGTAGCCAAAACTGGCGCCGCGTTCGCAGGCCATGAAGTTGTCTTCATTCAAGCCCATTTCACGCGCCGCTGCCCGGGCCTTGTCAATGACATTTTTCATGTCGCCGGGAGCCAAAAACTGCCCTTTTTTGATATTGACCGGCAAGCCCGATTGCGCTACCGCGCGAATAAAGTCGGTTTGGCGGCACAAAAAGGCGGGGGTTTGCAACACGTCAACGACCGAAGACACCTGTGCAATTTGCTCAATGGAGTGCACGTCCGTCAAGATGGGCACATTCAGTTCGCGTTTGACTTTGGCGAGTATTTCAAGGCCGCGGTCGATGCCAGGCCCACGAAACGTGCCACCGCTGGAGCGGTTGGCCTTGTCAAAACTGCTTTTGAAAATGAACGGGATACCCAAAGACGCGGTGATTTCTTTCAGCGTGCCGGCCGTGTCCATCTGCAGTTGCTCTGATTCAATGACGCAGGGCCCGGCAATCAGAAAAAATCGATGTTGCAGACCGATATCAAAGCCACATAACTTCATCAGGCCACCACTTTCAAATGGCTGCCAGCCGTTTGATGCTCAACAGCGGCCTTGATGAAGGCGTTGAACAGGGGGTGCCCATCCCAAGGCGTCGATTTGAATTCAGGGTGAAACTGAACGCCCATGTACCAGGGGTGAACGTCTTGTGGCAGTTCGACGATTTCAGTGAGCTGCTCACGCTGGGTCAGCGCCGAGATCACCAAACCGGCTTTGCGCAGGGTGTCGAGGTAGTGGACGTTGGCTTCATAGCGGTGGCGGTGACGCTCGGTCACCACATCGCCATAAATTTTGTGCGCCAAGGTGCCGGGGGCCACGTCTGAGCTTTGCGCGCCCAGGCGCATGGTGCCGCCCAGGTCCGAGTTTTCATCGCGGGTTTTGATGGTGCCATCCTCGTCTTTCCACTCGGTGATCAGGGCGATGACCGGGTGGGGACCGGTGGGGGCAAATTCGGTGCTGTTGGCATTTTCAAGGCCGGCCACATGGCGCGCAAACTCAATGGTGGCCACTTGCATGCCGAGACAAATGCCGAGGTAAGGCACTTTGTTTTCACGGGCAAAGCGGGCAGCGCAAATTTTGCCTTCGACGCCCCGAATACCAAAGCCGCCGGGCACCAAAATGGCGTCAAACTTGGCGAGTTGGGCCACGCTCTCGGGCGTGATGGTCTCGGAGTCAAAGTAGTTGATTTTGACGCGCACATGGTTTTTCATGCCGGCGTGGCGCAACGCCTCGTTCAGCGACTTGTAGCTGTCGCTCAAGTCCACGTACTTACCGACCATGGCGATGGTGACGTCGCCTTGGGGGTGTTCGGTCTCAAACACCAGATCGTCCCAACGTTTTAAATTGGCCGGTGGCGTGTTCAGGCGCAGTTTGTCGCAAATGAGGCCATCCAGCCCTTGCTCGTGCAGCATGCGGGGCACTTTGTAGATGGTGTCCACATCCCACATGGAGATGACGCCCCAGTCGGGCACGTTGGAGAAGAGCGAGATTTTCTGGCGCTCTTCTTCAGGAATCGGGCGGTCAGCGCGACACAGCAGGGCGTCGGCTTGAATGCCGATTTCGCGCAATTGCTTGGCGGTGTGCTGGGTGGGCTTGGTTTTGAGTTCGCCCGCAGCGGCAATCCAGGGCACGTAGCTCAAGTGCACAAAGGCGCTGTTGTTGGGGCCGAGCTTCAAGCTCATCTGGCGCACAGCTTCCAGGAACGGCAGGGACTCGATATCGCCCACGGTGCCGCCAATCTCGACAATGGCGACATCCACCGCATCAGGCGTTCCGACGCGGGCGCCGCGCCGCACGAAGTCCTGAATCTCGTTGGTGACGTGGGGGATGACCTGAACAGTTTTGCCCAGGTAGTCGCCACGGCGTTCTTTTTCCAACACGCTTTTGTAGATTTGGCCGGTGGTGAAGTTGTTGGCCTTGCGCATGCGTGTTTCCACGAAGCGCTCGTAGTGGCCTAAATCGAGGTCGGTTTCTGCGCCGTCGTCGGTCACAAAAACTTCGCCATGCTGCATGGGCGACATGGTGCCAGGATCGACGTTGAGGTACGGGTCAAGCTTGATTAAAGTGACTTTGAGGCCTCGCGATTCAAGTATCGCTGCTAAGGAGGCTGAGGCGATTCCCTTACCCAGGGAAGACACCACACCGCCGGTGACGAAGACAAATTTGGTCATGTCAGAGGGAGCTGCTAGCTCGGGGAGGTGGGAAAGCGAGATTATAAGTGCGTTAAGGGGCGGCCCGTCTGCTACATTTTCATCCATGAATGAGCTTATTGGTAAACACATTGTTTTGGGCTTGACCGGCGGCATTGCCTGTTTCAAGGCGGCCGAGTTGTGCCGCGCCTTGATCAAAGAGGGCGCCACCGTGCAGGTGGTGATGACCGAGGCGGCCGAGCATTTCATCACGCCAGTGACGATGCAGGCACTCAGCCAGCGCCCGGTTTATGGCTCCCAGTGGGATGCACGCGAGTCCAACAATATGCCGCACATCAACCTGAGCCGCGAAGCCGATGCGATATTGATCGCTCCGTGCAGCGCTGATTTCATGGCCAAATTGCTCCACGGGCGGGCCGATGATTTGTTGAGCCTGATGTGCCTGGCCCGCCCCCTCCAAACGGTACCTTTGCTGCTGGCCCCGGCCATGAACCGCGAAATGTGGGCGCATCCCGCCAATCAACGCAACGTGGCGCAACTCAAGGCTGATGGCGCGACGGTGTTTGACGTGGGCCAGGGCGACCAGGCCTGCGGGGAAACCGGCGACGGGCGGATGCTGGAGGCTTCGGAAATACTCGAAGAACTCATCGCCTTCTTTCAACCCAAAACACTCATCGGTCATCAAGTGCTGGTAACGGCTGGCCCCACCTATGAGGCGATTGACCCAGTGCGCGGCATCACCAATTTGTCCAGCGGGAAGATGGGGTTTGCCATTGCCCGCGCGGCCCGCGAAGCTGGAGCCTCCGTTACGCTGGTTGCCGGGCCGGTGCACTTGCCCACGCCGCGAGGCGTGACGCGCGTGAATGTGAGTTCTGCATTAAATATGCTTGAAGCATCCGTTCAGCATGCTAGTGCAGCTACTATTTTTGTAGCAACGGCCGCAGTGGCGGACTGGCGTCCGGCCCATGCAGCGGATCAAAAAATCAAAAAAGACGGCTCGGGCGAGGTGCCGCAACTCACGTTTGTGGAGAATCCGGATATTTTGGCGACCTTGGCGCAGTCGCCACGCGGGCGTTCTGGTGAACTTTATTGCGTGGGCTTTGCGGCCGAGAGTCAGGATTTACTGATCAATTCGCAGTCCAAGTTGGTGCGCAAAGGCGTGCCCTTGCTGGTGGGAAACATCGGCCCCGCCACTTTTGGCCAAGACGACAATGCGCTGCTGCTCGTGGATGCGCAGGGCCACAAAGAACTGCCAAGAGCCTCCAAACTGGCGCTAGCGCGTCAATTAATTTCTGAAATTTCAATAAGAACCCAGGTTTAAGACAAGACATGAAGATAGACGTCAAAATAATTGATGAGCGCATGGCGACTCAGTTGCCTGCCTACGCCACCCCGGGCAGTGCCGGACTTGATTTGCGGGCCTGCCTGAGCGAGCCGCTCACCTTGCAACCCAACGCCTGGCAACTGGTGCCCACTGGCATCGCCATTTACCTGCAAGACCCCAATTTTGCCGCCATCATCCTGCCGCGCTCTGGGCTGGGCCACAAGCACGGCATTGTGTTGGGCAATTTGGTGGGGTTGATTGACAGTGATTACCAGGGGCAACTCATGGTGAGTGCCTGGAATCGCAGCAACGTGGCCTTCACTATTGAGCCCATGGAGCGCATTGCCCAGCTGGTGATTGTTCCTGTGGTGCAGGCCCAGTTCAATGTGGTGACTGAATTTCCGGAAAGCATTCGCGGCGAGGGCGGCTACGGCTCCACCGGAAAAGCCTAACTTAGTGCAAGGTATCGTTGCCGGGTGCGTGGGTGTGCAAGGCGTGAACCTTGAAAAACCCGGTGCCTGCGCTGCCTCGGCCAATTTCTTCTTCGGTGGCTTCCCGGATGGACTCGACCTTGAGGTTGAGGCGTAAAGCGATGCCTGACAGCGGGTGGTTGCCGTCCAATACCAGGTGTTCCGGGTAGATTTCTGACACCATATACATCGCATCCCTGGGGGCGTCGGGGTTGCAGCCTTCGGGCAAAGACGTGCCTTCAATCGTCATGCCGACCTCGATCTCAGCGGGGAAGTGTGTGCGCAATTCCAGAAATAGGAGCTGGTCATTGAAATCACCAAAGCCTTGCTCGGGTTCAATTTGCAGCTCAACCTCTGCGCCCACCGACTGGCCTAACAACGCCTCTTCAATCACGTCAAACAGGTCATCGCCACCGATCAGGAACTCCACCGCGTCGTCAAGCACATCAAGTTCTTCACCAAGTGTGTCTTTCAAGATCCAGGTCAAGGCCACGACGGATTGTTGTTTGATTTTCATAGGAGAATTGGCTTAATTTTTAAAATGGACTGCAGCACTATGGATGTTAATCAACCGCTTCAATTACTGGGCGGACTGAGCCCTCAATTATTCATGAAACGGCATTGGCAAAAAAAGCCCTTGTTGGTGCGTCAGGCTATTCCAAATTTCAAGCCCTTGCTGGACCGCAGCGAATTGTTTGAACTCGCCGCCAGCGAAGACGCGCAAGCTCGCCTGGTGGTGCAAGAACCTGGCAAAACACCGGGTTGGCGTTTCAAGCATGGGCCTTTTGAGCGCCGCGCTCTGCCGCCCCTCAAGCAGCCCGGTTGGACCATGCTGGTGCAAGGCGTGGATTTGCAGCACGATGCGGTGCACGCATTGATGAATCAATTCAGGTTCGTGCCGGATGCCCGCCTCGACGATTTGATGATCAGCTTTGCCACCGACGGCGGTGGGGTGGGGCCGCACTACGACAGCTACGATGTGTTTTTGTTTCAGGCTCACGGTCAGCGGCGTTGGCGCATCGGCAAGCAAAAAGATAAAACCTTGCAGCCGAATGTGCCTTTGAAGATTTTGGCCAATTTCGAGCCGGAGGAGGAGTTTGTTCTGGAGCCGGGGGATATGTTGTATTTGCCCCTGCTGCATGCCCATGACGGCATTGCCATTGGCGAATGCATGACGTATTCGATTGGCTTTCGGTCGCCTAGTCGGGGTGAGTTGGCGCGAGAGCTGCTGCAGCGTTTGGCCGAAGACGCCGAAGATTCAGTGGGCGTTGCTGTTTACAAAGACCCCAAGCAGCCTGCGGTGGACAGGCCCGGAGAAATTCCCGCACAGTTGTTTGAGTTCGCGCGGGATGCCCTTGAGGATGCGCTCCAGGACCCGCAAGCACTGGCGCGTGCTTTGGGGGAATACATGACCGAGCCCAAGCCCAATGTCTGGTTTGACGCCAAGGCGCCCGATG
>CANBUY010000093.1 GCA_947372745.1 Comamonadaceae bacterium | reverse complement strand
ATAAGAACGGTACCTTTTGCTCCATGGCGGCTTCAACCCCCCGTACAAAGCGCTCGCCCACCACGGAGCCCATGCTTCCACCCATGAATTCAAATTCAAAGCAGGCAGCCACCAGTCCCACGCCATGCACCGATCCACCCATGACGATTAAAGCATCGGTCTCGCCGGTGTTTTCTAGGGCTTCTTTCAGGCGCTCGGGGTATTTGCGGCTGTCTTTGAATTTGAGTGCATCCACTGGCAGCACTTCCTGGCCCAACTCAAAACGGCCTTCGTTGTCCAAAAATATATTGAGGCGTGCCCGCGCACCAATACGGTGGTGGTGGCTGCAGGTGGGGCAAACGTTCTGGTTTTGCTCCAAATCTGTTTTGTAGAGCACCGACTCACAGCTCGGGCATTTGATCCACAAGCCCTCGGGAATGCTCCTGCGGTCAGCCGGGTCGGTGTGCTTGATCTTGGGGGGTAATAGTTTTTCGAGCCAACTCATGGGAATACTCCTTGTGGGGTGTGGATTATGAGTCCAAAGCGGTTCGAATTTCGCGCATGAAGGTTTGCGCTACCGGGGCCACCTGGTCTCTGGCTTGCTCACCAATCAGTTGAATGATCTTGGTGCCAATGACGACTGCATCGGCCACCTGGCCAATGGTACGGGCAGTTTGGGCGTCGCGAATGCCAAAACCCACGCCCACAGGCACGCTGACGAACTGGCGAATGCGGGGCAACATGGCCTCTACAGCACCGGTGTCAAGGGCGCCAGAGCCCGTCACACCTTTCAAAGACACGTAATACACATAGCCAGTGGCTACTTTGGCGACTTGCTGCATGCGCTCATCGGTGCTGGTGGGAGCCAGCAAAAATATCAGATCGAGGCCGTGGCGTTGGAGTTCAGCGGCAAAGTCTTCACATTCTTCAGGCGGGTAGTCGACGACCAACACGCCGTCCACGCCGGCGTTGGCGGCATCCACCACAAAGGCGCTGTGGCCGTCTTTGCGGTCATGAATCTGGTTGTAGCGCTCAACCGGGTTGGCGTAGCCCATCAAGACCACTGGGGTGTCGTTGTTGGTGCTGCGAAAGGCGCGCACCATATTGAGCACCTGCACCATGCCTACGCCGGCGGCCATGGCTTTTTCGCCGGCTTTTTGGATCACCGGGCCGTCGGCACTGGGGTCTGAGAAAGGCACGCCCAGCTCGATCACATCGGCCCCGCCCGCCACAAAGGCGTGCATCAGTTCAGGCGTCACGTCAGCAAAGGGGAAGCCAGCGGTAACGTAGGGAATGAGCGCCTTGCGGCCCTGGGCTTTGAGTTTTAAAAAAGTAGCGGCGATGCGGCTCATGTGGGCATTCTCACGATGTGTTCAACCTTGCCCAGATTGGACAGGTCGCCTTTGACGGATTGACCGGTGCAGCTGGGTCGGCAAAAGAAGTCGGCGTGACTGAGGTCGGCCACCGTGCCGATGTCTTTGTCGCCCCGGCCTGAGAGGTTGACCAAAATGGACTGGTCGGCGCGCATGGTCTTGGCCAGTTTCATGGCGTAGGCCACGGCGTGGCTGGACTCCAGCGCGGGGATGATGCCCTCAGTGCGGCACAGATAATGGAAGGCAGCCAACGCCTCGGCATCGGTAATGCCCACGTATTCAGCGCGGCCAATGTCTTTCAAAAAGGCATGCTCGGGGCCAACGCCGGGGTAGTCCAGGCCCGCGCTCACGCTGTGGGTCTCGGTCACTTGGCCGTTGTCGTCTTGCAGCACATAGGTGCGGTTGCCGTGCAGCACGCCGGGGCTGCCGAGTTGCAGCGAGGCCGAGTGGCGGCTGGTGTCCAGACCCTCACCCGCAGCTTCGACGCCAATCAGACGGGTATTTTCGTGTTCGATGTAGGGGTAAAAAATTCCCATGGCGTTGGAGCCACCGCCCACGCAGGCCACCACCGCATCGGGTTGGGCGAAGGTGCAACCGGCTTTCTCCAGCATCTCGGGCATTTGGACCAGACATTCTTTTCCGATGATGCTCTGAAAGTCACGCACCATCATGGGGTAGGGGTGGGGCCCGGCCACGGTGCCGATGATGTAGAAGGTGTTGTCCACATTGGCGACCCAGTCGCGCATCGCCTCATTGAGCGCGTCTTTGAGGGTTTTGCTGCCTGATTCGACCGGCACCACGGTGGCGCCCAGCAGCTTCATGCGGTAGACGTTGGGGCTTTGGCGCTTGACGTCTTCACTGCCCATGTAAACCACGCATTCCAGGCCGTAGCGGGCGCAGATGGTGGCGGTGGCCACACCGTGCTGACCAGCACCGGTCTCGGCAATCACGCGCGGCTTGCCCATGCGTTTGGCGAGCATGGCTTGGCCGATGGTGTTGTTGATTTTGTGGGCGCCCGTGTGGTTCAGGTCTTCGCGTTTCAGAAAAATTTGCGCGCCACCTTGTTCTCGGCTCATGCGGGCCGCGTGGTAAACGGGCGAGGGGCGTCCGACAAAGTGGGCCAGTTCGTCATTGAATTCGGCCATAAAGGCGGGGTCGAACTGGTACTTGGCGTAAGCGGCTTTGAGCTCGTTGATGGCGTGCGTCAGCGTTTCAGAGACAAAACTGCCGCCATAAATGCCAAAGTGGCCACGGGCGTCGGGTTGTTGGTAGTCAAACATGGTTAAACATTTCTGCAAGTTTTTTGTCGGCGGCTCGAACGGCGGCGACAAAGGAGTTGATTTTTTCGGGATCTTTGATGCCCTTGTGGCCGGGGCCGTCGACTTCGACGCCCGAGCTCACATCAACGCTGAGGCTTAAGCAGCGCGGGCGAACAGCCAGAATGCCGTCGGTCACGTTGGCAGCGCTCAGTCCACCACTCAAGACGAGGTGAGCGTTGACGTTTGGAGGAAGCAGTGACCAATTGAATGTTTGCCCGCCACCCCCGTAGCCGTCCACATGGGCGTCGAGCAGGATGGCTTGGGCTTTTGAGTAAAGTTGAGCGTATTTTACGAGATCAAAATCAGCCCCGGCGTCGCCAAGGGGAATGCGTGCGGCGCGCAAATAGTGCCGTGCCCCGTGCTCGGTTGCTTCAAAACACGCCTCGGGTGATTCATCACCATGAAATTGGGCTATGGAGCACGCTAGAAGTGCTTGAGCAGCTCTTATTTTTGCAGTGCTTTCGTTGACAAAAAGCAGCACGGGGGTGACAAAAGGCGGCAATCGGCGGGCCAATTCAGCCGCCCGCTCGGGGGACACGTAACGCGGGCTTTTTTCAAACAGCACAAAGCCAATGGCGTCCGCACCTGCAGCCACGGCCGCATCCACGTCTTGCTCACGCGTCAGACCACAAATCTTGATTCGGGTGCGCTGGGCAACCAGGGGGGAGAGAGTCATGGCAATCCATCAAAAAGCGGTGTGCGCTCCGGCAGACCCCAATGCGGGGCGTAGCGGGGGCCTAAAAAATACAAGCCATCAGGCGAAAAAGTGGGCGCTGCCGCATCGCGGTCACGCGCCAGCAGCACGTCTTTGACCCATTCCGGGGGGTGTTTGCCTTGGCCGATCGTGATCAGGCAGCCCATCAGGTTGCGAATCATGTGGTGCAAAAAGGCGTTGGCCTCAAATTCAAAGCGCCAATAAGCGCCGCGCTGGGAGATTTCAATGCGCTGCAATGTTTTGACGGGCGACAAAGCCTGGCAGGCCGAGGCGCGAAACGAGGTGAAATCGTGCTCGCCCAACAGATACGCCGCAGCCAACTGCATGGCATTGAGGTTCAGGGGTTTGTAGACCCAGCCCACACGCCCGTTGTCCACACTGGGGCGCACGAGCGACTCCACCACGATGTAGGCATAGCGGCGCGAGGTGGCGCTGGCGCGGCAGTGAAACTCTGGCGGCATTTCCCGCGCCCATTCCACTGAAATGTCTTTGGGCAAAAAGGCGTTGGTGCCGCGCACCCAAGAGGCGGTGGTGCGGGCAAGCGGGGTGTCAAAGTGCACCACCTGCATGAGGCCGTGCACGCCTGCATCGGTGCGTCCTGCGCACAGGGTGGAGACGCGGTGTTGGGTAAATTTACCCAGAGCGGCTTCCAGTTTGTCTTGCACAGTCAAGCCCGACAACTGGCTTTGCCAGCCTTGGTAGGCTTGGCCGTTGTAGCTGATGCCGAGAGCCAGGCGCACCGTCAGGCTAGCTCACCTGGAGCTGACTCAAAGCAAGTTCAGCCTTGGTTTTCATGGCACCTGAGGCCTCGGCGATGACTTCCTCAATCAAAGCCCGGGCGCCGTGTTCGTCACCAATGGCGCTGAACTCATGCGCCAGCGCCAACTTGGTTTCAAGGGGATCTTGGCTGTCGACCATCGGCGATGCTTGTTCCTTGCCTGATGCCTCACCTAAATCCAGTGAAAGCAGGCCGAGTTCAAAGTCAAGCGCGCTCAGGTCAGGGGTGCTGGCAGCAATAGGGGCCGAGGACGCGGGTGGCGCTTTGGGCTTCAAATTAGCGGTCATCGTCGTTGGCGTTTTCGTCTCAGGCGCAGCAAAAATATCCAAATCCGGAAGCGCCAAATCGATGGACTCATTTAATGGCGCTGGTTCTGATCGCTTGGGCGAGGGCTCAGGGGCTGGCTCAGCGTCGAGATCGAGGTCGAGATCAAGGTCCAGTTCCTGCCGTGATCGTTCATCTTCTGAGAACTGGAGAGCCGGGTCTGACGCATCAGGGTGGTCGGTCAGGGTGGGCACCTGAGGCGCGTCAGTGCGTGTTTCAGGCTCTAAATATTCGCCAAGAATAGAGGTTTGGGGTTTGTTGCGCTGTTTGTGTCTAAAAAAAGCGAATCCTGCCAAGGCCGCTATCAGGCTCACTGCGCCTACAGGCGTGTAGGGGTTTTTGATGAGTCCTTCCAGCCAACTGGGGCTGGACTTGGGCGCGGCTGCCGCTGAGCTTTTTGGGGCGGGTGCGGCGGCTATGGCTGCAGACGCCTTGGGCGTTGCAGCCACGACAAGTCCTGGGGCGCTTGGCGCGGAAGCAGCTGCCGAAGCTGGGCTTTGGGGTGGGGGCGCCGCAAGGTTTGATGTAGCGTTTAGTTTGCTCAGATCGCTGATATTCTTCGCAATCTCGGCGGCTCGCCCGGCACTGTCTTTGGACGCAAGTTCTGCAGCGATGTTGGCCTCAGGGGAGGCTCCCTTGCTGCCTTCCTTGACGCCTCCCTTGGATAAGGTCAATTTGTCGGGGGTTGGGGTTAGCAGTTTTTTGTCTTCAACCTTGGTTTGCAAGGTGCCACTGGCCTTGCGGTCAGGGCTTAAAACGGGTGATTTTGGTGAGGCTGACGCTAGTTTTCTGCGGTAATCATTGAAATCCAGGCTCTGGGCCACCAAGATTTGGCTGGCTTCGGACTTCGACTCAAGCCCCGCCATAGCAGCCGTTGGCATGGCAACAAGTGCCCCTGTTTTCAGCCGGTTGACGTTGTTGCCGACAAAAGCGTTGGGGTTGGCGCGCAGCAAGGCCACCAACATTTGGTCCAAGGAAATATTGGCAGGTTTGTTGCGCAAGGCTATGGCACTGGCGGTGTCGCCCGCTTTAACCTGTTGCTTGGCAGGGGTTGGTGTCGGTGTCGGCGTCGGTGTCGCAGGAGTTGACGGTGTGATCGGTGCTGTAGCGCTGGGTTGACGCGCCTCTGCAGGCACTTGGGCCTGTGTGGGCGGCAGGGGACTGGCCTTTTGCAGACTAGGTGGGTCAAACAACAAGGTGTAGTCGCGAATGATGCGACCCGATGCCCAGGTTGCCTCAATGAGCAGGTCAATGAACGGGTCGTTGATCAGGCGTTGGCTGCTCAATTCGATGACCGCACGGCCATCCGCTCGTTTTTGAAGCTTGACCTGTAAATCAGGCATGGCCGGGTTGTATTGAAGCCCTGCCGCACTAAAGGCATCGGGCGATGCAATGGCTGTCTTTAAAGAAGCTGCTTCTTCGGCGGTCAAGTCAACGAGCTCAATTTGCGCGCGCAAGGGCTCACCCAATGACGATTGAACCGTAATTCGACCCAGAGACAGCGCGTAGGCATTGCCACTGAGCAGACCTAAAACAGCGGCTGTCGCAACAGCCGTTTTTTTCCAGCCATTCAATTTATCGCTCAATTTGAGAACTCCCTCTGATTTTCATTTGATAAAAGTAAAACATTGGGGTTCCGTTAGGTCCTGGGGGCAATGAAAAGAACCATAGCAGCAATGCCCTGACCTGACAAGATAAACGCTGTCAAGGTCAGGATTTAAGGTTTACGCGGCCAACAAAATACGCAGCATGCGGCGCAAAGGCTCAGCAGCACCCCACAAAAGCTGGTCGCCTACGGTGAAAGCGCCCACATAGTCAGGCCCCATCGCCAGCTTGCGAATACGACCCACAGGAATGGTCATGGTGCCGGTGACGGCCACAGGTGTGAGGTCACGCATGCTGGCTTCACGGGTGTTGGGTACCACTTGGACCCACTCGTTGTCGGCGGCGATCATGGCTTCGATGTCAGCCACGGGCACGTCTTTTTTGAGCTTGAAAGTCAGGGCCTGGCTGTGGCAACGCATGGCGCCAATACGAATGCAGAAGCCATCGACCGGCACGGCAGGCGTGTTAAAACCTTCGCCTTGGCCCAAGATCTTGTTGGTCTCGGCCATACCTTTCCACTCTTCCTTGCTCATGCCATTGCCCAGGTCTTTGTCGATCCAGGGAATCAGCGAGCCGCCCAGTGGGACGCCAAAATTTGCCGTTTGAGCAGCCGTGAGGGCGCGTTGCTTGGCCACCACCATGCGGTCAATTTCCAGAATGGAGCTTCTGGGGTCGTCCAGCAAGGCTTTCACCTCGGCATTCAAAGTGCCGTATTGCGTCAGCAACTCGCGCATGTGCTGGGCACCGCCCCCGGAGGCGGCTTGGTAGGTTTGGGTGCTCATCCACTCGACCAGACCGGCCTTGTACAAAGCGCCCACGCCCATCAACATGCAGCTCACGGTGCAATTGCCGCCCACCCAGTTATTGCCGCCCTTGCTCAGCGCATCTTTGATGACCGAGAGGTTGACCGGGTCCAGCACGATGACGGCATCAGCTTCCATGCGCAGCGTGGAGGCGGCGTCAATCCAGTGACCGGTCCAGCCTGCGGCGCGCAGCTTGGGGTACACGTCGCTGGTGTAGTCGCCGCCCTGGGCGCTCAAAATAATGTCGCATTTTTTGAGCGCATCAATGTTGAAAGCGTCTTTGAGCGTGGTCTCGTTTTTGGCCTGCGCCGGGGCTGGACCACCAGCATTGGACGTGGAGAAGAACACGGGTTCGATCAGGTCGAAATCGCCCTCGGTTTGCATGCGGTCCATCAACACCGAGCCGACCATGCCACGCCAGCCCACCAAACCAACCAAGTTACCTATTTTGTTCATTTTGCTTTTCCGAAGAGTTCGTTCATGGAGCCTGGGCTCCCGTATATTTTGTGCTTAGAGCGCCTTGACCACCGCCGCACCCATGTCCAGCGTGCTGACGCGGGTGGTGCCGGCGCTGTAAATGTCAGCGGTGCGCAACCCTTGAGCCAATACCGCTTTAACCGCTGCTTCAATGCGCAGGGCAGCGGCTTCCTGGTTCAGGCTGAAGCGCAACATCATGGCGGCACTCAAAATGGTGGCCAGCGGGTTGGCAATGCCTTTGCCAGCAATGTCAGGGGCGCTGCCGTGGCTGGGCTCGTACAAGCCTTGGTTGCTTGAGTTGAGGGATGCTGAGGGCAGCATGCCAATGGAGCCCGTCAACATCGCGGCTTCGTCGCTCAAGATGTCTCCAAACATATTGCCAGTAACCACCACGTCAAATTTCTTGGGCTCGCGCACCAACTGCATGGCGGCGTTGTCCACGTACATGTGGTCAAGTGCTACGTCTGGGTATTGCTGGCCGACTTCTGTGACCACATCGCGCCAAAACTGGAAGGTTTCCAGCACATTGGCTTTGTCCACACTGGTCAAGCGCTTGCTGCGTTTGCGGGCAGCCTGAAAAGCCACATGCGCAATGCGCTCAATCTCGGGACGGCTGTAGCGCATGGTGTCAAACGCTTCCTCTGACCCGGGGAAATGTCCGTCGGTGGCCACACGGCGACCACGGGGCTGGCCGAAATAAATGTCACCCGTGAGTTCGCGGATGAGCAAAATATCCAGGCCTGCAATCAGCTCGGGCTTCAGGCTCGAGGCGTCGACCAACTGCTCGTAGCAAATGGCTGGGCGGAAGTTGGCAAACAAACCCAGGTTTTTACGCAGGCCCAAAATAGCCTGCTCAGGACGCAGCGAGCGTTCCAGTTTGTCGTATTTCCAGTCGCCCACAGCACCAAACAGCACGGCATCGGCTTCTTTGGCCAGCTTCAAGGTGGCATCGGGCAAAGGGTGGCCAAAGGCTTCAAAGGCAGCGCCGCCTACCAAGGCGGTTTCCATCTCAAATTTCAGGTCGAGCGCGTTCAAGACCTTGACGGCTTCAGCCACAATTTCGGTGCCGATGCCATCACCGGGTAATACTGCAATTTTCATAATCTACCTTGTTGTACGGGTCAGTTGAGGGGCAGCACTGGCGCACAGCGCGCAGTTTTCATCTGCCCTGCAAATAAATAAAATGATAGCTGGTTAAGCTATCAGGGTGCGGGCTAGCCAAGGTTTTTGTGCTAAACGCTCGGCTTCAAAGGCTTTGATCTTGTCGGCTTGGCGCAGGGTCAGGCCAATGTCGTCAAAGCCGTTCTGCAGGCAGTATTTGCGAAACGCCTGCACCTCAAAGGGGAGCTCTTCGCCGTCAGGCTTGACGACGACTTGTCGCTCCAAATCAATTGTCAGGGCGTAGCCAGGAAACGCTGCGGCTTCGTTGAACAACTGGGTGACCTGGGTTTCGCTCAGCACGATGGGCAACAAACCGTTTTTAAAGCTGTTGTTGAAAAAGATGTCGGCGTAGCTTGGGGCAATGATGGCGCGAAAGCCGAATTGATCCAGCGCCCAAGGCGCGTGTTCGCGGGAGGAGCCGCAGCCAAAGTTTTTACGGGCCAGCAACACCGAGGCGCCTTTGTAGCGTGCTTGGTTCAGCACAAAGTCAGGGTTGGGCTTGCGGCTGGTCGGGTCTTGGCCGGGAAAGCCTGCGTCCAGATAACGCCATTCGTCAAACAGGTTTTGCCCGAAGCCAGTCTTGCGGATGGATTTCAGGAATTGCTTGGGAATGATGGCGTCGGTGTCGACGTTTTCACGGTCCATAGGGGCCACCAGCCCCTTGTGCAGGGTGAATTTTTGCATGGGATGTCCTTACTTTTTCTTGGCCGCGTCTTCAATCTTTTCGCCTGCTTTTTGCAGGTCTTGGCCAACGCCTTTAACGGTGTTGCAGGCGGTTAAAGCGGCGATGCAAAGCATGAGTAGCACGAGGGCAATTTTTTTCATGGGGTGTTCCTGGTGTGGCCTGATCAAACAAACTTGCGCACGTCAACAAAGTGACCGTGGATGGCGGCAGCGGCAGCCATGCCAGGGCTTACCAAATGGGTACGCCCACCGGCGCCTTGACGGCCTTCAAAGTTGCGGTTGCTGGTGGAGGCACAGCGCTCGCCGGGCTCGAGGCGGTCAGCGTTCATGGCCAGACACATCGAGCAGCCTGGTTCACGCCATTCAAAGCCAGCGGCTTTGAAAATCTCGTGCAAGCCTTCGCGTTCGGCTTGTTCTTTGACCAAGCCAGAACCAGGCACGACCATCGCTATCTTGATATTTTTGGCGACTTTTTGGCCCAGTTTCTTCACGACCGCCGCGGCTTCGCGCATGTCTTCAATGCGGCTGTTAGTGCAAGAACCAATGAAGACTTTGTCCACGAACAGGTCGTTCAAAGCCTTGCCGGGCTCCAGACCCATGTAAACCAGAGCGCGCTCAATGGCGCTGCGTTTGTTGGCGTCTTTTTCTTTGTCTGGGTCAGGCACACAGGCGTCAATGCCCAGCACCATTTCGGGCGAGGTGCCCCAGGTGACTTGGGGGATGATTTGGGTGGCATCCAGCTCAATCACGGTATCAAAGTGGGCATCGGCGTCGGTATGGAGTGTTTTCCAGTAAGCCACGGCCTGATCCCACTCGACCGCTGCCGCCGCATCGTTGGCCGCATTGTGGCCGGGTGCCAAGGGGCGGCCCTTGACGTAGTCAATGGTTTTCTCATCCACAGCGACCAAGCCCGCGCGGGCGCCGGCTTCAATCGCCATGTTGCAAACTGTCATGCGCCCTTCCATGCTGAGCGCACGGATGGCAGAGCCGCCAAATTCAATGGTGTAACCCGTGCCGCCCGCCGTGCCGATTCGGCCAATGATGGCCAGCACAATGTCTTTGCCGCCGCAGCCTTGGGGGAGTTTGCCCTCGACCCGAACCAACATGTTCTTGGCTTTTTTAGCCAGCAAAGTCTGCGTCGCCATGACGTGTTCGACTTCGCTGGTGCCAATACCGTGCGCCAAAGCACCAAAAGCACCGTGGGTGGAGGTGTGGGAGTCACCGCAAACCACGGTCATTCCGGGCAGGGTGGCGCCATTCTCAGGCCCGATAACGTGAACAATGCCCTGGCGCTTGGACAAGAACGGGAAATAGGCGGCAGCGCCATATTCCTTGATGTTTTTGTCCAGCGTCATCACTTGCTCTTTGCTGGTGGGGTCGGTGATGCCGTCGTAGCCCAACTCCCAGCCTGTGGTGGGGGTGTTGTGGTCAGCCGTGGCCACGATGGAACTGACGCGCCAGACCTTGCGGCCTGCTTGGCGCAGGCCCTCAAAAGCTTGTGGGCTGGTGACTTCATGCACCAGATGGCGGTCGATGTAAAGAATGGCGGTGCCATCTTCTTCGGTGTGGACGACGTGTTCGTCCCAAAGTTTGTCGTAAAGCGTGCGGCCCATATGATTTTTCCTTGGCAATCCAATATTTTAAGCTGCCCGGCGCCACGCTTTGGCACCAAGCAAAACGCCCGCCGATGTTGCCATCGGCGGGCGTTTTAATCAGGTCAGCTTAACGCTGATTGATGGGCAACACCTGCCGGCGCTCTGAACCCGTGAACAATTGGCGAGGACGGCCAATTTTGTACTCGGGGTCACCGATCATTTCGTTCAGTTGTGCAATCCAGCCCACGGTGCGCGCCAAAGCAAACACAGCGGTGAACAGGCCCACGGGGATACCGATGGCGCGTTGAACAATGCCGGAGTAGAAGTCCACATTGGGGTAAAGCTTGCGGGACACGAAGTATTCGTCTTCCAAAGCGATCTTTTCCAGGGCCATGGCCAGCTTGAACAAGGGGTCGTTCTCCAAGCCAAGAGCCGCCAGCACTTCTTTGCAGGTTTCCTGCATCAGTTTGGCGCGTGGGTCGTAGTTTTTGTAAACACGGTGACCAAAACCCATCAGCTTGACGCCGGAATTTTTGTCTTTGACCTGTTCCATGAAATGGCCGACCTTGGAGATGCCGCCCATTTTCTGGATGTCTTCCAACATGTTGAGGCAAGCCTCATTGGCGCCACCGTGGGCAGGGCCCCACAGGCAGGCAACGCCTGCAGCAATGGCTGCAAACGGGTTGGTGCCCGAGCTGCCACACAGACGAACGGTTGAGGTGGACGCGTTTTGCTCGTGGTCGGCGTGCAGCACAAAAATACGGTCCAAGGCGCGTTCAATGACGGGGTTGACGACATATTCTTCGCAAGGTGTGGCGAACATCATGTGCAAGAAGTTGCCCGCATAGCTCAGGTTGTTCTTGGGGTACATGTAGGGCTGGCCCGCACTGTACTTATAAGCCATCGCCACCAGGGTAGGCATTTTGGCGATCAAACGAATGGCCGAAATTTCGCGGTGCTCTGGGTTGTTGATGTC
>CANBUY010000092.1 GCA_947372745.1 Comamonadaceae bacterium | reverse complement strand
GTGAATCGGCGATGTTGACAGAAGATGAAAACATCGTAGAAATCAAATTTGCCGTTCAATACCGCTTAAGTGATGCACGCGCCTTCTTGTTTGAAAGCAAGAATCCGGGTGAGGCCGTGGTACAAGCTGCTGAAACTGCGGTGCGTGAGGTGGTCGGCAAGATGCGTATGGACAGTGCGCTGTCGGAAGAGCGCGATCAAATTGCCCCACGAGTTCGTGCTTTGATGCAAAAAATCCTTGACCGCTACAAAGTGGGCATTGAAGTCGTCGGCATTAACTTGCAGCAGGGCGGTGTCAGGCCACCTGAGCAAGTGCAAGCCGCTTTTGACGATGTTTTGAAGGCAGGTCAAGAGCGTGAACGGGCTAAAAACGAAGCTCAGGCCTATGCCAATGATGTGGTTCCCCGTGCGGTGGGCTCTGCATCTCGCCTGAAAGAAGAGGCAGATGCTTACAAATCAAAAATTGTGGCGCAAGCCCAGGGTGACGCGCAACGATTCAAGTCCGTGCTGGCCGAGTACCAAAAGGCACCTCAGGTGACCCGTGACCGCATGTACCTTGATTCAATGCAACAAATTTACAGCAATGTCACCAAAGTGTTGGTGGATTCCAAGCAGGGCTCAAACCTTTTGTACCTGCCGCTGGACAAAATTATGCAGATGACCGGGACTGTGGCCGATCCTTCTGTGCCCGCTGTGGCCCAGACTGCTCCGGTTGCGGCACCGATTGCCGCTACAGCTGATACACGGATTCGGGATGCTGCCCGTACCCGTGATCGTGATACACGCTAGGAGCCCATGATGAACAGGCTAGGTTTTATATTTTCTTCCCTCTTGGTCACCTTGGCCTTGGCAAGCTCGATGCTTTTTGTGGTCGATCAAAGGCAGTTTGGCGTGGTTTATGCGCTGGGGCAAATCAAAGAAGTCATTACCGAGCCCGGTTTGAACTTCAAATTACCGCCTCCATTTCAAAATGTGTCTTACATTGACAAGCGTCTGTTGACACTGGAGACCAGTGACACCGAGCCCATGCTCACCGCCGAGAAGCAGCGTGTTGTCATTGACTGGTACGTGCGGTGGCGTATTTCAGAGCCTTCGCAATACATTCGCAATGTGGGCTTGACTGAAACTGAAGGTGCCAACCAACTCAATCGGGTGGTTCGCAATGCTTTCCAAGAAGAAATCAACAAGCGGACCGTCAAAGAACTCTTGTCGACCAAGCGGGAGGCCATCACGGCCGATGTACGCGCTGAGGTGCTTGAAAAAGTCAAGGGTGCCAAGCCTTGGGGTGTTGACGTGGTTGACGTTCGGATTACCCGTGCGGACTATGTTGACGCTATTACCGAGTCGGTTTACCGCCGCATGGAAGCCGAACGTAAGCGCGTAGCGAATGAATTGCGTTCAACAGGTGCTGCTGAAGGTGAAAAAATTCGTGCTGATGCAGACCGTCAGCGTGAGATTGCTGTGGCCAATGCTTACCGTGATGCTCAAAAGATCAAAGGTGAGGGCGACGCTGAAGCTGCACGCATTTATGCGGAGGCCTTTGGCCGTGATCCTCAGTTTGCCCAGTTTTACAGAAGTCTGGATGCTTACAAAGCAAGTTTCAATAAGAAGAGTGACGTGATGGTGGTCGATCCAGCATCTTCTGATTTCTTTAAGGTGTTTCGCGGTAGTGCAAGCCCTGCACCCTCAGCAAAAAAATAAATTTTGAACATTGATACGGTTTGGATGGCGCTTGCCCTCGTTCTGGTGATCGAGGGCATTTTCCCTTTTATCTCGCCTTCTGGCTGGCGGCAAACGTTTCAACAGGTGCTTCAACTGAAGGATGGACAGCTCCGTTTCTTTGGGATAAGTTGCATATCTGTCGGTGCGTTTCTTATTTGGTGCCTGTTGTGAACGATTTCGGGGCTTAAGCCCGGTAAAATCTCTGTTTTAACAGCTCACTCATAATTTACATGTCTGCTTGGGTCCTGCCGGATCACATTGCCGATGTCTTGCCGTCTGAAGCGCGGCACATCGAAGAACTTCGTCGAGACTTGCTAGACATGGCCCGCTGCTATGGCTACGAGTTGGTGATGCCCCCTTTGCTTGAACACCTGGAGTCACTTCTTACGGGTTCTGGCGAGGCGCTTGACCTTCAAACCTTCAAACTCGTGGATCAACTCTCCGGGCGCATGATGGGTTTGCGGGCTGACAGCACACCCCAAGTCGCTCGTATTGATGCCCACTTGCTGAATCGCCCTGGCGTGACGCGCTTGTGCTACTGTGGACCGGTGTTACACACACGACCCGGAGCGCCGCATGCCACGCGTGAGCCGCTTCAGTTTGGTGCTGAAATTTATGGCCATGCAGGTCTGGAAGCGGATCTTGAAATTCTGCTTTTGGCGCTTGATTGCCTGGAAGCCGCCAAGGTTCAGGCCCCCAGCGTTGACTTGGCTGATGCCCGCATTGTGGGCGCCTTGCTGCAAAATGTTGAACTACAAGGCGAGTCATTGACCCTGATTCATGCCGCATTAGCCGCAAAAGACAGTAGTGAGCTTTCAAAGTTAACCAAAAACATGCCGTCTGACACCCGTCAAGGCTTAATGGCTTTGGTTCAGCTTTATGGCGATGAAAAGGTGTTGATGGAGGCTGAAAAAGCCCTTCCGCTCCTGCCAGCTGTGCAAGACGCGCTCACTAATTTGAAGTGGTTGGCCAGCCACTTAGCCGGTACTCAGGTGACTTTTGACTTGGCGGACCTTCGTGGTTATGCCTATTACACCGGTGCCCGTTTTTCAATCTACGCCAAAGGCGCGCCAGATGCTCTGGTGCGCGGTGGGCGTTACGACGAAGTGGGGGCCATCTTTGGCCGCAATCGTCCGGCCGCAGGATTTAGTCTCGATATCAAAGCGCTGGTCAGCGTGCTGGCGCCACGCCCCTTGCGTGCCGCGGTTCGTGCGCCTTGGCGAGAGGCCGTTGATTTGCGTGGTGCCATTGCGGCCTTGCGCGCTCGTGGTGAGACCGTGGTCTGTGTTTTACCGGGCCATGAGAGTGAAGTTGATGAGTTCCATTGCGACCGCGAGCTGATACAAGTCGCTGGGCAATGGGTCGTTAAAGCTATTTAATAATTGAATTGAAATCTAAAAAATGAACGCTACCAAAGGTCGTAATGTCGTCGTCGTCGGAACTCAGTGGGGCGACGAGGGTAAAGGCAAGTTAGTTGACTGGCTGACCGAAAGCGCTCAGGGCGTTGTCCGTTTTCAGGGCGGCCACAATGCAGGTCATACCCTCGTTATTAATGGCGTCAAAACCGCCTTGCACCTGATTCCCAGTGGCATCATGCGTCCTGGTGTCAAGTGCTACATCGGCAACGGTGTGGTCTTGTCTGCAGCCAAACTATTTGAAGAAATCGAAGGCTTGGAAAAGGTGGGTGTTGAGCTTCGTTCACGCCTGCGTATCAGCGAAGCTTGCCCTTTGATCTTGCCTTTCCATGCGGCCCTTGATGTGGCCCGTGAAGCTGCTCGCGAAAAAGATGGCAACGCCAAGATTGGCACCACAGGTCGAGGCATCGGCCCCGCCTATGAAGACAAAATTGCACGTCGTGCCTTGCGTGTTCAGGATTTGAAATATCCAGAGCGTTTCGCCCGCAAATTGCATGAGTTGCTTGACTTGCACAACCATGTGCTTTCAACCTACCTCAACTCAGCTGCCTTTGATTTTGGTCCCACCTTGGCACCTTATATGGCGGATGGCCAGGTTCAATTCCAGGCTGTGTTTGATGAAGCCATGCGTCATGCCGAGTTGCTCAAACCGATGATGGCTGACGTTTCCCGCGAGCTCAACGAGGCCCACCTTAAAGGCGCCAATTTGTTGTTTGAAGGCGCGCAGGGCACTTTGCTGGATGTGGATCACGGCACTTATCCTTTTGTGACCTCCAGCAACTGCGTGGCCGGTAATGCGGCGGCGGGTTCGGGCGTTGGACCTGGCATGCTTCACTACATTTTGGGCATTACCAAAGCGTATTGCACCCGTGTGGGTGGCGGTCCTTTCCCCACGGAACTTGATTGGGAAGTACCCGGCACCCCTGGTTACCACATGAGCACCATTGGGGCCGAAAAAGGCGTGACGACAGGCCGTAGCCGACGTTGTGGCTGGTTTGATGCGGCCTTGCTCAAGCGCTCAGCCCAAGTCAATGGTTTGACTGGCTTGTGCATTACCAAACTTGACGTGCTGGATGGCATTAAAGAACTGATGCTGTGCACCGGGTACGAGTTGGATGGTGAGCTCATCGATATTCTGCCGATGGGCGCCGACGACATCGAGCGTTGCAAACCGGTTTACGAAGCCATTGAAGGCTGGACCGACAGCACCGTAGGTGTTACCCAGTACGACAAACTCCCGACCAATGCGCGCCTGTATTTGCAACGCATTGAACAAGTGACCGGCGTTCCCATTCACATGGTGTCCACCAGCCCAGACCGGGAGCACACCATCATGATGCGTCACCCTTACCTGGCTGACTAAGTCCTGTTCGTTAGATTTACGAGAAATAAGGCTTGAGAGCACGCCAGAATAGCGTGCCAAGCTATAAATAGAGGAGCATCTCCATGTTGACTGAAGACGGCAAACACTTGTATGTGAGCTACGACGAGTACCACAACCTGATCGAAAAACTGGCCATCAAGATCCATCAGTCTGAATGGCAATTCGACACGATCTTGTGCCTGGCCCGTGGCGGTTTGCGCCCTGGTGATATCTTGTCTCGTGTTTTTGACAAACCTCTGGCCATCATGTCGACCAGTTCTTACCGTTCTGACGCGGGTACCGTACAAGGCAATCTTGATATTGCGCGCTTCATCACCACACCAAAGGGTGAGATTGCAGGCAAAGTGCTGTTGGTTGACGACCTGGCCGATTCCGGTCAGACGCTCAATGCGGTGATTAGTCAACTCAAGAATAATTACGCGCCCATCACTGAGCTGCGCAGTGCCGTGATCTGGACCAAAGCCCTGTCAACATTCACACCCGATTATTCGGTTGAATTTTTGCCCACCAACCCCTGGATTCATCAACCCTTTGAAGGGTATGACGCCTTGCGGCCTGAGCAATTAATCAAAAAGTGGAGCGTATAAGCTAAAGGTACACATATGGCTGACTTAACTACCACGTTAATCCACCACCCCTATGTGCCGCCTTCGGGCTTTGAGGCGCCACAACCCGGTGTGTTCAAAGCCTCAACGGTCATTTTCCCCAGTGTTGCAGCCATGCGGCACTTTGAATGGAAAGACAAGTCCGCCTACACCTACGGCCTTCACGGAACCCCAACCACCTACACGCTAGAAGAGCGGCTCTGTACGCTTGAAGGTGGCTCGCAATGTGTTTTGGTGCCCAGTGGGCTGGCAGCGATTGCCTTGGTGGCCTTGTCACTGTTGAAGTCAGGCGACGAAGTCCTGATTCCTGACAACGCATACGGCCCTAATAAATCATTGGCGGAAGGGGAGTTGCTAGGCTGGGGCATTACGCACCAGTATTACGACCCCATGAATGCAATGGATTTGGCCTCCAAAATTAACGAGCGCACACGTTTGGTTTGGGTTGAAGCTGCTGGCTCCGTCACCCTTGAATTTCCTGACCTGATTGAAGCCGTGCGCTTGTGCCAGTCCAAAAAAATTCTGGTCGCGCTCGACAACACCTGGGGTGCCGGCTTGGCCTTTGCGCCGTTTGACCTGTTGCCTGGTCAAGTTCCCGAGTTGGGTGTTGATCTGTCGGTCCATGCGCTCACCAAGTACCCCAGTGGTGGCGGTGATGTGCTCATGGGGAGCGTCATCACCCGTGATCCCGCCTTGCACCTCAAACTCAAGCTCACCCATATGCGCCTGGGGCTTGGCGTAGCTGCCAATGATGCCGAGGCCGTTTTGCGCTCGCTCCCCAGCATAGCGCTGCGCTACCAGGCCCACGATGCGTCTACGCGCGCCCTTGCCCAATGGTGCTTGTCGCAACCGGCGTTCTCTCAGGTCTTGCACCCGACCTTGCCTGACTCACCGGGTCATCGCCATTGGCAAGCCTTGTGCAAGCCAGGCATGGGTGGTGCGGCAGGGCTTTTCAGTGTCATCGTGCATGCCCGCTTTCCACAAGCCCAGGTTGATGCGTTTTGCGATGCGCTACAACTTTTCAAAGTGGGCTACAGCTGGGGCGGTCCCATGAGTCTGGTTGTGCCCTATGAATTGTCGATCATGCGCAGCCAACGTCCCGCCTATCTTGCGCAAGGAACGGTGGTTCGCTTTTCTATCGGCCTAGAGTCTGTGACGGATTTACAGGCAGATATTGATCAGGCGATAAAAAAGGCTTTGATTTAAGTTGGTGTTTTCCTGAATGGCGCAGGGGCATAAAGCTTGGTAGTCTTCCAGCATGGAAGAACTTGTTACCCCTTACATCCCGCCGCCGAGTGACGCGCCCCTTAAAAAAATTATCAAACTAAGCTGGGGTGCCCCGTTTCATTGGCTGTCCTTGGGTTGGCAGGACATGATGGCGGCCAAAGGCATTGCATTTTTTTATGGAATTTCCTTTTGGCTGATGGCTGTGGTTTTAGGCGCAGTCTTTCGCAGCAAGCCTGAATATGCCATGTCGATGGCTTCCGGTTGTTTGTTGGTCGGGCCTTTTTTGGCTATGGGTTTGTACGAGGTCAGCAGGTGTCGTGAATTGGGCATAGCCCCCGAACTGAGCACGTCGTTAACTTGCTGGGATGCGCATATTCGCAGCATGGGGATGCTGGTCTTGGTGCTGATCATCCTGGAGTTGCTTTGGGGGAGGGCCTCATTGGTGGTCTTTGCGGTGTTTTTCAATACCGGCATGCCTTCTACGTCTGGGGTGATTCAGGCCGTTTTCAATCCCAATAATTGGGAGTTTCTTGCGGTTTACCTGCTGGTCGGTAGCGCGTTTGCAGGTCTCGTTTTTTCCTTGTCCGTGGTCTCAATTCCCATGATATTGGACCGGGACGCCGATGCCATTTCTGCCGTCATTGCCAGCATGGAGGTGGTCGTGGATAACACCGCTGTGATGTTGCAGTGGGGTAGTTTGATCACTTTGCTGGTGGGTCTCGCCTTGTGGCCTTGGGGCTTGGGCTTGCTCCTTGTCGGACCTTGGTTGGGCCACGCCAGTTGGCATGCCTACCGGGGAACCGTTCAGTGGCTGGATGCGAAATCGGAGCTTGAAACGCTGTAAATCATTAATAAACTGAGTCTTGCGTCTGACACCCGCCATGAAATGTTAAAGTCCCTAACTATTATTTGAAAGCACATCTTGGCAACACCCAATTACGGATACGAAAAACGTCAGAAAGAACTGGCTAAAAAGAAGAAAAAAGAGGACAAGCTCAAGAACAAAGCCGAGCGCAAGGTCGGTGAGGGTGAGGACGAAGGGTCTGAATCCCAGTCTTCCGACGAAGCTGAAGGCACAGAGGGCACTGAATCTGCTGAGCCTGCTGAACCGGGCACTGACTCTCCTCAAACCTAAGTTTTTATTTGAGCTGGCCTTCGCGGCCAGACTCAGGCTTGCTCTTCACCCTTGATTTCTTTGGCCAACTGCTGCATGGCCTCAGCACTATGGCTTGTAGGTGTCAAGACACGCGAAAGCTCAAAGTGCTGAAAATTCCGTTTCATCGACTGAAGGTAAACCGGGTCATAGTGTTCTGTCAAAAGCGCTTGAACGACGGGTTCAATATTTCCAGCCCTGACTGAATTCTTCCATTCCTCGACCACGACCTTTCCGCGAAATTCAGTCAAGATGTGCAGACGTTCGCAGAAATGCTCGACATCCTTCACAAAAAAATCATAGTCCTCCATCAGCAGAGCCACCCGTTCTGCGTCAGGCAGCACCAAGTTCAGGCACTTGCTTTTTCGCATGGCCTCAATCAGCGACAGCGGCACGGCCACATTGCCGACCTTTTTACTTTCACTCTCAATGTAGACCGGGCGGAGCGGATCGAGGTGTCTGAGTGCGTCCCAAATCAAGGTGTCAAATCTTTTTTGGGTCGGTTGGGGCAGGCCGGGAATAGCGCCCAACACAGAGCTTCGGTGGTTGGCCAGGCCTTCAAGGTCGAGCACTTGGGCGCCTTCAAGGCTTAAAGCCTGCAAGAGTCTGGTTTTTCCGGACCCAGTGGTGCCGCAAATCACGCGCCAGTCAAAGGTTTCTACCAAACGAATGATATCGAGCAGCATAGCGGCCCTGAAGGCCTTGTAGCCGCCTTCAATCAGTGTGACCCGAAAACCGATGTGCCCCAAAATGGTGGACAAGGAGCCACTTCGCTGACCACCGCGCCAGCAATACGCCACGGGGCGCCAGTCTTTGGGTTTGTCGATGACCTCCCGGTCAATATGGGCCGCAATATTGCGGGCGGCGATGGCCGCTCCTCGTTTTTTGGCCTCGAAGGCATTGACCTGTTTGTACAGCGTGCCGATGTCGCGCCGCTCATCATTGTTCAGGGTTGGCCAGTTGAGGGCGTTGGGGAGGTGATCTTCTGCGTATTCACCTTCGCTTCTGGCGTCAATCACGGTGTCAAATTCGTCAAGTCGCGCCAAGACTTCGGAGGCGGGGAGGGTACTTAAGCTCATTTGAGTATTTTCTGAAGTTCAGGCCAAACATTGGCCAACAGGGTAGGGTGCGCTTCTTCCCGGGGATGAATCCGGTCAGCTTGAAAAAGGCGCAGGCTGTCGGGGGCGTCGGCCACGTCTTTGAGCAAAAACGGCACCAGCGCCGTTTTGTTGGTCTTGGCGACCGTTGCGAAGACGGCTGCAAAGCGGGTGCTGTACTGCTGCCCATAGTTGGGGGGCACTTGCATGCCAATCAGCAGCACTTTGGCGCCGGCTGATTGGGCTGTTTGCGCCATGTTGTTCAGGTTATCCCGCGTGCTTTCCAGCGGGAGACCACGCAAGGCGTCATTGGCGCCTAGTTCAATAATGAGGTGCGAAGGATGGTGTTGCGCGAGCAGGGCCGGCAGGCGTGAGCGTCCACCCGACGTGGTGTCCCCGCTGATGCTGGCGTTGACCACCACCACATTAAGACGGTCATTTTTTAGCCTGCTTTCAAGCAAGGCGACCCAGCCACTGCCGCGTTTCAGGCCATACTCAGCGCTCAAAGAGTCACCGAGTACCAGCAGGGTCAAAGGCTTTGAGTTGCCGGGTTTGGTCACTACCTCGCCACCAGGATTTGCCGCTGATACCCTTGCAAGCGATGCGGTGGCAAGCGCCAAGATAAAGTGTCGTCTGTACAAAGAAAGTCCCAATTGTCTGATTCAATTATTGCCGTTGAGCATGTTTTCAAGTCGGTCACCGATTCCACCGGCACCCTGACCATTTTGCGCGATATTGACCTCAAACTGCACGCGCGGGAAACAGTCGCCATTGTCGGTGCATCGGGCTCTGGCAAAAGTACCTTGCTTTCGATCATTGCAGGGCTTGATACGCCAACGCAAGGTACGGTGCGTTTGGCCGGTCAAGATATTTTCGCCCTGAGCGAAGACGCCCGTGCCCACCTTCGCGCCCAAAAAGTGGGCTTTGTCTTTCAAAGTTTCCAACTGCTGGGCAATCTCACCGCACTGGAAAATGTCATGCTGCCCCTAGAGTTGGCAGACCGCCGCGATGCCCGGGGCGTGGCCACCGAGATGTTGACCCGCGTTGGACTGGCTGAGCGGCTCCACAGTTACCCCAAGGTCTTGAGCGGTGGAGAGCAGCAGCGCGTGGCCTTGGCACGGGCCTTTGTTGTCAAGCCAGCAGTCCTGCTGGCGGATGAACCCACGGGGAGCCTTGACTTTGCCACGGGAGAGAAGGTCATGGAACTCATGTTTGACCTGAACCGTGAGCTGGGCACCACCTTGGTGTTGGTAACCCATGACCGGGCCATTGCCGCGCGCTGCAGCCGAAGCATCACGATTGAGGCCGGTTGCGTGGTCGATAGCCCTAAGTAAATTTATAAGATTTCGTTCTCTTGGGCAATATTGGCGTGCTTGACCAGCTACTTATTTAATAGCGACTCGCAAGCTACGATAATTGAGCCATGTCTTCAAATAAAGTTCTATTCGGCTTTCACGCCGTGGGTGTGCGTCTTAAAACAGCCCCCAAATCCATCATCGAAATCTATTTAGAACCCACACGGCGCGATGCGCGCATGCGTCAGTTCATTGACAAAGCCAAAGAATTTGGCGTCAAGCTGATCGAGTCCGACAGCGACCGTTTGGCCAAACTCTGCGGCGGCCACGGCCACCAAGGCGTAGCGGCGCGCGTTCAAGAGTTGCAGCAAGTCCATTCGCTCGATGAGTTGCTGGAAAACCTGGAGGCAGCCCAAGCCGACAAACCCATGTCGGAGCGCGAGCAGCCCCTTATTTTGGTGCTGGACGGCGTGACCGATCCGCACAACTTGGGCGCTTGCCTGCGGGTGGCTGACGGCGCGGGTGTCCACGCAGTCATTGCACCCAAAGACCATGCAGCCGGCATCAACGCTACGGTGGCTAAAGTGGCCAGCGGGGCGGCTGAGACCGTGCCGTATTTCATGGTGACCAACCTGGCGCGCACCCTGAACGAGCTTAAAGAGCGCAGCATCTGGATTATTGGGACCAGCGACGTAGCGACCAAAACCATTTACCAAGCCGACCTCAAAGGCCCCGTGGCCCTGGTCCTGGGCGCTGAAGGCGATGGCATGCGTCAACTCACCGCCAAAACCTGTGACGAGTTGGTCAGCATCCCGATGCGCGGTGCCGTTGAAAGCTTGAACGTCTCGGTGGCCAGCGGCGTGTGCTTGTATGAAGCCGTTCGCCAGCGCAGTTAACTTAGAGTCGGTGTGGTTTTGTTTTAACCAGGAATTAAAGATGTCCAGACTTGCTACTTTATTCATAGCTGCTTGCGCCGCACTAGCGAGCGTTAGCTGCACGCAAGAGCAACAAAACAAAATCAGCCGCGATATCCAGAACTGGACCGGCACCAATGGCGTGCTGGAGTTTTATGCCGGTGACAAACTGGTGCGCAGGTTTTTGAAAATCGACAAACTCAGCACCGCCATGGGCACCGAAGATGGTAAGCCTCGCTCTTACCGTTTTGGCTACGGCGTGCTGGATGAAAACCTCAACTTCGTGGCCGACCCGGGCGAGAAAAAAGTCTACTTCGAGATCAGCGACTTTGGCTCGAACTACATTTTCTTTGAAAACCCACGCTGAATTTAGTTCGTCAAAACAGCTTGAAATGTTGGCTCATCCCATCTACATGGCAAGCCTGATGTTGACAGCCAGTTTCGTAGCGGGCCGGTGGTACTTAGACCTTTTTATCTCAAAATGAAAGTAGACGATGGCTGCATATTTGGTGGTTGATTCAATACTCACGAACCCGGAGCTGTACGAGGAGTACAAGCTAAAGGCCAAGCCGCTGGTCGAGAAGTTTGGTGGCGAATACCTGGCGCGTGGCGGCAACGTCTCGCTCAAGGAAAACAAACTCTGGACACCGGCCCGCATGGTGCTCATCAGATTCCCTTCGTCCGCCGATGCCGAAAAGTTCTATGAATCGGTGGAGTACCAGGAAGTCTTGAAGATCAGTAAATCATCGGCGGACCGTACGGTCCTGATTCTCGAAGGCATCTAATCACCAAAATTGTTGCTACGTAACTTATGGACGGACCACTCAATTGATCACTCAAATACTGACCCATACACCCATTTGGGTCTTTGGACTGTTTATTCTTTTAGTCATCTTCGGACTTCAGCAAACACGTAGCCGCAACATCAGTGCAGCACTGGCCTATTTCCTTCCTTTGGGAATGATTGCACTGTCCCTCTCAGGCATCAACTCAAGTTTCGGCCTCAATCCTGTGCCGGTAGCCCTGTGGGCGATTGGGTTAGTCATCGTGACCCTTATCAGATTCAAATATTTTCGAGACGATCGCGTCACGTTCACCCGGGAGAGCCGAACTTTTTTCATACCGGGTAGTTGGACGCCACTCTTTGTGATCATGGCCATCTTCTTAACCAAGTATTTGTTCGCCATCATGCGCGCGATGGATGCAGAGCTTGTGTCCAGCAACGCCTTTGTTGCTTCCCTGAGCTTGGCTTATGGGTGCTTTAGCGGCTATTTTTCTTCGAGAGCTGTCAACTTGGTGTTCAAAGCCAAAGCTGCCGCGCAATAGCCTTTAGTCGACGTATTTGCCCTAGCTTTGCTGCTTAAAAGCGATGTTGAAGCTGGGCGCTGAGCGTTAGCGATTGAGGAAAATGAAATTCGGGTCTGCAGCGCAATGTACAGATGTACATTGCGCTGCCTATGCACAGTTTGAAACTATGCACACAATGGCTTAGTTCGGTCGGCAAGGACCGCATTTTCATTGGCTTGCAGGGGTAAATGTGGAAATCACACCTGTACATAGTTTCTTGACAT
>CANBUY010000091.1 GCA_947372745.1 Comamonadaceae bacterium | reverse complement strand
GTCAATGGCGCCGTCTGGCAAGACGATGACGCCCAAGTCTGGGTGCCGGTTCACCAGCGCGCCCTGGGCTATGTGTTTCAAGATGCCAAGCTGTTCCCGCACTTGAGCGTCGCCCAAAACATCAGCTTTGGTATGACGCGCATTTCGGAAAAAGACCGCCGCGTGTCGCTTGAGCAAGCCATCACGCTGCTGGGCATTGCCCCCCTGCTGCAGCGAGCGCCCGAAACACTTTCTGGCGGTGAACGCCAGCGCGTGGCGATTGCCCGCGCCTTGGCCACCAGCCCGAGTTTGCTGCTCATGGACGAGCCCTTGGCCGCCCTGGATGCCCGCCGCAAAGCCGAGATATTGCCCTACCTGGAAACGCTGAACACCGAGCTCAACATCCCCATCCTTTATGTCAGCCACGCCATCGATGAAGTCGCCCGCCTTGCCGACCATCTGGTCTTGCTGGAGGCCGGTCGCGTGGTGGCCACCGGGCCGACGCGCGAACTGTTGGTGCGGCTTGACTTGCCTTTGGCCCATGGCGACACCGCCGGAGCCGTGATCACCACCACCGTGCAAAGTCACCACCCAGATGAGCACTTGACCACAGTCCAATTTGAAGGCGGGGCTTTGCTAGTCCCTCAGCAAGTAACTGCTGTTGGCCATACATTGCGCATTCGCGTACAAGCGCGCGATGTGAGCCTGACCCTGGCCCGCCAAAGCGGCAGCAGTATTTTGAATATTCTCCCGGCCACCGTCACCGCCCTGTCAACCGACAGCCCGGGGCAAACGATGGTGTCTTTGGACGTGGGTGGCACCCCCTTGCTGGCCCGCATCACCCAGCGCTCGGCCAAAGTGCTGGACTTAAAGCCCGGGCTGGCGCTGTTTGCACAGATCAAGGGCGCGGCTATTTTGGGGTGATTCGTTGGAGCGGCGAGGGCGCCGCTCCAACGGGTAACAATGTCAAAAATTGGCAACTATTTCGCCCTCAACTTCGGAGGTAAAGTACAAAATCATTTCAATACAATGATAAATATGAATAAACCCGAAAAAACACATTCCGTTGTCACACCCCATGAACTTTGGCTGCTGAATGGGGGGGTTGACCGGCGCCAACCCTCAGGCGTGGACGCGGGGTTCAAGTTTAGAAATGGGTTTTTGATGTTAGCGGCCTTGTATTTCATTGGCAGGCTTTTGTTTATTCCGCAGCTCACGTTAGCGTCATTTAACTTTCCACCAGTCATGCACGATCAGTCTTTTAATTTGCAAATGCGCGGCTTTTACACCTTGGCAGTAGCTACCGTTTATGCCTTTAGCTACGCCAAAGACTGGCATTTTTCACGGGTGGCCCTGATCTGCGCCACCTTGTCGTTTGCCAGCTTGGTGTCAGACGCCTTCAATATTTACAGCTTGGCCGTGGGCCCTATGGCGCCTTTGATTATTTTCTCGATTCTTATTCGCTTGGGCGTTATTTATTGCCTCTTTATGAACTCCGTGCGCGACAACCTCGCACCGCCCTTGCCGCGCAGCTTTTTCAAATAAGATGAACACCCTTGCGCGCCTTCGCGCTGGCCAACTGGCTGGCACCCAGCGGCTTCAATTGGCCTGCGGCTTACAGGAATTTCCACGGGAGATTTTCGAGTTGGCCGACAGCCTTGAAATTCTCGACCTCTCCAGCAATTTGCTGACGACGCTGCCCGACGACTTGCCGCGCTTAAAGAAGCTGCGCATCTTGTTTTGCTCAGACAACACCTTTACCGAGTTGCCTGCCGTGCTGGGCCAGTGCCCGCAACTGGTCATGATCGGGTTCAAGGCCAACCGCGTTGAGCGCATCGCACCCGGCGCCCTGCCCCCGGCCCTGCGTTGGCTCATCTTGACGGACAACCGCTTGGCCGAGCTCCCGCCCGAGATCGGCCAATGCACCCAGTTGCAAAAGCTCATGCTGGCGGGCAACCAGCTGCGGGCTTTGCCACCCGATTTGGCCCAGTGCAGACGTTTGGAGCTGCTGCGTTTGTCTGCCAACCTTTTGACTGAGTTGCCCGATTGGCTGGGGCAACTCCCCCGCCTGGCGTGGCTGGCGTATGCGGGCAACCCGTTTTGCGAGTCATTTGAATCGAGCGAATCTAGCCCGCAAGAAATGCCCGCAGTGCCTTGGCACAGGCTGAGCTTGCAGCAAACTTTGGGCGAAGGGGCCTCAGGCGTCATTCACCAAGCCCTCATGCAAAACCAGACCGGCACAGAGGCCGTGGCGGTCAAAATTTTTAAAGGGGACGTCACCAGCGATGGGCTGCCGCAGTGCGAAATGGCGGCCTGTCTGCGCGCGGGCCTGCACCCGCACCTGATTCCGGTGCGGGGCCAAGTGACCGCACACCCGCAGGGCAAAAGCGCCTTGGTGATGGACTTGATTGACCCCGCGTTTATCAACCTCGCCGGGCCACCCAGCCTGACGTCGTGCACGCGCGACATTTACCCGGTCCACACAGCGTTCGAGGCGACTACTGCGCTTCGTTTGGCGTTGGGCATCGCGGGCGCGGCGCGGCATTTGCACGCGCAAGGCTTGATGCACGGCGACTTGTACGGCCACAACATTTTGCACAACGGCGCCGGCCAAGCCTTGCTGGGCGACTTTGGTGCAGCGTCGTTTTTGCCGCAGCACAGCCAAACTCAAGCCCTTGCGCTGCAGCGGCTTGAAGTTCGCGCTTTTGGCTGCCTGCTGGAAGAGTTGCTGGCGCACAGTCCAAGCCACCCAGAGCCAGCCACGCACGAAGCCCTCACCCGTTTGATGAACGCTTGCTTGAATAAAGCGCCAAGAGAGCGGCCGCTTTTCAGCGCGATAGAACAGGTCTTAAGTGACCTAGCCTAAGCCCATCAAATTTCACTTGCCCGCGTTAGGAAAGAACAGCTGCTCGCCGCCAATTTTGTAGCCGGCAATCGCCGCCTGGCCGGGCGCTGAGACCACCCAATCGACAAACTTCTGCCCCTCGGCCACCTTAACCTGTGGGTGTTTGGCCGGGTTGACGAGCATCACGCCGTATTGGTTAAAGAGCCGGTTGTCACCCTCCACCAGCACGGCCAGATCACCCCGATTTTTGAAATTTAACCAAGTGCCGCGGTCGGCCAGCACGTAGGCGCCGCTGCTAGACGCAATATTGAGCGCTGGCCCCATGCCGCAGCCGCATTCTTTGTAGCCCGCGCCTTTGGTGTCTGGGAGGGCTGCCAGTTTCCAAAAGCGCAACTCAGCGGCGTGCGTGCCGCTCTTGTCGCCGCGCGAGATAAAGGCGGTGTTGGACGCCGACAACTTTTTGAGGGCTTCAACAATGTCGCGGCCTTTGGTTTTAGCCGGGTCAGCGGCCGGGCCGATCAGCACGAAGTCGTTGTACATCACGGGAAAACGTTTGACCGCGAAGCCCTCAGCCACTATTTTTTCTTCAGCCACCTGGTCATGCACAAACAGCACATCAGCATCGCCCCGGCGCCCCATGTCCAGGGCCTGCCCGGTGCCCAGCGCCACCACTTTGACCTCCAGACCACTGGCTTGCTTGAACGCAGGCAAAAGGTAAGCAAACAAGCCCGATTGCTCGGTAGACGTGGTGGACGCCACCACAATCGACTGCGCCTGAGCGCTGGCAGACGCTACAAAAACAAGAGCTGCTATAGCGCAACTGGTAAGGGCTAAAGCCTTAAAACTCTTAAACATCTTCATACCTGTTCTCCTTTAACAAACAAATGGGCTTCAGGGTACTTGGCTTGCAGCAAGGCCCCGTCAAAAAACTCATGCACGGGCAGGTCAGCCAAGACCCGGCCGTGTTCCAAATAAATCACCCGGCTGGCCAGACGCTTGACCTGACCCAGGTTGTGGCTGGCAAAAACCAAGGTCATGGCTTGGGCCGAAAACTCGGCAATCAGCGCTTCCACTTCGCGCTTGGCGTGCGGGTCCAGGCTGGCGGTGGGCTCGTCCAAGAGCAGCACTTGCGGGCTCAGCGCCCAAGCCCGGGCCAAGGCCACGCGCTGTTGTTGCCCGCCCGAGAGCTTGCGGGCGGGGCGCTGCGCCAGGTCACTCAAGCCAACGCGTGACAAAGCCACCAAGGCCTGCGCACGGGCCTGCGCCCAGCGCATGCCGCCCAGCCACAGGCCGAGCGCAATATTGCTCAGCACCGACAAACGCAACAAATGTGGTCTTTGAAACAGCATGGCTTGGCGCGCCTTGGGGTGGCGCGACACCGCACCGGCAGTGGGTGGCGTCAGGCCGTGCAGCAAACGCAGCAGCGTGCTTTTGCCACAGCCATTCGCCCCCACCAAGGCCACGCGTTCACCCGCTTGAATGGCGAGCGAGACCTCGGTCAAGGCGCGCACCGCATGGGCCGCGCGCCCAAAATGCACACTGGCGGCGTGCAATTGCACCACCGGGCTCATGCGAAAACCGCAGAAGTCCGTGGCGACAACTCAGAATGCTCGCGCCAGTGCCGCACCAGCGCAATCATCACATTTAAGAGCAGCACCACACCCAGCAAAATCAGGCCCAAGCCCAGGGCCAGTGGCAAGTCGCCCTTGCTGGTTTCCAGCGCGATGGCCGTCGTCATGACGCGGGTAAAGCCATCAATATTGCCGCCCACAATCATCACCGCGCCCACCTCGGAGATAGCCCGCCCAAAAGAGGCAATCAGCACCGTGAGCAGCGCAAAGCGCTCATCCCAGGCCAACAGCAGGCTGCGCATAAAGGGCCGTGCGCCCAGCGAGCGTAATTGCTCACCGTGTACGCTCTCGGCGTCTTCCACCAATTGGCGGGTCAGGGCCGTGACCACCGGCAGCACCAGCAGCGCCTGCGCCAGGACCATCGCCTTGAAACTGAACAACCAGCCCAAAAACCCCAAAGGCCCGGAGCGCGACAAAAGCAAATAGACCAATAAACCGATCACCACCGAGGGCACGGCCAAAAAAGTATTAAGCAGCGTCAGCACCCAGGTGCGCCCAGCAAAACGTGCCACCCCCAACCAAGCGCCCAGCACGAGGCCGAGACCGCAAGCCAACAGGCAGGCCATGGCGCTGACAGAGAGGGAGCGGCCCACAATCGTGAGCAAACCACGATCAAGGGAAATGATGAGTTGCAGCGCGGTGGCTGCGCTCTCGGTAATTGAATTCATAGGCCTTAAATAACTTGGGGTATCGTAGCCACTGATTTAATGTCCTGCGATATGAACTGTTGTGCATAGGCTCCAATTCCACTACACCCTCTCCCGCGACAGCAGCCCAGCGCTGGTGCGCAACCCGCTGATTGATTTACTGCAAGCCGTCAGCACCCAAGGCTCCATCTCGGCCGGTGCCCGTGCTTTGGGTTTGTCATACCGCCACGTTTGGGGCGAGCTCAAGCGCTGGGAGCAGGAGTTGGGCCATGAGTTGGTGGTTTGGGAAAAAGGCCAATCAGCACGTCTCACAGAGTTTGGCGCCAAGCTGATGTGGGCCGAAAGCCAGGCCCAAGCCCGTCTTGCCCCGCAAATTGAAGCGTTGCGGGCCGAGTTGGAGCGCAGTTTTGCCGTGGCGTTTGACGACAGCGCCCATGTCGTCACCTTGTACGCCAGCCATGACGACGCCTTGAGCGCCCTGCGCGAGCATGCGCTCAAGCAAGCCTCGGCCTCAGACCAGCAACAGCTTCACCTCGACATTCGATTCACCGGCAGCGTAGACGCCATTCGCGCACTGAACGAAGACCGCTGCGTGATGGCCGGCTTCCACACCCTGCTGCACACCGGCCCCAAAACACTGACCGAGCGCGCCTACAAACCGCTGCTCAAACCGGGGCTACACAAAATTATTGGCTTTGCCCAGCGAACGCAAGGCCTGATGGTGGTCAAGGGCAACCCGCTCGGCTTGCACTCACTTCAGGACGTGGCGCAAAAAGGCGCCCGCTTTGCCAACCGGGCTATCGGTACCGGCACGCGGGTGGTACTGGACGATCTCTTGGCCCAAGCCGACATGACGGCCAGCCAGCTCGCGGGCTACGAGCACACCGAGCCCTCCCACGCGGCGGTCGCACACGCTGTGGCCTCCGGGCAGTTTGAAGTCGGCTTGGGCATTGCCGCCGCCGCGCTCCGGGCGGGCTTGGGTTTTGTGCCTCTGGCCGAGGAGCGCTACCACCTGGTCTGCCTCAAATCAGCGCTTCAACAACCCGGCATCCAGGCCTTGCTCCAACTGCTCAAAACACCCGCCTGGCAAGCGCAAGTGACCGATCTCGCGGGCTATACACCGGTGCAAAGTGGTGACGTGTTGTCCATGCGAAAAGTGCTGCCCTGGTGGTCTTACCCTATGAATACTGCTGCATAGACACCCATTGCCCGGACTGTTCCAGTATGTAACAAGTGGCGCAAAGTGCGCCATCACCCCGTCGGCCAAACCGCTCGTTAGCCCTAAGAAAACAGCTTAATTTTTGGGTTTTTACGCATCAATGGGTTGGCACGCGTCTTGAGTAATAGAAGTACCCGCAAGGGAATTTTTATATATTTTGACAACGACGAGGACACCCCATGATCTACGCAGCTCCCGGCACCGCCGACGCAAAAATTGTATTCAAGGACCACTACGACAACTTCATTGGCGGCAAGTTTGTTGCCCCTGTGTCGGGTGAATACTTCGATGTCATCACCCCCATCACTGGTAAGGTTTACACCAAAGCCGCCCGCTCCACGGCACAAGACATTGACCTGGCACTCGACGCAGCGCATGCCGCGGCTGACGCCTGGGGCAAAACCAGCCCCACCGAGCGCTCCAACATTTTGCTCAAAATAGCTGATCGTCTGGAAGCCAACCTCGAGTTGCTGGCCTACGCCGAGACCATCGACAACGGCAAGCCGATTCGTGAAACCATCAACGCCGACATCCCTTTGTCCATCGACCACTTCCGCTACTTTGCCGGTTGCGTGCGCGCTCAAGAAGGCGGCCTGTCCGACCTTGACGGCGATACGGTGGCCTACCACTTCCAGGAACCCCTGGGCGTAGTCGGACAAATCATTCCTTGGAATTTCCCGATTTTGATGGCCGCCTGGAAACTGGCACCCGCCATTGGCGCGGGCAACTGCGTGGTGCTCAAACCAGCAGAGTCCACCCCCATCAGCTTGTTGATCTTGGCCGAACTGATTGCCGACCTGCTGCCCGCCGGTGTGCTCAACATCGTCAACGGCTATGGCCGTGAAGCTGGCATGCCCTTGGCCACCAGCAAGCGCATTGCCAAAATCGCCTTCACCGGCTCCACCAGCACAGGCCGCGTGATTGCCCAAGCTGCAGCCAACAACCTGATTCCCGCTACCCTGGAGCTCGGCGGCAAGTCGCCCAACATCTTCTTTGCCGACGTGATGGACAAAGACGACAGCTTCCTGGACAAAGCCATTGAAGGCATGGTGCTGTTTGCCTTCAACCAGGGCGAGGTCTGCACCTGCCCATCGCGTGCCCTGATTCAGGAATCGATCTATGACAAGTTCATGGAGCGCGTGCTCAAACGCGTGGCCGCCATCGTGCAAGGCAACCCGCTAGACACCAACACCATGATGGGTGCTCAAGCCTCCAAAGAGCAAATGACCAAGATCATGTCTTACCTTGATCTGGGTCGCCAGGAAGGTGCTGAAGTTCTGATCGGTGGCGGCGAAGCGCGCCAGGCTGGTGATTTGGCCGGCGGCTACTACGTGCAGCCCACGCTGTTCAAAGGCCACAACAAGATGCGCATTTTCCAGGAAGAAATTTTTGGACCGGTGCTCGCTGTGACCACCTTCAAAGACGAAGCCGAAGCCTTGGCCATCGCCAATGACACGCTGTACGGCTTGGGCGCTGGTGTCTGGAGCCGCAACGGCAACGTGGCCTACCGCATGGGCCGCGCCATCAAGGCCGGTCGCGTCTGGACCAACTGCTACCACGCCTACCCGGCTCATGCAGCGTTTGGCGGCTACAAAGAATCTGGCATCGGTCGCGAAAACCACAAAATGATGTTGAACCACTACCAACAAACCAAAAACTTGCTGGTCAGCTACAGTGAAAACAAGCTGGGCTTCTTTTAAGCAAGACGCTAAACTTTAGCGAACGATCAAAGGGGCAGGCAACCGCCCCTTTTTACATGGGAGAACCACATGGTTGAAAAAGTCATTGCCACCGCAGCGGCATTGGAACTGGTTGAATTTTTGCAAAAAAAATACGGCACCGTGATGTTTCACCAGTCGGGCGGTTGCTGCGACAACAGTGCTGCCAACTGCTACCTGCCCGGTGAAATCACGATGGGCGCGGGCGATGTGTTTTTAGGGAAAATTGGCGAGGCTGATTTTTATATCAGCACCTCGCAATACGAAACCTGGAAGCACACCCAGCTCATCATCGACGTCATCGAAGGCCATGGCGGCACCTTCTCGCTCGAAGGCCCCGAAGGCAAAGCCTTCCACACCCGCTCACGAGTGTTCACCGCCGCTGAAATGGTTGAGTTGGGCTTTGCGCCCGTTACAAACAGCTAAGCAAAGTAACCGAGACCATCGTCATTGCGAGCGAAGCTCGGCAATCCATCTCCGCGCGCCTCGGACATGGATTGCCGCGCTTCGCTCGCAATGACAGTCCCGGGGACAGGGTTTCGCTATTTGGTCAAGGCAAATGCTGATCTAAAGCGAGCAAGAACGAAAGCCGACAAAAATGTCGTCTTGGACGGGGTGTGCGAAGTTTCTGAACTTCGGGTGCTTCATCCGGGCACGGGTGGCAAACGAGGCGCCACGCAGCACCTTGTGCGTGCCAAAGTACGGGGCCGAGTAGTCCCGGTCCGGGTCGGGCACGAAGCCGGGGTAGGCTTGGAACGAGGTGCCCATCCACTCCCAGACATCGCCCCAACGAAACCGGCGTCGAATGACCGAATGCGCCGCCACTTCCCACTCCACCTCGGACGGCAGACGTCTGCCTGCCCAGCGGCACCAGGCGTCCGCCTCCCACCAGCTCACATGCATGGCGGGTTGCCCGCCCAACATGCGCCGGGGGGTGCCGAAGCGGGTTTGCATCACCGCGCCGCTGGCCACGCCAATCTGATCGACATAACGCGGCGCACGGCGCCCTTCCTGCTCGGCTTTTGCTTGCGCCCAAGCCCAGCCTTTGGGATGCCAAAACTCAGGGCGGTCATACCCCCCGTCGTCCACAAATTCAACAAACTGGGCCCAGGTCACCACTTGGGCGTCAATATCAAACTCAGGCACCTGCACACCATAGGCCGGGCGCTCGTTGTCAAAGCTAAAGCCCTCCTCGGTCTCTCGCACGCCCAAGGTCCAGCGCGTCGACGGCACCAACAAAGGCGGCTGCACCAATACCGGCCCCGGCAAGCTCAAGCCCAGGGGCAGTCCCAGTGTTTGCGCCAGCGTGATCAGGGCCTCACCCTCTTGATCCTCATGAAACAAGGCGAGGCGAAAAAAGTAGAGCGCGTCATCGTCGGCTTTGGTTTTCTCCAGCAACTCCAAGGTAACTTCCAGCGTTTCAAGCAAATACGCTTTGATACTGCCGATGTCGGGAAGGTTCAAGGCCCAGCGCTGACTAGGTGGCATCTGCTCGGGGTCCCACCAGGCGTCGGCGTTCGGTTCAATGGACGGCAAGCGAGTTGCGGTTGGGTCACTTTGGCGACCCAGATGACGCTGCAAATGTCGCGCCACCCAGCGCTCCTGAAACCAGCCGATGTGACCCAGCGTCCACAAAGGCGGACTGCTGCGGTCAGACTCGTGGGCCGCGCTGTCATGCACGCTTAACCCGGCGTCAAATTGACTGATCAGATGCAGCGTGTGGTTGCGGGCATCCATCAGGGCCAGTGAAAGCACATCGGCTCCGCCTTGTCGCATGGCGGACGAGTCAACGTCGGGCATTAGTATTTTTTGCATTGTGAAAATATTTCATGAGTGGCGTGACACTGAGCGTTTAAACTCACGTCCGCGATGGCTTAGGTCGGCGTTTCCCCCTAGTTTAAAACACTGAATTTCAGCTATTGTGCTCTGGGACACGTTACGCTTGGGCCGTCAACCACAATCACCATTGCACCTTGAAGTTGACTTCAAAGACACTCTGGCTTGGATTTTAAAAAACGAGGGAAAGACCATGCAGGCACTTCTAAAGTTCTCAAAAGCAGTCGACTGGCTTAACAGCTTCGTCGGCAAGCACGTCATTTGGCTGATTTTGGCCTCTACCATCATCAGCGCCGTGAACGCTATTGTGCGAAAAGCCTTCAATGTCAGCTCCAACGCCTACCTAGAGGTGCAGTGGTACCTGTTTGCCGGCACCTTCTTGCTGACCGCAGCCTACACGCTGCTCAACAGCGAGCACGTCAAGATTGATGTGGTTTATACCCACTTTTCCAAACGCAAACAAATGTGGATCGACATCTTCGGATTCACCTTTTTCCTCACACCGTTTTGTTTGGCCATCCTTTGGTTTTCCGTTCCTTTCTTTTTGAAAGGTTACCAATCCGGTGAAATGTCTTCGAATGCCGGTGGCCTGATCCGCTGGCCCGTCTACGCCATGATGCCAATCGGCTTTACCCTGCTGCTGCTGCAAGGCTGGTCCGAGCTCATCAAACGTCTGGCTTTTTTGGCGGGTTTGATAGAAGACCCTACCCATAAAACGGTAGAAAAAACGGCTGAAGAAGAACTGGCTGAAGCCATTTTGAAACTGGCCGAAGAAAAAGCCGCTAAAGCCCACGCGGCCTGATCCTGGAGACACACATGGAATTTCTAATACACAACCTGGCCCCCATCATGTTTGGTGGGCTGATCGTCTTTTTGCTGATGGGCTTTCCCGTCGCATTCAGTTTAGGGGCCTGCGGTCTGTTTTTTGGATTTGTGGGCATTGAACTGGGCATCCTGCCCCAGTCGCTGCTGCAAGCCTTGCCTCTGCGTCTGTTTGGCATCATGCAAAACGACACGCTGCTCGCCATCCCCTTCTTCACCTTAATGGGGCTGATTCTGGAGCGAAGCGGCATGGCCGAGGATTTGCTCGACACCATCGGACAATTGTTTGGACCGCTCAAGGGCGGCCTGGCCATTGCCGTGATTTTGGTGGGCGCCTTGCTGGCGGCTACCACTGGTGTGGTGGCGGCTTCGGTCATCTCAATGGGCTTGATCTCGCTGCCCATCATGCTGCGCTACGGCTACGACCGCCGCGTCGCCTCTGGGGTGATTGCGGCTTCGGGTACTTTGGCGCAGATCATTCCGCCCTCCCTGGTGCTGATCATTTTGGCTGACCAATTGGGTCGCAGCGTGGGTGAGATGTACAAAGGTGCGTTTATTCCCGGCTTTGCCCTGACTGGTTTGTACCTCGGCTACATCATCTTGCTCACCTATATTCGCCCCACCTGGGTGCCCGCCCTGCCCCCTGAGGCCCGCACGATCCGTGAAGACAATGGCACCAGCGGCCTGCGTTCACTGGGTATTTTGACCGTGCTGACCACCGCCGTAGCGGTTTACTTTGGCCAGCATTACGCCCAGGTCATCAGCCTCTTCAAGGGTGAAGAAGTGTTGACGGTCGCCACAGATGAAACCATTGTGGTGGCCCTGTGCGCAGGCGTCATGCTGGCGTTTGTCATTGCGGTGGTCAACAAAGTTACCCGCCTGGGCCTGCTCTCACGCATGGCAGAGCGCGTTACCTTTGTGCTGATTCCCCCGCTCTTGCTGATCTTTTTGGTGCTGGGTACGATTTTCCTGGGTGTTGCCACACCCACAGAAGGTGGTGCGATGGGCGCGCTGGGTGCACTGATCATGGCCATGAGCCGGGGTCGCCTGAACATGACTCTGCTTAAACAAGCACTCACCTCCACCTCAAAACTCTCGAGCTTTGTGGTATTCATTTTGGTGGGCTCCACCGTGTTCAGTCTTGTGTTCCAGGGTGTTGATGGCGGCAAATGGGTCGAGCACTTACTCAGCACCGTGCCCGGCGGTCAGGTTGGATTCCTGATTGTGGTCAACCTGTTGATCTTCTTCCTGGCCTTCTTCCTGGACTTCTTTGAATTGGCCTTCATCGTGGTGCCCTTGCTGGCACCAGTGGCCGAGAAGATGGGCATTGACCTGATCTGGTTTGGTGTGCTGCTGGGTGTGAACATGCAGACGTCCTTCATGCACCCACCGTTTGGCTTTGCCCTGTTCTTCTTGCGAAGCGTGGCCCCGTCCAAAGAGTACACCGACAAGGTCACCAAGCAAACGATTCAACCAGTGACCACAATGCAGATTTACTGGGGTGCGGTGCCTTATGTGTTCATTCAGATCATCATGGTCGGCCTCATCATTGCCTTCCCAGGCATCGTCTCCAGCGGTCTGGACAAGAAAGAAGTGATTGATCTCGACAAGGTGGTGCTGGAAGTGCAAGCAGACGCCCCCACCCCGGCCATCTCGGCCCCGGTTGCGGCTGACGGCATGCCTGTCCCCACAGAAGACAAAGCAGCTGAAGACGACCCTATGAAAGCCATGCAGCAATCTATGGAGAAAGACAAGAAGTAACGCTGCAATTCGGCTTGGGGGGTTAGGAACTTATCTTGCGCCCAATAAAAAACCCCGC
>CANBUY010000090.1 GCA_947372745.1 Comamonadaceae bacterium | reverse complement strand
GTTGGCGACACCTTTGAGGCCTCTTAACTAAGCGCTTCTTCAAACTCTGCAAGCTCTTTCGCGATAGCTGCGTATTTTTTCGACTTAGCTCTGTTGTCTAGCCACTGCTCAGTGGCTGACTCAAGATCTTCCTTGAAGTTTGCCAAAGCTGTTTCTTTGCTTTTCTTGCTGGCTTTGCTTGACCAGAGATCGATCAACTCAGACAAGCCATTGTCAAAGTCATCAAAAGTTTCGAGGTGAATCCATTGGCCGGTTTTGTCTGACATTTTTATCTTTCCGTTATTGAGTGTGTTTTGGTGGGTGTGGCTGTGGGATTGAATTATTACGACATCAAACAACATTCACATCTGCGTTATTCTTTCCGATTAGGTGGCGCCACAAAGACGAAACCCCCAAGCATTTTCACACTTGGGGGTTGTATCTTTTGGCTCCTCGACCTGGGCTCGAACCAGGGACCTACGGATTAACAGTCCGGCGCTCTACCAACTGAGCTATCGAGGAATCTAGTCTCAAATTATAGCGTGATTTTTTGCTGCTCTTCAGGCGAACCGCAAAATCTTACTAAAAACACTAAAAAATCGAGTGCCTTCTACGTTTAGTTTTCGAGATAATTTGACTGGCGGTAAAGTCAAGCTTAAAAGGCAAAAACATCGGCGATCAAGTGATTGCAAAAGTTTGCACTAAATTTCTTCGAATGTGAAGACCGCTAAAACCAACGTCCCTGATAGTTATAAAGACATGACACTTAATTCCTTGATATATGAATACCCACGCGTTCTCAGCATTGCCGGATCAGACAGCGGGGGCGGGGCCGGCATTCAGGCCGATCTAAAAACTTTCTCAGCTTTGGGGTGTTTTGGCATGACCGCAATCACGGCGATCACCGCACAAAATACATGCGGTGTTCGGGCGATTCATGGTGTTCCGCCTGACATGCTACGAGATCAAATTGATGCGGTCTTGGAAGACCTAGGAGCTCATGCCGTCAAAATTGGCATGCTGCATTCTCCTGACATCGTTCGCACAGTGGCTGAGGCGATTGGGCGCCATGATTTGCACAATGTTGTGTTTGATCCTGTGATGGTGGCCACCAGTGGAGCTGTCCTGATCGACAACGAAGCCGTGGATGTTTTGGTTCGTGAATTATTTCCTTGCGTCGCCGTCATCACACCCAATCTAGACGAGGCTGCGCTGTTGGTTGGTCGCACTTTAAATTGCGAAGAAGATATGGCTTTTGCTGCTCAAGACCTGATTGGCAAGGGGGCGCGTGCTGTATTGATCAAAGGAGGTCACCTTCCGGGTGACACGGTGATCGATTTGTTGATGACTCAGAGTGGTGAGAAAACATGGATGCAAGCACCGAGAATTCAAAGCCCCAACACCCACGGAACTGGTTGCACGCTATCAAGTGCAATGGCCGCCCATTTAGCTCTGGGCGCCACGTTGCTGGAGTCTGTTCAACGCGCCCGGTTGTATGTTCGTGATGCCTTGCAAGCGGGAGCAGCGGTGCGTTCAGGCCGTGGCAGCGGACCACTTAATCATGGGCATAGTCCGGTGGCCATGCACCTTAAAACGCTTGCCTAAGCTGTTTAATTAAGTCGCTGCAGAAATGGCGTTCTGGAAGTTGGCTGCTTCAGCTTCTGGGTTGTCCGCCACCACAAGGGCGCGCACGACAGCCACTGAGCCCACGCCGCTTGAAAGAACTTCGGGCAGCTTGCTGGCATCTATGCCGCCAATAGCCACGAGCGGGTAGTCGCGCATCAAGCGAGCGTATAGGTGCAGGCGTCCTGGCCCTTGAGGCGCGGTCATCATTCGTTTGAGTGTGGTCGGGTAGATCGCGCCCATGGCGATATAGCTGGGGCTAAATGCGTCAGCCCGCAGCATTTCGGCAAAGCCATGGCTACTGAGTCCGAGTCTGAGTTTTGCCTCGCGTATTTTTAGTAAATCAGCATCAACCAGGTCCTCTTGCCCCAGGTGGACACCATAGGCGCCGGCATCAATAGCCGCCTGCCAATGGTCATTGATAAAAAGCAAGGAGTCAGTGCCTTTGACCGCTTCAACGGCGGCTTTAACTTCGCGCTCAATCGCAAGCGCATCGTCTGACTTGAAGCGCAATTGAACCGTTGGCACACCCGCTTTAGCCATGCGTGCAACCCACGCAGCATTTGGCAAAACCGCATACAAACCAAGCTTCTTTGGGCATGGCAAAAAAGCGTCTGTTCTTGGCCATGGCTTCATTCCAAAATCTTCAGGCTCGGTAGGCCAGACTTCTACATTGAAACCCCCTGTGCGGATTACGTTGCGCTGCCAGGCTTGGGCGACGCATTCAGCATCTATGTCTATAAAACCCAAAGTCAAACATGCGGCTTTGACTGACGCAAACAAATCATTTTCAGTGCCAGCGACTTGATCTTGGTATTCGCTCTTCAGCCATGATTGGCTTTGAGGAAGAGTCAGGTTGGCATGCGTATCAATGATGGCTTGTGTGATTGATGTCTGATGATTCATAAAAACTCAGTAGCTCACGTCTGGTGCCAAAAAGGCGTGCCTAAAACCGGTGTGCTGGCTTGGGCAGATTGCTGCTCAATCATGGCACCACTTAAAAAAGCCGTGCGACCGGCTTGTGTGGCTTGGGCAAAAGCACCGGCCATAGCTGCAGGGTCTTGTGCCAATGCTACGGCTGTATTGAGCAGGACGCCGTCAAATCCCCATTCCATGACCTGGCAAGCATGCGAAGGCAAGCCCAGGCCCGCATCCACAATCATGGGGACCGACAAACGCTCGCGCAGCGTGCGTAAGGCATAGGGGTTGATAGGGCCTTTGCCCGTGCCGATGGGGGCTGCCCAAGGCATGATGGCCTCACAGCCTACGTCCACCAGGCGCTGGCACAAAACCAGATCTTCAGTGCAGTAGGGCAGCACTTTGAATCCGTCCTTGATGAGTTGGTTCGCCACACCCACCAAGTTCAACGTGTCCGGTTGTAGCGTGTAGTCATCACCGATCAACTCCAGTTTGATCCACGGCGTTTGAAATACTTCTCTGGCCATATGAGCCGTAGTGATGACTTCTTGCGCACTATGGCAACCCGCCGTATTGGGTAAAACCGGAACATTCAGTTTACGCAACAGATCCCAGAAGCGGTTGCCGGTGTCAGCCGAGCTCACGTTTTGGCGCCGTAGTGAGGCCGTCAACATGCCCGGTTGGGATTGGCGTACGGCATTTTCCAAAATTTGGGGCGATGGATAACGTGAGGTGCCCAGCAGGAGGCGACTTTGAAAAGTCTCACCGTATAAAACCAGAGCGTCGGTGGTGTTGGTCATGTTTAGTTTCTCTTTATCCGCCAGTCACTGGCGAGATTATGTCAATGCGGTCTTGTGCCTGAAGTATTTTTTGTTCGTACTGCGAATTAGGCACGAACACCAGGTTGACCGCCGTCGCAAAGGGCGCTTGGGCGTTGACCAAAGTAATCGCTGTTTGCAGTGTGGCGCCTGTGGGTAATTCGTGTGAAATTTGGTTGATAAAAACTTGCATGGCTCAGGTTCTAGGAGTGAGTAACTGACAAAGAAAAATCAACAGCCTTATCCGATGAGGCGTGGTTAAAAAGCTCTAGTGCGACATCCATCACTGCCGGCGATATTAAAAAACCATGTCGGTACAAACCATTGATTTGTAGGGTTCGCTCGCCCAAAAAGCGTATCGATGGGAGATTGTCCGGCAAGGCTGGGCGACATTGGGTGATCATTTCTGTCACGCGTGCCTCGGCAAACCCGCTGTCAACCGAATAGGCTGCGCTGAGTAATTCAAGTGTAGAGCGCACACTGATGGGTGAGCGGTCTTCGGATTCAATCTCTGTCGCGCCCACTCGGAAAATTCCGTTTTGTTTGGGTGCAATGTAAATCGGATAACGCGGATGTATCAGCCGGGTAGGGCGACTTAAAGTGACCTCTGGGGCGTGCAGGGTGATGACTTCGCCGCGAACACCACGCACTGCTTGCCATTGGGGTGAGGCGCCCAGGCCCCTGCAATCAAAAACCCAATCGGGTTGTCCGGCCTGGCCTGGCAAAAAGTCTTCTGTCGAGCGCGGGCTGTTCCAGTTTAAGGTGACCCCGAGTTTTTCCAGCTGGCTCAACAGTGCTTTAAGCAGCTGATGGTTGTCCAGTTGCCCTTCACCGGGCAAGTACAAGCCTTGTGGAAAACGAGACCCCAAGCAAGGCTCCAGTTGCGAAAGCGCCTGACCATCCAGGCGCTGGGCTTTGGGTAAGGACGGTAAGGACAGGCTGGTCTTGTCCAGCTGACGAGAAAACCGCTCAGCCTCGGTCGCATCCTGGCGGTGCCATAAAACCAGCGTTCCTTCTTGCTGAAAAAATACAGGTTCATCGAGTTGTGCCAATAACTCTGGCCACCGCTTCAAGCTGTGGATACCCATCTTCACGACAGATAACTCCGTAATGGCTGATTCAGCCAGTGGTGCCAGCATCGCTGCTGCTGCTCGTGCGGCAGAGTTCGTACCCTCCGGGCCGCCTGCATCAAACATCTCGAGTTGATGTCCTTCGCGCGCCAGCTGGCAGGCCATTAATCGGCCCATTAAGCCTGCGCCAAGAATGGTAATTTTCATGGTTTAAAGGGGTTTCAAGGTTTTGGCGCGCGATAGCCAAGCCAAAACAAAAGTGAGCACCAAGGTTGGCAGTGCAGCCCCCCATTGCGGTGCTAAATTGGCTATCGCGTGGTACATCGCAATCCCTCCCAGCCACAAGCAGGCGGCAACGGGGTCTATCTTGCGGGTGAGCGGCGCAATATTGCCATTCCTCAAGCCCAAGCGACCCAAAATAACGCCATACAAAGGAACGAAAACTGAGCTCAGTATCAGCAAGAAGGGCTCTAGGCTGTGCATGGGCAAGACCAAAGCCAGACTAGTGCACAAGACGGCCAGTCCTATGCCCCATTTACGAATAGACCATGAGGGCTTGATGCTGTGTGCCGATACGGAGCCCGAGTAAACATCACCGTAAGCGTTGTCAATTTCATCCACCAAAATCAGACTCAGGGCCAATAGGCCCCCTTGTGCCAGTAACAGGGCACTGACCAGATTGGCATCAGGCGCCGCCACACTCACCACCATCACGCCCAATGCATAGCACCAGATATTGGCAATCGCATAGCCAACCCAGGTGCCGCTCAAGGTGCTGCGCCCTGATTTACCGTGCCGTGCAAAGTCTGCCACCAAAGGCAGCCACGACACCGGCATGGCCATAACCAAATCCATGGCTGAGAAAAGTCCCATGCTGCCATCGCCTTGGCGTGACCAGAACGCTTCAAGGCCTTTGGCCTGGATCTGACTGCCAAACTGCCAAGTGAGCCAAAGCAAAGACGCGATGACCAGCGGTAAGCCCAAGCGGCTGATGATTTTTCTCACCAGTTTTGTCATGGATCCTGCTAGAAGCAAAGCCAACACACCGCCCCAAACTAAAGTGGTGATGAAAATCCCATCCATCCCCTCCAGTGCCCAGCCAAAAGATTGCTTGCCAATGGCAGCCGTGCCATCACGCATCACGACCAACTCAAAGGTTGTCCAGCCAATGAGCTGGGCGATATTCAAAAGTACGGGTAATTTGGCAAACCAGCTGCCGTAGGTGGCGTGCATCAGGCCCGCACTGGTCAAGCCGGTGTCGCAGCCCAGTTTGGCGGTCCATGCGAGCAAGCCCGAACCCACCAGGGAGCCCAGCACAATGGCTATCGCTGCATCGCGGGTGCCCACGGCTGGCACCAGATAAGCACCAATCTGCATCACCAGCAATCCGACCCCCAGGCTGAACCAAAGGGAGGCATGCTGGGGCCAGCTAAAAACGCGGTCAATCGCATCAACAGGCCTCAGGGCCTGGTTGTCTTCTTGGGAAGTTTGAAAAGTTGCCATTAATTTGCTCCATGCAAAAATAAGGCAGGTGGGCTGGTTTCAGTCGAAATAATTGCCACCAGAGATTACGGTGACATCCCAAACTAAAACTGCTTCCCTGCGCGAGGATTACCTCAATCAGGTTCAAAGGGACTTTCTCAGCCGTCCCGAAGAACAGCACCCCTAGCGAATTTGTTCCTTAGAACAAGTGGGCGATTCTACCCATTCAACGGGTTGGCTCCCACACCCAATATTTGGTGCAAACGTGGGCTGGTGGTGGTGTATTGCAAAAAAAACTGTTTTTCAGGAAAAATGATGGGCATGGCGCCAAACGCTGCCAGTGCACATTCATGAAAACCGCAAAGCAGCAGCTTTTTCTTCCCCGGATACGTATTGATGTCGCCCACGGCAAAAATCCCGGGGGTGCTGGTTGAAAACTTTTCAGTGTCAACCGTCAGTTGTTTACGCGCCATGTCCAGACCCCAGTGGGTCAAGGGGCCCAATTTGGGGCTCAGGCCTAAAAATACCAGCAGGGTATCCAGCGGCACGCTGCGTTCAGCGCCCTCTTGCTCAGTGATTTTGGCGGCGCTCAATCGACCTTCACTGGCCTCAATGCCGGTGACCTGACCGACCATAAAGGTCATTTTTTGAGCCGCGCAAAGCTCACGCATCAAGGCAATTTTTTCCGGCGCTGCCTTCATCGTGTCGCGTCGGTGGAGCAAGACGATGCGTCTGTCTTGATTTTGCGCGGCTAATTCAAGTGCGCAGTTCAGGGCGGGCTCTTCACCGCCCACGATGAGCACATCTTTCCCCGTAAAGTCAGCGGCGCTTGGGCGTCCATAGAAAACTTGTGACCCTTCAAACGTCTCAAGCCCATCTACCAGAAGTTTGCGCGCCTGAAAAGCGCCCACGCCTGCGGCAATGAACACGGTCTTGGTCAAGAACTGGGTGCCTTTGGAGGTTTCGACAAAAAACCGTCCGTCTGCCTGTGCTTCCACTTTGGTGACTTGCTGCCCGAAATGAAAGACGGCACCCAAAGGGGCAATTTGTTTGAACAGGTTTTGAGTCAACTCCTGCCCGGTGCACATGGGCACGCCAGGAATGTCATAAATCGGTTTGTCGGGGTAAAGCTCAGCGCACTGCCCACCCGGATAGTTCAGGGAATCAACAACGTGGCATTTGACCTCAAGCAACCCTAACTGAAAAACCTGGAACAGGCCCACCGGGCCTGCGCCTATGATGAGCGCATCGGTCTCAACGCAATCAAGTTTCGCAGTGAGCGCCATGAGCTGCTCTAAAAATTAACGAATCAATTCGGATAGCTTGCCGGTTTTGTCTTTCCATTCGTCTGCGTCTGGCATCGGGGCTTTGCGCTTGGTGATGCTTTTCCAGCCGGGCAATAAGGCCAACTCGGCATTGAGCTTGGTCATGTGCTGCTGGTCCGCAGGCACGTCTTCTTCGGCATAAATGGCGTTGACCGGGCATTCTGGAATGCACACGGCGCAGTCGATGCACTCATCGGGGTCGATGGTCAAAAAGTTGGGGCCTTCGCGGAAACAGTCCACGGGACAGACGTCCACGCAATCGGTGTACTTGCACTTGATACAGGCTTCGGTGACGGTATGGGTCATTTTGTAGTTTTCGGCGTATGGGGGAAACCCGGTATTTTATTGGGTTTCCATATCCCTAGAGTTCAAATAGCCCTTGCAGGCGTGGCGAGTTGCTGTGCTGGGTCAATTGATCAGCACGGCGCCAGCGGTTTTGTGCGAAGCCGTGTCCACCAAAATCAGCGAGCCTAGCACGCGGGACTGTGCATAAGGCAGGGTGGCAATGGCTTCTTGCAGCGACAACTCAATGTGGCCAATGGCGTTGGCTTCCAGTTGGCTGGCGTCTTCTTCAGCCAAGGTGTTGATGTCAAGCTTATGCACAATGCGCTTGATCTTGGCTTTGATCCAGCGGTGTCCGTGCAGCGCCCAATACACCCGTCCAGCCACCAGGGGTTCGTCATCCATCCAGGCGATGGTGGCTTTGAGCTCGCGACTGGGGTTGAACGGACCTGAGGTGGCGGGGGTGTCGAAATCGTCGTCAGCAAGTTCTGCTTTGGGGGCAGCAGCCAGCAGCCAGTCGCCACGCGACACGTCCACCTCACGGTCAAGCACGACACCGGCACTGTGACCGGCTTGAACTGTGCCGGGTTGGCGTGTGGCACTCAGCACCTGCGCCACCGTAGCGGTTTGTCCGCTTGGCAAAATGGAGATTTGCTGACCCACTTGCACGCCTCCTGTGGCGACGCGGCCCCAGAAAATGCGGCGACCTTGGGAGGTGTCACTCGATGCGGAGAATTTTTCAACCCACTGCACGGGGAAGGCAAAAGGAAGGGCAGTCTCAGCTGGCGTTGCGGGTAACAGTTCCAGTATTTGCAGCAAGCTAGGGCCTGTGTAGCCGCACCAGCCCTCAGCCGTTTCAACAACGTTGTGGCCGATGAGTGCCGAAATCGGCACAATCGCCGTCACTTTAATGCCGGCGGCCTGGGCAAAGGCCTCCAGTGCGTGGCGAATGTTGTTGAAAGCGACGGTGGCACGACCTGCCGTCTCAAGCTTGTCGGCGTTCTCCAGTGCGTCCAGCTTGTTCACTGCAAACACAATGCCGGGCACGCGCAGCAAGTTCACCAGCAAGGAGTGACGGCGCGTTTGCGGCAGCAGCTCCAAAGCAGACGTTTGCCACTGCAGTTTGGTGGCATCGACCAGCACCACGGCAGCATCGGCGCTGCTGGCGGCTGTGACCATGTTGCGGGTGTACTGCTCGTGGCCGGGGGCGTCGCCAATGATGAACTTGCGCTCGGCAGTGTTGAAGTAGCGGTAGGCCACGTCGATGGTGATGCCTTGCTCGCGCTCGGCAGAGAGGCCATCGGTGAACAGGGCCAGATCGGCCTCGCCACTCTTGGAAACGTTGGCCAGTTGGTCCAACAGCACCGAGCGGCTGTCGATCAACAAACGGCCAATCAGCGTGCTTTTGCCATCATCCACGCTGCCGCAGGTGATAAATTTGAGAGCTGATTGCGTATCATTTTGGCCGCCAGAGACCACAGGGGTTGCTTGAGCAGCTATTAAATTTGTAGTAGTCATTAGAAGTAGCCGTCTTTCTTGCGCTTCTCCATCGAAGCTTCTGATGTTTTGTCGTCCATGCGGGTGGCACCGCGTTCGCTCACGTCGGCGGCCAGGGTTTCAATCACGATGTCAGCTGCGGTGGCAGCCGTGCTTTCTACCGGGCAGGTGCAGGTGATGTCGCCCACGGTGCGAAAACGCACGTCGCGCGACTCGATGGTTTCACCGTCTTTGGCCGGGGTGAGCTCAGTCACCGGCACCAGCAGTCCCTTGCGTTCAACCACATCACGCTTGTGCGTGTAGTAGAGCGATGGCAGGGCGATTTTTTCGCGGTCAATGTACTGCCACACATCCAACTCGGTCCAGTTGGAGATGGGAAACACGCGAAAGTGTTCGCCGGGCTGCAAGCGGGTGTTGAACAGTGTCCACAACTCAGGGCGCTGGGCCTTGGGTTGCCACTGGCCGAAGCTGTCGCGGTGCGAAAAAATGCGTTCTTTGGCGCGGGCCTTTTCTTCATCACGGCGGGCGCCGCCAATGAGGGCGTCAAAACGAAACTCGTCAATGGCTTCCAGCAGCGTGACCGACTGGTGCACGTTGCGGCTCTCGCCAGGGTGCGCCAGGCGCACGGTGCCCCGTGCCATCGAGTCTTCCACGCTGCGAACAATGAGTTCAGCGCCCAGCTCTTTGGCGCGCGAATCCCGAAAGTCGGTCACTTCCTTGAAGTTGTGGCCGGTATCAATCATCAGCAGCGGGTACGGAATACGGCCAGCGCCGAAGGCTTTTTCAGCGCATTTGAGCATCACCAGCGAGTCTTTGCCGCCCGAGAACAGCAGGGTGGGGCGCTCAAACGCAGCAGCCACTTCGCGCAGGATGAAGATCGTTTCTTCTTCCAGCGCGTCAAGGTGCGCGTTGCTTAAATGGTCGGGGCGGTGGGTTTGTGTCATGGGGTCCAAGGTTTCAAGTGGGGTTCGGGCGTTCATTGGGGCGCGTCCTTGAGGCTGGAGGCAGCAACGTGCAGGCCACATTCTTTGGCTGCTTCGTCTTCCCACCACCAGCGGCCGGCTCTGAAGTCTTCACCCAGACTAATGGCACGGGTGCAGGGCGCACAGCCGATGCTGGGGAAAAACTGGTCGTGCAGCGGGTTGTAGTCAATTTTATTAAGGGCAATAAAGTGCCAAACATCGCCCCAAGTCCAGTTGGCCAAGGGGTTGAGTTTGACGCGGATCGCCTCAGTGGTATCAATCAAGGGCACCTCAGCGCGGGCGCCGGATTGCTCGCGGCGCAAGCCGGTAATCCAGGCGTCTTTGCCGTTCAGGGCGCGGGCTAGGGGTTCCATTTTACGGATGTGGCAGCAGGCTTTACGCAACTCGATGCTCTTGTACATCGCCTCTGCGCCTTCCTTGGCCACAAATTGCACCACTGACTCCGCCACAGGCGTGAACACCTCAACTGGAGCCACTGAAGTGGCTTTCAGTCGGTCCAACAAAGCCAGCGTCTCGGCGTGCAATTGGCCGGTTTCCAGCACAAAAATACCGATGTTGAGCTTCAAAGCGTTGATGAGGTGGCTGACCACCACATCTTCAGCGCCCAGGCTGGACGCTTGGGTAATACGCGCCGCGTCGCCTGCAACAACCGGTGCGTAATCCAGTGCCGCTTGCTGGAGCAAGGCCACGGTTTCAGCCAATTTGGCGTCAAAGTCTTTGGACGGGTTGGCGTTGAGTTCAATGGCATTCATGCGGCTGCCCCTGTCTGCTGCGCATGGGGCGCTGCAAAATTGGGCAGGGTGTGCACGGCATCGCCTTGGTAAAAGGCTTGGTAGCGGCCAAACTGGGCCTGCGCAAACGCCATGTTTTGGTCTTCGCGCAACACAGCCGAATCAAACCCACTGCGCTGCATTTGCACCAGTTGGTCGATAAGCACATCGCCAGTGGCGCGAATTTCGCCTGTAAAACCTAGGCGGCGGCGCAACAAAAATGCCTGGCTAAAAGCGCGGCCATCGGTGAATTTGGGGAAATTCAGGTCGATGCGCTCAATGCCTTCAAGGCTCAGCGTGCGGGGATCAATATCGTTGGCAAGTTCCAAGGTCTTTTGGCCTTCGGGAGATGCTGAATGTGCTTGAGCAGCTATTAATTTCATAGTCATATTGTTTTAAACCAACTCAGCTTCTACGGTGTGACGCACGCTGTTGGCGGCTTGTTTGAAGGTGTCCATGCCGATGCGCTTGAACGTGTCAATAAAGGTTTCGCCCAAAACGCGCTCGGCCCTGAAGGTCTCCAGCAAGGCTTCAATCACGTCGGGTACTTCGGCGGCGCCAAATGAAGGGCCGACTACTTTGCCGGCCACCGGTGTGCCACTCAACACAGAACCGTCAGAGCCGCCCAGCGACACCTGGTACCACTCTTTGCCGTCTTTATCCACACCCAAAATGCCAATGTGCCCGCTGTGGTGGTGGCCGCAAGAGTTGATGCAGCCGCTGATGTGCAGGTCAATCTCACCCAAATCGTGCAGTTCGTCCATGTCTTGGTAGCGCTCGGTGATGGCCTCAGCTATCGGGATGGAGCGGGCGTTTGCCAGCGCGCAGTAGTCGCCACCGGGGCAGGCAATCATGTCGGTTAGCAAGCGAATGTTTGATTTGGCCAGGCCCAAAGCACGGGCCGCACGCCACAGTGCGGGCAGCTCGGCGGCATGTACCCAAGGCAGCATCAGGTTTTGGTCGTGGGTGACACGGGCTTCACCGGCTGAAAACTGATCTACCAGATCGGCGGCGCGGTCAAGTTGCTCGGCGGTGGCGTCACCTGGCGCAAAACCGAGGCGTTTGAAGGAGAGGGTAACGGCGCGCAGGGCGGGGTTTTTATGGGAAGCCACGTTTTGTTTCAACCAACGGGCGTAGTCAATGGCTTCTTCAGCGCTGAGTTGGGGCGCTTCTATTTCAGTAGCTGCTTGAGCACGCTGAGTCAGGGCTGGTGGAACAAATGAAGCTGTAACGCGGTCCAGCTCTTGTTGAGAGATGGTGTGCTGACCGCCATCATGGGTAATGATTTGCAGGTACTCGGCTTCCACCTCGTCGGTAAAGCGCTGGCCTTCGGCTTTGACCAAAATCTTGATGCGGGCCTTGTATTTGTTGTCCCGGCGGCCCCAGCGGTTGTAGACGCGCACCACGGCTTCCAAATAATTAATGATTTGGTTCCAAGGCAAGAAGTCGCGAATGGTGCTGGCAATGACCGGCGTGCGGCCCATGCCCCCGCCGACCAGCACTTTGAAGCCGATCTCACCTTCTGCGTTGCTCTGCGCAAACAAACCCACGTCGTGCCAAAAAGTGGCGGCGCGGTCTTCGAGGGCGCCGGTAATGGCGATTTTGAATTTACGGGGCAGGAAAGCAAACTCAGGGTGCAGCGTGCTCCACTGGCGCAAAATTTCGCAAAAGGGGCGGGGGTCCACCAGCTCGTCAGCGGCAATGCCCGCCCGCTCGTCGCTGGTGATGTTGCGAATGCAGTTGCCGCTGGTCTGGATGCCGTGCATGTCCACCGAGGCCAATAAATCCATCACATCGGCGCTTTTGTCCAACGGAATCCAGTTGAACTGGACGTTTTGACGCGTGGTGAAGTGGCCGTAGTTGGTGGTGAGCTTGGG
>CANBUY010000089.1 GCA_947372745.1 Comamonadaceae bacterium | reverse complement strand
AGTGCAAGGCACGCAGCGCGAGCCGTATGAAGTGTCGATTGAAATGGCGCTGATGCCCGACGGCCAGGTTGACTACTGGGACAGCGACTGCGAATGCCCTGTGGGCAGCCAGTGCAAACACGGCGTGGCGCTCATGTTCAAGGCTGCCTACCAGGGTCTGCATTTGCTGGGCGAGCACGGCGGCATGCGTGCTGCGGCATCGCTCCTTTCGCCGCCCACCCCCGAGCAACTGGAGGCCTCCCGTGTGGCGGGTTTGGCGTTGGCGCAAGACAAGGCCCGCCAGCAAGCCGAAGGCGAGTTGCTGCGCTGGTTGTCTGACCTAGACCGCGCCAGCCCTGATGAGGCGAAGCACCTTTCCGCTGAGTCTGACCCCCGTTCAGCGATTCCCCGGCCTGATCAGTACCTGTATTTACTCTCGGTGGTGGGCGCCCACAGCCCCACCCCCCGCTTGCAAATTGAAGTGGTGATGTCCTACCCCAAGGTCAATGGCGGATGGGCCAAGCCCAAAGCCGTCAAAACAGCGCCTTACAAAGGCCAGGCCGTGTTTGATGACGCTACCGATGCCGACCGCCAGGTGCTGCAGCTCTTGCGCGCCATTCCTGAGAGCTCGCGCTACACCTTCAGCTTTAGTGCCAGCGCGATTTTGGGCGGGCAGGCCGGTCTCATGACTTTGCAACTGGCCGCCAGCACGGGCCGCTTGTTCGCCGACGATGGCCGAGGCAGCCCCGGCGCGTCCCTGAACTGGGGCCCACCGATTGAGCTGAGCTGGCACTGGCAAGAAGTGCCCACCCCGGCGGGCACGGAAGCCGGCTGGGCCTTGCGCGCCAAACTCGACCAAGCGGGCGTCAAACTGTGCCTGAACAACCCCCCGCTCTACCTTGACCTCGCCCAAGGCGTGTGCGGCCCGGTTCAGTCCAAAGACTTGACCCCCGCGCAGCTTGACGTCTTGCTCAAAGCGCCGCCGCTCAAACCCTCGGCCCTGCAAAAACACCAAGGCGAACTGATGCAGCGCCTGGGCAAATTGCCCTTGCCGCCTGTGCTGCAAGCGCTCAGCACCCTGAGTGACGTCACCCCGGTGGCTTGCCTGCACCTCACGCCCAGCCTGCCTGAGAATGCCCCTTACGTGGGCATGATCGAGGCCGAGTTGCGCTTTGACTACGCCGGCCACAAAGGCTGGTGGGCGGGGCAAGGCAACTCGGTGGTGGTGGAAAACGCCCAGGGCAAGTGCCTGCTGCACCGCGACACCGAGGCCGAGTTTGACGCCGTCACCCGGCTGTTTGATCTGGGTTTTCGTGCGGGCGACCAAGGCTCGTTTGGCATCCCGGGCGAGCTCTCTCAGCAAGACTGGCTGCACTGGGCTGACAACGGGTTTTCGGTCTTGCGCGAGGCCGGGTTTAGGGTCACGCTGGACGACAGCCTGAACAACTGGATCACCCACGCTGACACGCTGGACGTGCAACTCAAGCCCGAAGGCGACGAAGAAGCCACCTCTCCATGGTTTGAACTCTCTCTGGGCATGGAAATCAACGGCCAGCGCCACAACATCCTGCCCTGGTTGCCCGACCTGATTGCCGCCGCGGCCAGCAGCCCGCTGGACCCGGACACCCAGTTGCCCAACATCCCGCCCTTTGTCTATTTGCACAACACCTTGGGCGCGGGCTACATTCGGCTACCCACCGATACCCTCAAACCCTGGATGGCCGCGTTGCTCGAGTTGGTGGGCGACCGCAGCCACGACTTCACAGGAGACAGCCTCAAGCTCTCGCGCCTAGACGCCTTGCGCACCGGCGCCGCCTTGGGTGAAGGCGCCGTGTGGGCCGGTGCTCAAGCCCTGACCGACATGGTGCAGCGTCTGAGTGGCCGCGCCGAATTGCCCGAAGTACCGGTGCCCGCCAGCGTGCAAGCCCAGTTGCGCCCCTACCAGCAGCAAGGCGTTAATTGGCTGCAGTTTTTGCGTGAACACAGCCTGGGCGGTATCTTGGCTGACGACATGGGCCTGGGCAAAACTCTGCAAACGTTGGTGCATATTCAAATAGAAAAAGACGCCGGGCGCCTCACGCACCCCGCGCTCATCATTGCACCCGTGAGTTTGATGGGCAATTGGCGCCGCGAGACCGAGCGCTTTTGCCCGCAACTGCGCTGCCTCGTGCTGCACGGGCAAGACCGCCATTTGGTGGCTGACACCATGCATGAGTTTGATGTGGTGGTCGCGCCTTATTCGCTCTTGGCGCGTGACCGCGACCGCTGGCTGGAAGCCCAGTGGCATTTGGTGGTGCTGGACGAAGCCCAAAACATCAAAAACGCCAGCACCATCGCCGCGCAAGTGGCCAGCCAGCTGCAAACCCGCCACCGCCTGTGCCTCTCTGGTACGCCGATGGAAAACCACTTGGGCGAAATCTGGAGCCTGTTTCACTTTTTGATGCCGGGTTTTTTGGGTAGTCAGGCGCGCTTCAAGGAGTTGTTTCGCACCCCCATAGAAAAACTCGGCGACCCCGAGCGCCTGCACCAGTTGCGCGCCCGCATCACCCCCTTCATGCTGCGCCGAACCAAGTCGGTGGTGGCCAATGAGCTGCCGCCCAAAATTGAGACCATCATGCGCGTGGAGTTGTCGGGCCAGCAGGCCGACTTGTACGAAACCATTCGCTTGGGCATGGAGAAAACCGTGCGCGAAGCGCTGGTCAGCAAAGGCCTGGCCAAGTCACAAATCACCATTTTGGATGCGCTGCTCAAGCTGCGCCAAGTCTGCTGCGACCCCAAGCTGCTCAAGTTGGAGGCGGCCAAAAAGGTCAAAACCTCCGCCAAGCTGGAGCAACTCATGACCATGCTGCCCGAGATGCTGGCTGAGGGGCGTCGCATCCTGTTGTTTTCGCAGTTCACCAGCATGCTGACCCTGATCGAGGCCGAGCTTAAAAAGCTGGGTATTGCCTCGGTCAAGCTCACAGGGGCCAGCCAAAAACGCGATGCCTTGATTGAGCAGTTCACCAGCGGCCAAGTGCCCCTGTTTCTTATCAGCCTGAAAGCCGGTGGCGTGGGGCTGAACCTGCCGCAGGCCGACACCGTGATTCACTACGACCCGTGGTGGAACCCTGCCGTGGAAGCCCAAGCCACCGACCGCGCCCACCGCATTGGACAAACCACCAGCGTGTGGGTGGTCAAGCTGGTGGCGCAGGGCACGATTGAAGAGCGCATTTTGGCACTGCAAGAGCGCAAAGCCGCACTGGCCGAGAGCATGTACAGCGGCGCTACCGGGCGCAAAGAGCCCTTGTTCAGCGAGAACGATTTGGCCGAGTTACTCAAGCCGCTGAGCGACTAGCGAAAGCTTTGCAACTTAAACGCTGGTTTGCGCTCACCCACCAGCAGCCCTTTGGCGTTGATGATCCGGCGTGCACGCCACGGCTCCAGGGCAACCCGCTGCTCGTCGTCCAGCCAGCCGAGTTGCTCCAAAACCTCAACCGTGGCGGCGAACAGGGCGGGTTTGTTGGCGTCAATGATTTTGAGTGCAAAGGCCTGCCCCCGGCTTTTGCTGCCCACCACTTGCACGCCATCAGCGCCAATTTTGGTGACCCAGTCACCGCGCCCAATTTTCATAAAAGCCAAGTCATTGCGGCCGGTGCCGGACACCAGCTCGGGGTGGCGCGTCATGGCCTCGCTCAAGACGGCAAAGCTGGCGCCAAACTCGGTGTCTTGCAACCCGCTGGCCAAGCGGGCGTAGCCGTAAGCGAGTTTTGACAAAGGCATGGCGTAGTTGGGGGCCGAGCAGCCGTCAATGCCCATCACCAAGTCGCCCGCCTTCATGCCCACGGCCCGCGCCACGTCGCGCCGAACCGCCTGTTGCAGCGGGTGCGCGGGGTCGGTGTAGTCCTCCAGGCTCAAGCCATGCTGCACGCAATAGGCCAAAAACCCGGCGTGTTTGCCGCTGCAATTGTTGTGGCGTTCGTCATAAACCAGACCGGGCGGCGGCGCTTTGTCCAGCAAGGTAAACAGGCCCGGAACGTGGCAGCCGCAGCGCAACGCCCGGACGTTCAAACCGGCTTTGGCCAACATGCCTTGGGCCTGAATGACGTGCTGGTTTTCGCCGTTGTGGCTGGCGCACATCAGCGCCACTTGCTCCTGCGAAAAACCGAAGTGGCTGGGTCCTTCGGCCTGCATAAAAGGCAGCGCCTGCAGCGCCTTGAGCGTGGAGCGGGTGAAGGTTAGCCAGTGCGGGTTACCCGCATGGGCCAGCACCTGGCCGCGCGTGTTGACCACGGCCACAGCGCCAAAGTGCACGCACTCCAAGGTGTTGGCACGGGTGAGTTCGATGAGAGGGGTGAAATCCATGGCGGTATTGTGGCCCAAGCCTCTGTCCCGCGCTTGACGCTATGCGGCATTTTTCGCATTCAAAATCAGCCCATGATCCAAATCCATGCCCCCTTGCAAGCCCTCATCGTTCAGTGGCAAGTCCAAGCCGGTGATGCCATTCAGCCCGGAGATGTCGTGGTCATTTTGGAGGCCATGAAAATGGAGCACGAAGTGCGTGCCCCGCACGCCGGGCGCATCACAGAACTCTTTTTTGCCCCCGGTGTGCTGGTGGCTGAAGGCGAGGTGCTATTAAATATGAAGCTGGTTAAGCACGATTCCATTGCTTTACAGGCTGATTTGTCTAAAATTTCTAGCCAGAGCGCTGACCCCAGCCAACCACGCTCAGACTTGCAGCGCGCCCTCGACCGACACGCCCCAACGCTGGACGCCAACCGCCCGGAGGCACTCGCCAAACGGCACAGCTTGGGCTTGCGCACGGCACGGGAAAACATTGCCGACCTCTGCGATGCCGACTCATTTTTGGAATACGGCGCCCTGGCTGTGGCCGCCCAAAGCCAGCGGCGGTCGGCCGAAGACCTGATTAAAAACACTCCGGCGGATGGCATGGTGACGGGTGTGGGCAGCATCAATCAAGCGCTGTTTGGCCCCGAGCGCAGCCGCGCCGTGGTGATGGCCTATGACGCCACCGTGCTGGCGGGCACCCAAGGCATGCGCAACCACCAAAAAACTGACCGCATGCTGGGCCTCGCCTTGCAGCAAAAACTGCCGGTGGTGCTGTTTGCCGAAGGCGGCGGCGGGCGCCCTGGCGATGTGGATATGCCTATCGTGGCCGGGCTGCATGTCGCCACCTTTGCCAGCTTTGCGCGCCTGAACGGTCAAGTGCCCGTGGTCGCTGTGGTTGCCGGACGCTGCTTTGCAGGCAATGCGGCCCTGGCTGGTTGCAGTGACGTGATCATTGCCACCGAGGGCAGTAACCTCGGGATGGGTGGCCCGGCAATGGTCGAGGGCGGTGGCCTGGGCGTCTTCAAGGCCGAGCAAATTGGCCCCAGCGCCGTGCAGCACGCTAATGGGGTGATCGATATTTTGGTGCCCGATGAAGCCGCTGCCGTGGTGGCTGCCCGCCACTACCTCTCGTTTTTTCAAGGCCGCGTGGCCAACTGGCAAGCCCCGGATGCACAGGCCCTGCGCCATTTAGTGCCCGAAAACCGCCTGCGCGTGTACGACACCCGCGAAGCCCTGTCGGGCCTGGCCGATGTGGGCAGTTTGCTGCCCCTGCGCACCGGGTTTGGCGTGGGCATTCACACCGCGCTGGCTCGAATTGAGGGCCGTCCGGTCGGGCTCATGGCCAGCAACCCGATGCACCTGGGCGGCGCGATTGACGCCAATGCCGCCGACAAAGCTGCCCGCTTCATGCAGCTGTGCAACGCGCACGGCCTGGCGCTCATCAGCTTGGTGGACACCCCCGGTTTCATGGTCGGGCCCGGCGCAGAAAGCCAGGCCCAGGTGCGCCATGTGAGTCGCCTGTTTATAGCCGCCGCCCACTTGCGCGTGCCGTTTTTAAGCGTCGTGCTGCGCAAAGGCTACGGCCTGGGCGCCATGGCCATGACCGCTGGCGGATTCCATTCGCCCCTGTTTAACGTGGCCTGGCCCACCGGCGAATTTGGCGCTATGGGGCTGGAAGGCGCGGTGCGTTTGGGTTACAAAAAAGAACTCGAAGCCCAAGCCGCCGGCCCAAAGCGTGACGCCTTGTACGCGCAACTGGTCGGCGAACACTACGAGCGCGGCAGCGCCCTCAACATGGCTGCCACTCTGGAGATAGACGCCGTGATCGACCCCGCCCAAACCCGCCATTGGCTGGTGCGCGGGCTACAAGCTGCGGGGGTGGTGCCGAAGGTGGGTGGGTTGGCGGTGGATGCTTGGTAGGGGTGGTGTAAACCTTGGATACTGACCCCGTCACTGCGAGCGCAAGCGCGGCAGTCCATGATTTTCCACTTGTCGAAATACAGCAACTTGTCGATGGGCTGCCGCGCTACGCTCGCAGTAACGGGAAAAAGTATCACGGTGGCGACCCTTTTGCTGATGCTCAGTGATCGGCAACACAGCCCATTGATAACAGCATCCATCACATTGGGGTAATGGTCAGCCGGCGAGGGTTCGGATTCCCATGAAAAATGCAAGCCTGTTACCAAACGCGCAGTTCGTCACACCACAAACCTTTCGCCTCAGAGCGGGCGTTTTGTTCAGCCAGCCAGGCGGAATACTGACGGTCGAATTTGATTTGACGTTGGACAGAGGTCAGCCCTTGCGCCGCAAGTTGGGGCGTTGCAAGCTGCTGTGCTGACACGACCCCCGTGTCAATACGGTTTTCAGTGGGTGGTTTGGCTATTTTTGCCATGAACATAAACCTCTTTTAGCAAGGGTACGAGAAAATCGTACGGTTGAAGTAAAAGCCTCTTAATTACAAGCAGAGCTGCTGCTGCAACACCTACCGCCCCACCCCCGCCACCCAAGCCTCCACCTCCAGCGCTACCGCCTCACTCGCCTCAGTCAGCGCCTGCACACATCGTGTGCAGGACTGGTCAGCATTAGTCAGTAGGCTCAACACCGTTAACAAAAAGAAAAATAATAATTGATTTTTTAACAAAAATTCATATTTTTTATCTTTTTAAGATATATTATTTCCAAGGTTGAGCCTCACGTTTAATCCCAGGTAAACGCCCCAAAGGCTTCGCTTTAGGTCGCCTGTGGCATCAGGCAGAGCAAGGCTGGAAAGCAATAAATCCGTCAGTGTGTTTATGCCGAACAAGCACGCAGACAAGTAAAGAAATAACTTATGACTGCATAAATCACAACCGATTTTGGATTTGACGACGAGGAGCGCAGCGTATCTATTCAGCGCGATGGAAACTTCGCCTTGGTGCGTTACAACGCAAATGGAAGCCTTGAACAGTCGGTTTCATAGCTCTGGGAAATTAGAGAACGAATGTTGCACTACCCATTGAAGCTAGTGAATTACGCCACGTAGTTTAAAAACTATATCTAAATTTTTGTCAATTAATTGATGTTGTTGGACAACACCGTTCCCTATTTATTCATACCTTTTTACAAGCCCAAACTATGTCCACAAAAAACGTTCTCTTCATTGATGCCCGTGTGACCAACTACCAGTCAATTATTGACGGCTTGACCGAACCAGCCGAGGTATTTATTCTGGACAGCGCATCGGACGGTTTGAAGCAAATGGCAAATGATCTGGAGGGGCGCACTGGCATTGGTGCCATTCACGTCATCTCGCATGGGAGTCAGGGGGCGTTGTATATGGGTAGCACGGTGCTGGATGGTGGAAACCTTAGTTTTTACGGATCAGAACTTGCCAGAATCGGCCATAGCTTGACACCCACTGGTGACATCCTTCTGTATGGCTGTAATGTGGCGCAGGGGGATGTGGGTGTGCAGTTCATTACCTCGCTGGCGCAGTACACAGGGGCGGATTTGGCCGCATCAGATGATGCAACTGGTGCGGCTGCATTGGGTGGAAATTGGGAGTTTGAGAAAACAGTGGGCTCACTTGAAACCACCGCCCACATGCTTTCTAATATCCATTTACTTGGACAAAACACGGCACCTACGTTTGTGATGGGCGTTGGGATTGCAATTACGGATGTTTCACTAAGTAACGATTGTGCATACAGCGTGGTCGTTCAGACTGACGGGAAAATCGTCGTAGCGGGTAGCAACGGCAATGACTTCTCCTTGGTCCGTTACAACATCGACGGAACTCTTGACAAAGCATTCTCTGACGACGGTATTGTCATTACACAAATTGGAACTGACACAGATGTGGCGCATTCATTAGCGTTGCAATCCGATGGAAAGCTGCTTGTCACCGGATACGCAAACATGGGAGGCACAGACGATATTGCGCTAGTTCGCTACAACGTAGACGGGACGTTGGACACGACGTTTGGCGTGAATGGCATTGTTACAACATCGACAAGCAATTCCGATGATCACGGGTTTTCAGTGCAAGTTATGCCAAACGGAAAGATCGATGTGATTGGCGGTACTGCGTATTCAAGTGCTGGTCTGGCAGTCATCCGTTATAACGAAAATGGGACACTTGATACAAATTTTTCCTCTCACGGCATATCGACGAACACACCAAAAGCTTTATATTTAGATCAAGTTTTCGCAGGTACTATGCAACCGGATGGAAAGGTACTTATTGCGTCAACTCGTTGGTCTGAGAACGGATTCTCAATAACCCGTTTTAACGGAGACGGGAGTCTGGATCCGAGTTTTTCTGGCGATGGAACGGCCATTTTGACTACGGGACTAATTGACAGAAATGGCCCCGGGGGAATTGCACTACAGCCAGATGGCAAAGTTCTGGTGACAGGTACTCGCTTCAACGGTTATTCATCGGGTGAATTCATCTTAATTCGCCTCAATATTGATGGGACACTCGACACGAGCTTTTCTGGCGACGGCATTGCCAACACTCCTATGCTTGGTAACACTGAAGGGCGATCCATAGTTGTCCAGGCCAATGGGAAGATATTAGTTGCAGGGGTAACAAACTACCCAGATGATTTCGCCATTGTGCGCTACAACGAAGACGGCACCCTGGACACTACATTCGCAGAAGACGGAATATTGATTTCATCATTCAGTAACCTAGATAATGGAGCATATGCGATGGCGCTTCAAGGTGATGGGAAAATTCTCGTGGTTGGTCAAAGTTTTAACGGTGCCAATCAAGATGTTGCCGTTGCCAGATACAACGCCAATGGAAGTCTGGACACCACATTCGCAATTGCAGGCAGTAACTCTTTGGGTGGCACGATAGGCTATACCGAGAATGCAGCAGCCATTGCCTTAGATAGTTCGGTCGCCATCTATGACTCGGAACTGGCTGCTCTCGCCAATGGCGCTGGCAACTACAGTGGTGCATCGGTGACTGTGGCTCGCCATGGTGGCGCCTCAAGTCAAGATGTTTTCTCGTCTGGCGGCACACTCACCTTGAGCGGCGGCAATGCGGTGCTATCGAGTGTGACCATCGGTACTTGCACCAATGCCAGCGGCACCCTGGTCATCACCTGCAACAGCAATGCGACGCAAGCACGCGTCGATAAGGCTCTATCACTGTTGAATTACGCCAATATTTCAGACAGTCCGGATGACAGCCTACAGATTGATTGGACTTTCGGTGATGGCAATTCGAGTAGCCAAGGAGGCGGCGGAGCTATGAATGTAACGGGCAGCACAACGATCAATATCACAGCTATCAACGACGTTCCAACGGGCAGCGTTAAAATTACAGGCACCGCAGCACAAGGGCAGACGCTCACCGCAACCAACACCTTAGCTGATTTAGACGGCCTAGGTACCTTCAGTTACCAGTGGAGTGCTGCAGGTGTCGCCATCAGCGGAGCCACTTCAAACACATTTATTCTCACTGAAGCCCAAGTCGGCAAGACCATCACGGTCGTGGCCAGTTACACCGATGCCCTCAACACAGCCGAGAGCAAGACCAGCAGTCCCACCACAGCGGTTGCCAATGTCAACGACCTGCCCACGGGCCCGGTAACGATCACAGGCACCGCCACACAAGGGCAGACGCTCACAGCATCCAACACCTTGGCTGATCTTGACGGCCTCGGCACCATCAGCTACCAGTGGAGCGCCGGCGGCACAGCCATTAATGGAGCGGCTGCCAGCACGTTCTTCCTCACTGGAGCCCAAGTCGGCAAGACCATCACGGTCGTGGCCAGTTATACCGATGGACATGGGACCATTGAAACCCTATCCAGCAATCCAAGTCTCTCTATTGCCAATGTGAACGACCTCCCCACTGGAGCCGTAACGATCACGGGGACGCCAACACAGGGTCAAAGCCTGACGGTTGCCAACACCTTGGCTGATCTTGACGGCATCGGCACCATCAGCTACCAGTGGAGTGCCGGCGGCACAGCCATTAATGGAGCGGCTGCCAGCACGTTCTTGCTCACTGAAGCCCAAGTCGGCAAAGCAATCACGGTAGCGGCGAGTTATACCGATGGACATGGGACCGCCGAAACCCTGTCCAGCAGTCCAAGTCTCTCTATTGCCAATGTGAACGACCTCCCCACTGGCTCAGTAACGATCACAGGCACCGCCACACAAGGGCAGACTCTCACAGCGGTCAACACCTTAGCTGATTTAGACGGCCTAGGTACCTTCAGCTACCAGTGGAGTGCTGCAGGTGTCGTCATCAGCGGAGCCACTTCAAACACATTTATTCTCACGGCCGCCCAAGTCGGCAAAACTGTTACTGGCGCTGTCAGTTATATCGATGGGCACGGAACTCTAGAAACAGTGAGCAGCACTGCAACTGCCACCGTTACTGCGGTGAATATTTCAGGTCCGGTTGTTCTCAAATTCGATCCTGCAGATGAAGCTATAGGGATGCCCGTCGGAGCCAACATCAGTGTCACCTTCAACGAGGCCATAAAGTCGGGAAGCGGCAGCATCACCCTCAAGGATACAAGCGGCGCCACAGTCGCCACTTACGACGCCGCCTCCAGCCCCAACCTGACGATCTCTGAAAACACCCTGACCATCAATCCGTCCAAAGACCTGGGCATCTTCACCGGCTACAAAGTCGAAATTGGTGCCGGTGCCATCAAGGATTTGGCTGGCAACAACTACGCCGGGGTAAGTGACTACAACTTCACCAACGCGACGGTTGACAGCCTCTACCACTTCTTTGTCGTGGCCTTCAATGCAGCGCCCGGCAAGGAGTACATGAACCAATTAGCACAGGCCTACAACTACCCCTTGACGGTCAAGGAAATTGTCAACATCTTCACCACCAAGGCCCAGTTCACTGACACCTACCCCGTCAGCCTGAGTCACCAAGAATTGGCAACCAGCCTGGTCGCCAACATCGTAAAGAACAGCGCCACAGCGCAGGCCAAGCAAGAAGCCATTAGCGACATCAAAGGTGCCCTCGATATCGGCTGGACCGTAGGCGACATGATCTTCACGGTATTTGGGAACTTGGCCAACAAATCTCTGACTGACCCAACCTGGGGCGGCACCGCACAGCAGTTCATCAACGAGACGGCAGTGGCGCGTTACTACACCGAGGTAATGGGCGCAGGCGGCACTGATCTGCCAACGCTCCGGTCTGTGATCGCAAGTGTGGACAACCACACGGATGTATCAACGCCAGCGGTGATCGCTACGCTCATTGGGGTGGAGTTGGCAGGGGTGCATTGAAGCTAGTGTGCTACGCCACGTAGTTAGAAAATTTTTCTATATCTTTGTCAATTAATTGACGTTGATGGTCAACGCCGTTCCCTGTTTAATTACTGCCTGTGCACAAGTCCTAACCATGCCTACAAAAAACATTTTTTTCATTGATTCCCGTGTAATTAACTATCAGTCAATCATTGACGGCTTGACCGAAGCAGCCGAGGTTTTCATTCTGGACACTGGATCGGACGGATTGAAGCAAATGGCCGCTGATTTGAAGGGGCGCACTGGCATTGATGCCATTCACGTCATTTCGCATGGGAGTCAGGGAGCTTTATATCTAGGTAGCATGGTGCTTGATAGCGCCAATCTCGCATCGTATGGATCTCAACTTGCCAGCATTGGCAGTAGCTTGACTCAGACGGGTGACATCCTGCTGTACGGCTGTAATGTGGCGCAGGGGGATCTTGGCTTGCAATTCATCAACTCGCTGGCGCAGTTCACAGGAGCGGATGTGGCTGCTTCAAGTAACGCGACCGGGATAGCTGAGTTTGGCGGGAATTGGGGGCTGGAGGCACATAGTGGAACCGTTGATGCCAACCCAATTATGGATTTGACTTATAGGTATCTTCTGCCTGGTGATACAACAGCCCCGACCCTGACCAGCCTAACCTTCCCGACCACGATTAATCTCAGTAGCGGCAACCAATTTATTAGCTTTGCTGCCCATGCTGAGGATGCCGGTTCTGGTGTCGATACCGTCAATGTTTGGTTCGACAAACCGCTCGCGACGAATATTGGTTCGTTTGAATTGTGGATGATTTCAAGTGGTTGGAATGATTCGACCCCCAGCGATGCAAGTGGTGAGCGGCCTGTGCAGTCTTATAACAATCCTGGCATTTACAACATCACCGGAGTTGATGTTAAAGACTTAGCTGGAAATTCGCGCAGCTACACCTCGGCGCAGCTTACCAGTCTCGGCATTGCCACCAGCTTTAATGTTACCGGCAGTACCGGTGATACAACAGCCCCGACCCTGACCAGCCTAACCTTCCCGACCACGATTAATCTCAGTAGCGGCAACCAATTTATTAGCTTTGCTGCCCATGCTGAGGATGCCGGTTCTGGTGTCGATACCGTCAATGTTTGGTTCGA
>CANBUY010000088.1 GCA_947372745.1 Comamonadaceae bacterium | reverse complement strand
CGTGGCCAGTGGACAGCTGGGTTTTAACAATGGTTACGTGGACGCCGATGGCGTGCTGCGGCGTTACCGTTACCTGGAGTCGTTGCCTGACGGTAGTGCATTGAAGTCTTTGCCGTTTAGCGTGTTAGGTGCTATTGATAAAGTAGCTGCTCAAGCATATCAAGCGGGCATCCGCGGTCGATTGGAGTCAAAAAATGAGTTGATAGCCTGGCGCCGACACGCCGACGACTATCCGCACGTTTCATTTGCCGATGTTTTTGCGCAGGCTGAAGGCGGAAAACCCTTGACAGCGGTGCCGGGTTTCGCTGGAAAGGTGGTCATTATTGGGGCTACGGCACCCAGTTTGCACGATATTCATCCCACCCCCTTGTCCAATATGCAGGCTGGGGTGGATTCGCTGGCCACGGTGTTGGACAACATGCTGAACCACCGCCACATGGCCGAGTTGCCCCGGTGGCTGCAAGCGTTGTTGGCAATTGGTTTGTGCATCGGTTTGGCTTTGTGGGTGCAATTTAAAAGCGTGAGTTCACTGGCGCCTGCTTTGTTGGCTTTGCCTGTGGCCCTGTTGGGGGTGAGTTATTTAAGTTTGAATGGATTGCCGGTTTTTCTGGACTTGAACCTGGCGGCCGGTTTGGCCTTGGTTTTTTTAGCCGTTCTACGTTTCTGGAACACCTTGCGTCGAAATTATTGGTGCACACCGCCTTCCTCCTCAACCCAGGGCCTGGCGATTTGGCCTTGGATTCGTTCAGATTCCTGGTTGGAAGGCGATTTGGACCGCTTGATTGATGTGGTGGAGCGCCATGCGCCCGACTGCCGCGTTATGGTGTGCGATGCCAGTGTGACCTGGCCGGCCACTTTGCGCTGGCCAGAGTTGGCGCGCTGTGCGGCGGTGGTTGGTCCGCTAGCCTCACTGCTGGCGGCGCGCAGCACGCTAGAGCCAGCCCTGCACTTGCTGGCCAGCCGATCGGGAGAGCCTGTGCTCTTGGATGGGGTGGCTGATCGTGATAATTTGGTTCGAAGTGTTTATTTGGCATGGTCAGCCCTTCAAACGACCGGTGCAACTTGAGGAAAATGAGATGGCCTTTACCCTGAATTACAAACCCCTGGTCCTGGCTGCCGGCTTGCTGGTCGGTCAAGTCATGACCCTGCCCGTGTGGGCTCAGGCCTCGGCGCTGCAGCCCGGTCAGGTTGTGACCGCCGTGCGCGCCACAGAATTACGCGCTGACAAAATGGCGTCATCGGCCGTGTTGACCAGTTTGGCGACGGGCGCGCCCTTGCGGCTACTCAGCGTCGAAGGCGGCTGGGCGTTGGTGGAAATGGCGGATGGTGCCCGGCAATCGGGCTGGGTACGTGCCAGCACGGTGAGTTTGAAGGCGGGCGCGTCGGCGGCCTCCGGACTGGCCAGTGGGCGAGAGTCAGCCGGCAACACCGCCCTGACCCTAGGTGTGCGCAGTCTGCCGCCCCGCATCAACCGCCATGCGCTCATCATTGGTATCAGCCGCTATGCGGACCCTGCCACGCCCTCGTTGCCGGGTGCCCGCATCGACAAGGAATCAGCCACCCAAATGGCGCAAGCCATGCAGGTGCCCACCAGCAACATCAAGTATTTGCAGGATGACCAAGCCACCGGCAACAGCATTCGGGCGGCCTTGCAAGAACTGACCGACAAGGTGCAGGACGGCGACCGGGTTTTCATTCACTACTCGGGTCACGGCACGCGTTACAACGACCCGGCAGCAGGCGGCTGTGTGGAGGCCTTGCTGGCCTATGACGGCGGCAGCAGCGGCATGATCACTAACCGGGAGATGGCTGGCATGCTCAAAACCATCACCAACAAGACCGACAAACTCTTTGTGATGTACGACGCCTGCCACTCTGGCGGCTTGGTGGCGGCTGCCTCTTCGGTGCGCACCCGGGGCATCCTCAACGCCAACGATGAAGGACTGCTCCGCCCCAAGTTCGCCAGCATTTCAGAAGAGTGTGGGCGCCCCGTCAATATCAAGACGCGCAATCTCGTGGTTGAGGCCACGGCCACTGGCGGCTTGCAGCAAGACATCATCCATGTCAGCGCCTCACGCGACAACGAGATCAGCTTTGACGATGAACTCAAAGGCGGACTGGCGACCCAGTTCATGCGCGACTGCATGTTGCGCGACGCCAAAGACCTCGACAACTCCGGCGCCATCAGCATGGACGAGATCAAAATGTGCGCGCAAGAGAAGATCAACAAGCGCATGGCCAACGATGTGAACTACAAGCCACACAATTTGGTGCTCAACGGCAATGCCGCCTTTGTGCCCGCCTGGTTCAGCCAAGTCACGGCCATCAACCCCGTGGCATTGGTCGCTCCGGTAGCGCCCACGCTGCCGCTTGCTGCACCGGTGGCCGCGTTGGTGCCAGTTCCACTGCCTGTCGCTGCTGCCCCAGTTCATGTCCCGGTTCCTACCCCAGCACCGGTTGTTGCGCCTGTGCCAGTCGCTTTGACGGGCGAGCAAGCACTGCATCAGTTGTTTGATCAGCGCGATGCCAAACGTCGCGTGGCGGTCACGGCCCGCAAAGAGCCGCTAAAAATCGGACAGGATGCACTCGACTTCTCTGTTCAGTCCAACCGTGCTGGTTATGTTTATGTGGCGCTGGCGGGGTCTGACAACAAGTCGGTTTATTTGCTTTTCCCCAATGACCTGGACCAAAACAACAAAATTGAAGCCGGACAAACGCTTCAGTTGCCGCGTCCCAATTGGCGCGTCAAAGCGGCGGGTCCGGCCGGCACCGACAATTTGTTGGTGATGGTCACCGATGCGCCGCGCGACCTGACCTTACTCGGTGCCAGCAAGGCCGGGCCCTTTGTCGCGTCCTTGAACGATGCACAAGGCCGGGCCAAGATGGGGGCGTTAATGACCACTTCTCAGTTGGTGGCGACCCAAAACTGTCAAAACACCTCGGTACGGCGCAACAACCCCTTGTGCTCCGATGCCTACGGTGCTTCAATGTTTGCTATCGAGGAATCAAAATGAGCTTTTTGAAAAACAAATTATTTGCTATAACTGTAATAGCTGCTTGCGCAATCCCATGTTGGTCTCAAGCTCAAAATAGTTCTTTAAAGAATCAGCTTGCTCTGGCAACTGTTGCTGATGGCTGGCTGGTCTCGCCAACGGAGGCGCGCGACTTTAAAGGCGAAGAGGCTTACAACGAACCCCCGGCTTTGCGTCCCCGTGCGGTGGTTCCCTTGATTGATATCCTCAAGCCCGAAGCCGTGGCTGACCTCAAGGTCAAAGCTCCTTTTGCGATTGCCGTGCTGTTCAAAAGCCAGGCCGATGCAGCGATTGATCCTGCCACCTTCAAAGTGATGTACGGCGCTTTCAAGATCGACATCACTAGCCGAATCACCAAGTTTGTCAAAGTCACCAAGGACGGGTTTTCTCTTGAAAATGCCCAGATTCCCTCCGGCAAGCACCGACTGACCATGCAGGTGATGGATGAAAAGCAACGCGTGGCGGAGCGTGAGTTGCGGGTGGAAGTCGAGTGAAGTTCGTTTTGAAAAGGGCAGGTGTGAAATTTCTTTTTGGGGCCGCCTGTCTCGTGCTCAGTCTTGGCTCGCAAGCTGCCTCATTACGCACCTCAGAGGGCGTACCCAAAGAAGGCGATGTTTACCAGTCGATGGTCAAAATTTCATCGAGCATGAAGATTGTGCTGCCACCTGGCGAGTGGGAGGTGAACCATGTATTTAACGAGGCTGCCCCCGCCAATCGCAAGGCCTTCGTATTTATCAACAATGAACGCAAATCGCCTTTCAAGGTTTTCATGGTCCGGCATGAAGTTCTGGCCCAAAAGTGGGGCGTGGGCGAGTGTGAAAAAAGACCAGCTAATTCCTTTGCTAACAGCATGCACGGCACGGTTTCCAATCAGTTAAAGATCAATTGCTCTCAAATTTACACGGTGGCCAAGCTGCGTGAATCCATTAAAGAGCGCTGGAAAGAACATCCCTTTTGGGGACCCATTTTTTCAAAGTTTTCGGATTCGGCCATAGCGGCTTTGCCAGACAACGTGCTGCTCATGGAATCCCAGTCGAGTCAGTACAACGGATTGCGCGTTTTCACTAATCTGATTTTTGAGTCCACGCCACTGGGTGAGTCGGCCCAAGTATTTCGCAGCAATCTCGAAGCTGAAAAGAAGACGCCTCTGAACGTGAGTCTTTTGACTTGGCGTGACAAGTATGTAGCCAGTTTGGATAAAGCTTTTTTTGACGGCAAAGAGCCCGCTCAGGGCAGCCTGGCCTTCTTGGCGTCTTCAACTGGCGAGTCTTTCGCGTCGGTGCTTGTTTCAACTTTTAAGTCAGAACAGGCGAAAAAGGAGGCGCTCCCCTTGACTACTGGCGGGACGGAGGAAGCGGATCAAATTGCCCTTGAACGGGAAAAACGAACGGCTGAAATACTTGAAGAGTTGGCTTCAGCGACACAAAAATCACAGCAAGTTGAGAAGCAACTGGCTTTGGACAAAGCCAAAGACAAAGAGCGTCAAGATGCTGTCCGGCGGGATCAGGAAAAACTGGCCCAAGCGGCCCGAGCGCAAGAGCAGGAACGTTCCGCCGCCGACCTTCGCAACAAGGAGCAGCAGCGCCTGCAGGCTGACGCGGCCGTGAGGCAGGGCGTCAACTACCAGCATTCTTTGGTCGTTGAGCAGGAGGCGCAGACGCAGCAGCGCCTGCTGCAGGAGGAGCGCGTCAAGGAGCAATCCCGTTTGGCGCAAGAGGCGAACAGTCTCAGGCAGCAGCGCCTGGTATTTGAGGCCCAGGTCAAAGAAAAAGACCGATTGGCTCTGGAGCTGAAACAAAAAGAGTCGCAGGACCTGGCCAAACTGATGGCTGAAATGGCGAAGTTGCGCGAGCAGCTTCTGGCCTCCCAAAGTCAGCCTAAACAAGTCCTTGCCATGGCCGAAGAACCGGTCAAAAAAGCTGCCGCTCAGCCACCTAGCCGGCGGGCGCTGGTGATTGGTAATGATTCGTACCAAGAGGTCAGCAAGTTGCAAAACGCCCGGGCGGACGCCAAAGCGATGGGCCTGGCTTTGCAAAAAGTGGGTTTCAACGTCACCAGCAAAAGCGACCTGACCGAGCGCGGCATGAAAGATGCCATCCGGACATTTAAAAATGAAATCAGGGGCGGCGATGAGGTCGTGATTTTCTTTGCTGGCCACGGTGTGCAGTTGGGTTCCTCGAACTTTCTGTTGCCCGTTGACATACGTGGCCAGTCGGAAGACCAGGTGAAGGACGAGGCCATGCCTTTGCAGCGGATGCTCGATGATATTCAGGATAGCAAGGCTAAATTTGCCTTGGCCATTATTGATGCCTGCCGTGACAACCCCTTCAAGACCGCCAGCCGCGCCATCGGTGGCCGAGGTTTGGCGCCTACGTCGGCGGCCTCGGGTCAAATGGTTATTTTTTCAGCCGGAACTGGCCAGCAAGCCCTGGATCGTTTGAATGACAAAGACAAAGACCCCAATGGTTTATTTACCCGCATCTTTTTGAAAGAGATGGATAAACCTGGCGTGTCCATTGACCGCGTGCTCAGAAACGTCAGGACCGAGGTGGTGCGTCTGTCCAAATCAGTCGGGCACGACCAAGTGCCTTCGCTTTACGACCAGGCCTTGGGTGATTTTTATTTCAAACAATAAATTAGCCCTTGCCGCTTGAGCGCAAAGCCGGTAAATCAAGCACCCGAAGACCGCCGTACTCCACCCGGATAGAGCCCTGATCCGCCAGCGCGGTCAGGGCCTCGTTGACCCGCTGGCGCGACAGACCTACCAAGTAGGCCAATTCTTGCTGTGTGATGCGCAGCACCTCGCCCACACCAGGGTAAAGCACCGGGTTAAACAAAGCAGCCAGACTACGCGCAACCCGCAAATCAGGGTTGTTCATGCGGTCAATTTCACGGGCGGCAATGAACTGCCCCAAGCGCTCGTTCAACTGGTTCATCACAAAACGGTTGAAGCCAATGGAGTGGTCCAGCAGCCAGTGAAAGGTGTCCACATGCAGGCCAGCCACATTGCTTTTCCGCAAGGCTTGTATGTTGTAGCGGTAGACCTCGCGCTTCAGCGCCGTGCCCTCCCCAAACCAACCGCCAGGTGGCACACCGGTGAAGGTCATGGTTTGGCCTTCGGCGTTGTCAGCACTCATTTTCAGCAGGCCATCCACCACGCCAAACCAGTAGGTGACGGGACGCCCGGTTCGACAGATGTATTCACCCGGTGTGGCATCTGTGATTTTTAGATCATCTATGGCGCGTTGTCGCTCACCCTCAGACAGCAATTTAAGCCATGGAATGCTGTTTAACTCAGCCGGGTTCAAGGGGCGTCGGCGGTGAAAGGGCGTGGAATCTAAAACCATAGGGATGCAGTTTGACGCTTTACTGTAAGTTCTCAATAAGAGAAGGGAAAACACCTACTACGAAAATACGAAATTGTCGTCGAAACGACAACTAGACGTCAAATGAGTGATTATTATTCGTGTCACACCAGCGACTAACCGGCTTTTGACGAAGTTGCTTTCACTTGAAGACAAGGTACCGGGATGCAGACCACTTTCCCCCAGCTTCTTTTAAATCATGCGGCTCAGCGTCCGCAAGCACCTGCCATGCGCGAAAAAGAGTACGGCATTTGGCAGGCGATGTCCTGGGCTGATTTGGCGCTTCTCGTTGAGCAGGTCGCCTGCGGCTTGCACCAAGCCGGTTTGCGCGCGGGTCAGCACATGATTGTGGTGGGGGCTAACCGGCCTCGCTTGTACGCCACCATGTTGGCGGCTCAATCTTTGGGTGCCGTGCCTATTCCTCTGTACCAGGATGCAGCCGCCCTCGAATGTGTTTATCCGATCAACGATGCCGAGGTTTGCTTTGCCTTCGCTGAAGACCAAGAGCAGGTCGACAAGTTACTGGAAATTCGCGAGCAGTGTCCGCAATTGGCGCACATTTTCTTTGACGATCCCCGTGGCTTGCGCAACTACGATGAACCCGGACTCGCCTCGGTCGATGAGTTGGTGGCTGCTGGCAAGGCGTTTGCTTCCCTGCACCCTGATTTTTTCAAAGACGCTGTGGCCCAAGTCAAGCCCACCGATGTGGGTGCCATGTTCTTTACCTCAGGCACCACGGGCAACCCTAAAGGCGTAGTGCACACGCACGATTCCTTGCTTAACCGTGCCCGTGCCGGTGCTGATTTTGATCACCTGACCAATGCCGAAGAGGTCTTGGCCTATATGCCGGTGGCCTGGATTGGTCAGAATATTTTCAGCTACTCTCAGTGGTTGGCTTGTGGTTATGTGGTGAACTGCCCTGAGTCGGCAGCGACTGTCACCATCGACTTGAAAGAAGTCGGCCCTACGTATTACTTTGCACCTCCCCGTGTGTTTGAAGGTTTGCTGACCAGCGTGATGATTCGCATGGAAGATGCCGGGGCCCTCAAGCGCCGCATGTTCCATTACTTCATGTCGGTTGCCCAACGCGTGGGCCCCCAGAAAACGGATGGCAAGGCTTTATCGCTGGTGGATGGCTTGCTGTACGCCTTGGGTAATCTCTTTGTTTACGGCCCATTGCGAAACAACCTGGGCATGAGTCGGGTGCGTGTGGCCTACACAGCGGGTGAGGCCATTGGTCCAGATTTGTTCACGTTTTACCGTTCCATTGGGATCAACCTGAAGCAGTTGTATGGTTCGACTGAAACCGCTGTTTTTGTGTGTTTACAACCCGACCACGAAGCCCGTGCCGACACCGTCGGTGTGCCTTGTGCCGGGGTGGAGATCAAAGTGGCTGACAACGGAGAAATTCTGGTCAAATCGCCAGGTTTGCTCAAGGAATACTACAAAAACCCAGCCGCTACGGCCGAGGTGCTGACCGCCGACGGTTGGTACCACACCAGTGACGCGGGCTTTCTCGATGCACACGGTCACCTGAAAATCATCGACCGCGTCAAAGACGTGGGTCGTATCAAAGGCGGTAGCAACGACGGCGCCATGTTTGCGCCCAAGTATGTCGAGAACAAGCTCAAGTTTTTCCAGCACATCAAAGAAGTGGTCGCCTATGGCGATGGCCGCGATCAGGTCTGCGTGATGATCAACATCGACTTCGATGCGGTCGGTAACTGGGCCGAGCGGCGCAACCTGCCGTATGCCGGCTACACCGATCTGGCGCAAAAGAACGAGGTCTACCAACTCATTAAAGAGTGTGTTGAAAAGGTCAATGCAGATTTGAGTGCAGACGCTTTGCTGGCCGGTTCACAAGTCAGTCGCTTTCTGGTCTTGCACAAAGAACTCGATGCCGATGATGGCGAGTTGACGCGCACCAACAAGGTTCGCCGCGGCTTCATTGCTGAAAAATACAGTGCCCTGATCGACGCGCTCTACAACGGCAAGACCACCCAGTTCATCGAGACGCAAGTCAAATTTGAAGACGGTCGAACCGGCAGCGTCAGTGCCACCCTCAAAATTGACGACGCGAAAACATTCGCACCCGTAAAGGCCGCAGCATGAGCAAGCAAATCGGTGATGTCATTCTGGATGTCAAAAATATTTCCCTCAGTTTTGGCGGCGTCAAGGCGTTGACCGACATTTCCTTTGATGTCCGCGAGCATGAAGTGCGCGCCATCATTGGGCCTAACGGGGCAGGCAAGAGCTCGATGCTGAATTGCATCAACGGCGTCTACACCCCGCAAAAGGGCAACATCACGTTCAGGGGGCAAACCTTCAGCCACATGGACAGCCACCAGGTAGCGGTGATGGGGATTGGTCGCACCTTTCAGAATCTGGCTTTGTTCAAGGGCATGAGCGTGATTGACAACATCATGACCGGCCGCAACCTCAAGATCAAAAGCAATTTGCTGTGGCAGGCTCTGCGCATCGGGCCAGCCCAGCGCGAAGAGGAAATGCACCGCGAAAAAGTTGAACACATCATCGACTTTCTGGAAATTCAGGCCTACCGCAAAACGCCGGTCGGCCAACTGCCCTACGGTCTGCAAAAGCGCGTCGACTTGGGTCGTGCCCTGGCCATGGAGCCGCAAGTGCTGCTGCTGGATGAGCCTATGGCCGGTATGAACGTAGAAGAAAAGCAGGACATGTGCCGCTTTGTGCTTGATGTCAACCAAGAGTTTGGCACCACGGTGGTCCTCATCGAGCATGACATGGGTGTGGTGATGGATATTTCAGACCGCGTGGTGGTGCTGGACTACGGCAAAAAAATTGGTGACGGTACACCCGACGAAGTACGCAATAACGAAGAAGTGATCAGCGCCTATCTAGGCACGAGTCACTAAGAACGCAGAACTTCAAATGCAAATAAGCCAATCCCCGTCATTGCGAGCGAAGGGTGTTTTTGTAATTCAAACCTCTTTATAGGTAAATAAGATGGCATTTTTTCTTGAAACACTGCTGGGCGGCCTCATGGCCGGTATGCTTTATTCGCTGGTTGCCCTAGGCTTTGTACTGATTTACAAAGCCTCGGGTGTGTTTAACTTTGCGCAGGGCGCGATGGTGCTTTTTGCGGCTTTGGCGATGGCTCGTCTGGCTGAGTGGGTGCCTTTGTATACGGGCATCACCAGCCCGCTGGTCGCTAACGTGATTGCCTTTGTGGGCGCCGGTGTGGTGATGTTTGTGGTGGCTTGGGTGATTGAGCGCTTCGTGCTGCGTCACCTGGTCAATCAAGAAGGCACCACCTTGCTCATGGCCACGCTGGGTATTGCCTACTTCATGGAAGGACTCGGTCAGAGTCTCTTTGGTAGCAGTATTTACAAAATCGACATCGGCATGCCCAAAGACCCGGTGATGATTTTGGAGGGCACCTTTCAAGGTGGCATCCTGATCAACAAGGAAGATTTTTACGCCGCCATCATTGCCGCAGCCTTGGTGATCATGCTCAGTATTTTCTTCCAAAAGACATCTACAGGCCGCGCCCTGCGGGCGGTGGCGGATGACCACCAGGCCGCACAAAGTATTGGTATTCCCTTGAACCGCATCTGGGTCATTGTGTGGTGTGTGGCGGGTGTCGTGGCCTTGGTGGCCGGCATGATTTGGGGTAGCAAGCTGGGCGTGCAGTTCTCCTTGACCACGGTGGCCATGCGGGCCTTGCCGGTGGTGATTTTGGGCGGACTGACCTCGGTGCCTGGCGCTATTGTGGGCGGGCTCATTATTGGTGTGGGTGAGAAATTATCCGAAGTCTTTTTGGGCCCCTTCGTTGGTGGCGGCATTGAAATCTGGTTTGCCTATGTGTTGGCGCTGGGCTTCTTGTTGATTCGCCCCCAAGGCTTGTTTGGCGAAAAAATCATTGATCGCGTTTGAAAGAAAAATATGTTTTACAGAGAAAACGGTCAATTTAAAACCAGCTACCGCGCTGATCAGCAGATCCTGCCGATCAAGCAGGACCGCATCGCCTTGTTTGTGCTCTTGCTTTCCGCATTTGCAGTGATTCCCGCGATTGGAAATGATTATTGGCTGACCAATATCATGATCCCCTTCCTGATCTTTTCGCTCGCCGCAATTGGTGTGAATATTCTGGTGGGCTACTGCGGACAGATCTCCCTGGGCTCGGGCGCTTTCATGGCGGTAGGGGCCTATGCCGCCTACAATTTTTATGTGCGCGTTGAAGGCATGCCCTTGATCCTTGCGCTGGTGCTTGGTGGTGTCTGTGCGATGGCCTTTGGTATCTTGTTTGGCTTGCCAAGCCTGCGTGTCAAAGGTCTTTATTTGGCGGTGGCCACTTTGGCGGCACAATTTTTCTCTGACTGGATGTTTTTGCGCATTCAATGGTTTACCAACTACTCGACTTCCGGTTCAGTGTCGGTGTCTAATTTGCAAGTGTTTGGTTTCCCCATCGACAGCCCCTTGAGTAAGTACTTGTTTTGTCTGACCTTGCTGGCGGTTATTGCCCTGTTGGCCAAGAATCTCGTGCGTGGCGCGGTGGGTCGTGAATGGATGGCCATTCGCGATATGGACGTCGCTGCTGCCGTGATCGGGATCCGGCCCATGTACGCCAAACTGACCGCGTTTGCCGTCAGCTCATTCATCGTGGGTGTGTCGGGTGCCTTGTGGGCCTTTATTTATCTGGGTGCCTGGGAACCTGCCGCGTTCTCGGTCGACCAGTCGTTCAAACTTCTTTTTATGGTCATCATTGGTGGCATGGGCTCCATCATGGGCAGCTTTTTTGGTGCAGCCTTTATTGTTTTGCTGCCCATCTTTTTGACGCAATTCCTGCCCTTTGCATCGGGATTGTTTGGTATTGAGATTTCAACGGCGGGCATGTCGCATGCCGAGTTGATGGTATTTGGCGGCCTGATTGTGTGGTTCCTTATCGTGGAGCCCCATGGATTGGCCAAGCTTTGGGCCATCGGCAAGCAGAAGCTCCGCCTTTGGCCTTTCCCGCATTGATTCCCCCAAGCGCTTCTAAATTTATTAAAAGGAGATACAAATGAAGATTCGTAAACTCGTACTCGCAGTGGCCCTCGTGGCCGCCGGTACCTCCGCCTTTGCGGCGGGTAATGCAGCAGCACCGTCGAAAGAACAGTACATTCCCGTGCTGTCTTACCGCACGGGACCCTATGCGCCTAACGGCATTCCAATTGCCAACGGCACGATTGACTATTTCAAACTGGTTAATGCGCGTGGCGGCATCAACGGCGTGAAGATCGCGTTCGAAGAATGTGAAACCGGCTATGACACCGCCCGCAGCGTTGAGTGCTACGAGCGTCTCAAAGGCAAAAATGGCGGTGCATCGGTCATTCAGCCCTGGTCTACTGGCGCTACGTTTGCCATCACCGAAAAAGCCCCGGGCGACAAAATCCCAATCGTGACCTTGGGCTATGGTCGCAGTGAGAGTGCTGATGGAACCGTCTTCAAATGGAACTTTCCATTGGCCGGAAACTATTGGGTGGCAGGCGATGTGATCATCCAGGCCATTGGTAAAAAAGAGGGTGGACTCGAAAAGCTCAAAGGCAAGAAAATCGCCTTGGTTTACCACGACAGCCCATTCGGCAAAGAGCCAATTCCTCTCTTGCAAGAGCGCGCCAAGATGCAAGGTTTCGACCTGCAACTCTTGCCTGTGACAGCGCCTGGTGTTGAACAAAAAGCCACTTGGTTGCAAGTGCGTCAAGCCCGTCCTGACTATGTGTTGTTGTGGGGCTGGGGCGTGATGAACTCCGCTGCTTTGAAAGAAGCCGTAGCCACAGGCTACCCCCGCGAAAAAATGTACGGTGTGTGGTGGTCCGCTGCTGAGCCAGACGTCAAAGACGTGGGCGAGGCTGCCAAGGGTTACAACGGTTTGGTCGCCACAGGCGAAGGCGGCAAAGTCATTGCTGACATCAAGTCTGTTGTGCACGGCAAGAAGCAAGGCACAGGTCCTGTCGAAGAAGTGGGTACCACCCTTTACAACCGTGGCATGGTCAGCGCTGCTTTGGCGGTCGAAGGCGTGCGTCGTGCGCAAGAGCGTTACGGCAAGGGTAAGGTTATGACCGGCGAGCAAATTCGTTGGGGCTTGGAGAACTTGGCTTTGGACCAAAAAGCCCTCGACAAGTTGGGCCTGGGCACAGTGATGAAGCCTATCAGCACCTCTTGCTTGGACCACGAAGGTTCACGCTCTGCACGTCTGCACACATGGGACGGCAAGAAGTGGGTTTACAGCACTGACTGGATCGAAGCCGATGACTCCATCATCAAGCCTTTGGTCAAACAGTTCGCAGACAAGTATGCCGCTGAGAAAAAACTCACACGCCGCACACCTGCAGATTGCCAGTCTTAATCTGACGCACATCAGCCCAAGGGGCTGATGATTTGGCGGCTCTTACGA
>CANBUY010000087.1 GCA_947372745.1 Comamonadaceae bacterium | reverse complement strand
GGCGACGTCGGCCTTGTTTTGGTGGTCAGCGGTCACGACTTCAATCGGGCGGTTGAGGACCTTGCCACCAAAGTCCTGAGCGGCCCATTTGACCATTTCGCCACCTGCAGGGCCGTCAATGTCGGCATAAAGGCTGGACATGTCGGTGATCAGGCCGATTTTGACCGGGCCTGTATTTTGCGCAGAAGCTGCGGCGGCAAAGCCAAGGGCCAAAGCGGCAACGAGAGTTGTTAGTTTCATTTTTTTTCCTAAAAAGTAGCTTGTCAAAAAAAGGGTTAAACCCCGAGAAATTCTTGCAGCATGCCCATGTTTTCAGCCAGTTCGGCCTTCACAAACTGCTTGACGATGCTGCCGTGTTCCATCACATAAAAGCGGTCGGCCAAGGGGGCTGCAAACCTGAAGTTTTGCTCCACCAGCACAATGGTGTAGCCCTTGGCTTTAAGGGTGAGAATCATTTCTGCCAGCTTTTGCACAATAACCGGCGCCAGACCTTCGGAGATTTCGTCTAGCAAGAGCAAGCGCGCCCCGGTGCGCAAAATGCGGGCAACCGCCAGCATTTGCTGTTCGCCCCCTGATAAGCGCGTGCCCGGACTGCTGGCGCGCTCTTCCAGGTTGGGGAACATGTCATAAATTTCAGCCAGGCTCATGCCGCCAGGCGCCAACACGGGCGGGAGCATTAGATTTTCTTCAGCCGTCAAGCTGGCAAAAATGCCGCGCTCTTCCGGGCAGTAACCCAAGCCAAGGTGGGCTACCTTGTGGGGCGGCATTTTGATGGTTTCGACACCGTTGATTTTGATGCTGCCTTTTCGCGTGCCCGTGAGTCCAACAATCGCGCGCATGGTCGTTGTGCGCCCAGCGCCATTGCGGCCCAGCAGGGTAACCACTTCGCCTTCATTCACGCTCAGGTTGACGCCATGCAGGATGTGCGACTCGCCATACCAAGCTTGCAAATCCGAAATTTCAAGAAGCGGATGGCTCATCAGTGCGCCCCTTGTAGTTCTGTTTGTGTCGTGCCCATATAGGCCTCGATCACCAGGGGGTTTTGAGACACCTCAGCATAGGTGCCGTCCGCAATGATGCCGCCCCGTTGCAAGACCGTGATGCGGTCTGCGATGGAGGAGACAACATTCATGTTGTGCTCCACCATCAAAATGGTGCGGCCGATAGAGACCTTTTTAATAAGCTGCGTCACCCGGTCTACATCCTCATGGCCCATGCCCTGTGTGGGTTCGTCCAGCAACATGAGCTCTGGCTCAAGTGCCAGAGTGGTGGCAAGTTCCAGGGCGCGTTTGCGACCGTAGGGCAGGTTGACGGTGAGTTCGTTGGCGAAATCCTGCAAATCAACCTGCTTAAGTAAATGATGAGCCTGCTCATGAAGGCCGAGCAAAGTGCTTTCAGCCTTCCAAAAATGAAAGGAGGTGCCTAAATTGCGTTGTAGTGCGGCCCGCACGTTTTCCAGCACAGTCATGTGGGGAAATACGGCCGAAATTTGAAACGACCTAACGATGCCCCGGCGCGCTGTCTGAGCCGGTTTTTCTTGGGTAATGTCTACGCTATTGAAGACAATGCTGCCCTTTGTGGGCGTTAGAAATTTGGTGAGTAGATTGAAAAATGTGGTTTTGCCTGCACCATTGGGGCCGATGAGTGCATGAATGTGGCCGCGTTTAACTTTGAGATCAACTTGATTGACGGCCACGAAGCCTTTGAACTCTTTGGTCAATCCACGCGTTTCAAGAATGAGCTCGGCTGTCAAATTGAATCCCGTTTTAAAAAATTAAGTGTCAACACTTTACCAATTCTTTCGATAATGTTTCATCGGGTAATAACTTACGTAGTTATACGTGGGTCAATAAATCGCAGTCATTCGACTTAAATTTTTATTAGAAAATTTGGATGAAAAAGAAATAAAAAATTAAGTTGAAAAATATTTGGAATAAAATTTCATTTATACAATTTAAGAATAATTTAAATTCTTACAAAACCACATAAGATCGATTTAAATTTTTTCAGGAGCTGTTTATGTGTGGCATTGTGGGTGCGGTATCTCATCGGAACATTGTTCCTGTTTTGGTTCAAGGTCTTGCACGCTTAGAGTACAGAGGTTACGACTCCTGCGGTGTCGCGGTGGTGTCCAATGGTTTGCAACGCGCACGAAGCACCTCCCGTGTGGCCGAGTTGATGGACCAGATCAGCACCACCCAACTGGAAGGCAGCACCGGCATTGCCCACACGCGCTGGGCCACCCACGGCGCCCCGGTGGTGCACAACGCACACCCGCACTTCAGCCACGGCCCCGGCCCCGGCCTGGACGCCGCCAACCGCCCCGGGCGCATTGCGCTGGTGCACAACGGCATTATTGAAAACCACGACGACCTTCGAGCCATGTTGCAAGCCAGGGGCTATGTGTTTCAGAGCCAGACCGACACCGAAGTCATTGCCCACCTGATTGACAGCTTGTATGACGGTGACCTGTTTGAAGCCGTCAAAGCGACACTGCCCCAACTGCATGGTGCCTACGCCATTGCCGTGTTTTGCAAAGACGAACCCCATCGATTGATCGGTGCTCGGGCGGGTTCGCCCCTCATCTTGGGTGTTGGCAAAGAGGGCCAAGAGCACTTTTTGGCCAGCGACGCGATGGCTTTGGCCGGTGTCACCGACCAAATCGTTTACCTGGAAGAGGGCGATGTGGTGGACATGCAGCTGGGCAAATACTGGTTGTTTGACAAAGCCTTCAAGGCCATTGCGGCTGCCCAGCGCCCGGTCAAAACCGTGCTGGCTCATAGCGGCGCGGCCGAGTTGGGGCCTTATCGCCACTACATGCAAAAAGAGATTTTTGAGCAACCCCGCGCCATTGCCGACACGCTCGAAGGCTTGGACAGCATCGTGCCCGAGTTGTTTGACCTGCAAATGAACCATGCCCCAGGCGCCAACGCAGCCAACGTCTTTAAAGAGATCGACTCTATTTTGATACTGGCCTGCGGCACCAGCTACTACAGCGGCTGCACCGCCAAATACTGGTTGGAAAGCATCGCCAAAATACCTACCCAGGTCGAAGTGGCCAGTGAATACCGCTACCGCGATTCAGTGCCCAACCCCAAAACCCTGGTGGTCACCATCACCCAGTCGGGCGAAACTGCCGACACGCTGGCTGCTTTGCGTCATGCCCAAAGCCTGGGCATGACGCACACGCTGACCATTTGCAACGTGGCCAGCAGCGCCATGGTGCGCGAATGTGAGTTGGCCTACATCACCCGTGCCGGTATCGAGATTGGTGTGGCCTCTACCAAGGCGTTTACCGCGCAATTGGCGGGGCTTTTCTTGCTGACCCTCGCTGTGGCTCAAGCCAAAGGCCGTTTGAGTGAGGCCGAAGAAGCTCGCCACCTCAAAGCCATGCGCCACCTACCCGCCGCACTGCAAGCCGTGTTGGCGCTAGAGCCGCAAATCATGGCCTGGGCCGATGACTTTGCCAAGATGGACAACGCCCTCTTTTTAGGCCGGGGCCTGCATTACCCCATCGCCCTGGAAGGCGCGCTCAAGCTCAAAGAAATCAGCTACATCCACGCCGAAGCCTACCCCGCTGGCGAACTTAAACACGGCCCCTTGGCGCTGGTGACCAGCGCCATGCCGGTGGTCACCGTAGCGCCAAACGATGCGCTCTTGGAAAAGCTGAAAAGCAATATGCACGAAGTGCGCGCCCGAGGCGGCGTGCTCTACGTGCTGGCCGATGCCGACACCCGCATCGAATCCGGCGAAGGCCTGCACGTCATCCGCATGCCCGAGCACTACGGCGAACTCTCCCCCATGCTGCATGTGGTCCCCCTGCAATTGCTGGCGTATCACACGGCCTGTGCGAAGGGGACGGATGTTGATAAGCCTCGGAATTTGGCCAAGAGTGTGACGGTGGAGTAAAGGTTTAGGTTTCAAGTCCCGTCTCGTTGCCTACTTCACATCATGTTAAACAGCAGTGAATCATGTTTTATTTTTAAAAATATGGACTTTGATGGTCTGCGGCAAGAGCTGGCCGTAAGGGTGTACTACCCATGGACTGATTGAGCGCCATGTTAAGCCTTAGCTAACCCATGTTTCCAAATTCAGTTTGACTCCTGTTCTTCTTCTGTAATTCGCCTGCGCTATCGCAACACCAACCGTAGTCAGGCTGAATTTTGAAATTGAACTATTATTCCAAAGCGAAAATAGGCTTTCCAATTTCGGGCAAATGCTCAAGAGATACTCCTTTACTTCGGCTTCACTCATTGTTGAATTATTGTGCAATGCGATGATTTTAAATTTCGTTTCTTCGTCGATATCCAATTTTTTTAACAAGCCCTCAATGGCGACAATGTTTACCGCGTTAAGCTGATAATTTTCAGTTTCTCTGCAATGAAGGCACCTAGTTGTTAGTTCTTGGAATTTTTCAATCATGCCGGTTTCGCTCTTAAACCTCGCCTCACTAAAGCCCTTTGAAAACAGTCCTGAGTATGAGTTTATAAAGAAACGTTCTATTGAAAGCAAACTCCCAACGTGTATTACAGAGCCGCAACCAGCATACTCAAGATGCTCATAGCAGCTCGATGTTTCTGTTAACTCTGCCAAAAACGGAACGATTTGCTTTGCAACGTAGGTGCAAAGAGCTTCTAAGCTGCCAAGATTTGGATTTGACGTTTTTACAATCAAGAAGTTGATTGAAAGTGCATCCATTTGTTCGGTAGTTAACTTGGAGACAACGCTTAGCGATTCATCAAGAACAATCTGTTTTAAGTTTCTTTCGGATGTGCCCGCTCTTTCGACCAGAATATCTACCATTAATTCTTCAAGATTTTTGTCACCCGTCTTGGCATATTGTTTTTGCGCTTCGTAAATGGCGATCTGCATTCCTGGCGAGTTCATTGAAACCAAAGCGTTTTCATCGTCATATTTTAGCTTTTGAAGAAAATCATCAATTAGCTCCGTCGCTCTCCGTGTAGCCAAAACAGCTGCCTCGTTACCGAGCTGAATAAAGTTAGCTTTATAAACATCAAGCGCAATCTCTTTGGCATCGACGTAATTAATTCCTTTATGGATTACGATTGATTGACATTGCAGATTAGTTGACCCGTTACCAGCCTCTTGCTTCTGTATCCGATCATTTATCATTTTTACCACCGACTTTTATATCTCCGCCCGCTTGGTAGTTCGCCGAGTTATTCCCGGCTTTTTGGGTCTGGCTAGACTTATTTCTTCTAAATAGCCAACTTGCAAAGATGCCAATAATTGAGACACCGATCCCACTGAATATCCAATCTTTGTTTTTCAAAAGCCATATCATTTCGAGTACCTTCTTTAATTGGAAAAAAATTGAAGCTATCTGCAGGAGTGCAATGCAATTCTGGATACAAGCTTCTAGCCTTCTGGTGTTGATGAACCACGTTGACCTGAATCGTCACAATCTGGCTCACTGGAAAGTCGCAGTGCACTTTCAATTACGCGACCCGAGAGTCAACCACCTGCCTGACGGTGATGACTGAAATTGTTCCTGGCTTGCCGAATACATCGCTCAAAGTACTCTCTTGCTTGCTGTATGTTCATAGTTTTTTCATTCGTAGAAGTTGTCGCATTTATCGAACCAATCCAAACTCCTCAAGCCGCCCGCTCCCAATTCTCCCCCAACACCCGCACCATCTCCGTCACCCTGCCCGGTAAAAACAAAGCCTCTGGTCCTTGTTGGCTGATGTCGGTGAAGGGGGACTCGTAGAGGCGTGCGGCCTCCATCACGCCGTTCTCGGTCAGGTGCTGAACGATCAGGTCGATGAATTCGAGTTGGCTGGCGGTGGTGGTGGTGCCCACCACAAACTGGCTGAAGGCCTGTTTGGCGGTTTCACGGTCCAGGCCCACCAGCGAGCGAATGAAGATGCCCAGGCCGTGGCTTTGCTCGGTGGCTTGTTGGATAAGCTCAGTCGAGCCACCGGCTTCAATCAGCATCTTGCCCAGCGCGTCCAGGTCTGAGGCGGTTAGTGGCTGGTTGCGGCGCAGGCGCTGCAGCGACAAATGGCTGTCATGGGCTTTGAGGAACTGACGCGCTTTGTCTTTGAACTTGGCCAGGTTCATGCCCGTGCTGACACCGGGCAGAACAATGGTTGTGCTCTCGCCCAGCTCGTCTTCAAAGTCGGTGTAAACGATTTTCTTTTTGCTTTTCTCAATCAGCTTGACCAGCGCGCGCAGCTTTTTGCGTGCTGCTTCCAGCATGGCGATGCTCACGTCTTCCCACCACTCGTCACCGGCAACCGACTGAATCAGCACCATCTGCGCCTTGATGGCGGGGATGGCTTCTTGCTCCTCTAGTGCGCTGGCTATGGCTTGCATGGACGCACGCAGGGCGACGAAGTCGGGGGTGGCGGTCAGAATAGCCAGTTGGGTGCGCAGCACCAGCATGTCAAAGCGTTTGGCGTCTTCGTCGTTGTCTTGCAAGGCGGTGGGCAGGTCGGCCAGTTGCTCGCTCAGTTCATGCAGCTTGTCGGCGTCTAGCGTGTGCCATGCCGTGAGCTTGGCAAATTTTTCTACCGACTGGCGCCGGGGGCGCACCACAAAGTTGTCCACGTTCATAGCGGCTACTTGCTGGTGCAAAAAGCCCGCCAGCTCAGCGCGCAGCTGCGCATCGCTCAGCTGGTCGCCATACGAAGCTTGGGCCTCAGACGCCTTGGGCTGTGCTGCTACCCGTTGGTCCAGCGCATCAATCATGGCCAGCCGTGCCCGAAACAACCGGGTACTCAGCGGCACTTGGGCTTTGCCCGAATCGGGCGGCAGTTCCTGGTTGAAATACTCCAGGTTTTGGCAGTAGTCAAACACATTGAAAAACTGTTTGTGCTGCCCTGGCCCATACAGGTTGGGGCACAAGCGCGTGCCCCGGCCAATCATTTGCCAAAACTTGGTCTTGGAGCGGATGATCTTAAAAAACACCAGATTGACCACCTCGGGCACGTCAATGCCGGTGTCTAGCATGTCCACCGAAATGGCGATGTGCGGCGCGCCTTCCTTGATTGAGAACTCATCAATCAAGCTTTGCACGTAGTCGGTTTTATGGGTGATGATGCGGGCGAAAGAGCCCTTCAAGTGCGGGTAGTTGATGTCTAAGCGCTTGGCAATAAAAATGGCGTGGTCGTTGTTTTTGGCAAAGATGATGGTCTTGCCCAAGCGGTCGCCGCCAGCTACTTTTTCGCCGTGGGTCATCAAGTGGGCCAGCACCTTGTCCACCGTGTCGGTGTTGAATAGCCACTTGTTTAAGGCGGCGGAGTCCACCGCATCGGGCACGTTGCCTTCTTCGTCCCACTCCAGCGCGTCCCACTGTTCCTTTTCATCGTCTGACAAGGCTTGGTACTGAATGCCCTCGCGCTGGTATTTAAGCGGCACTGAGATGGCGCGGGGCGGCACCAGATAGCCCTCGGCCACGGCTTCGTCCAGGCCATAGGCATCGGTTGGTACACCACTTTCCAGGTCAAACAGCCCGTAGGTGTTGTGGTCAATCTCGTCCTTGGGCGTGGCGGTCAGGCCTATCAGCAGGGCGTCAAAATACTCAAAAATAGCGCCGTACTTTTGGTACACCGAGCGGTGCGCCTCGTCGATGATGATGAGGTCAAAATGCCCCACGCCAAAGCGGCGTTGCCCCTCGGCGCTCTCATCAATCAAGCCCATCATGGTGGGGTAGGTGGACACAAACACCCGGCCTTCGGTGTTCTTTTCGGTCACCAAATTAACGGGAGACGAGCCGGGCAGGTGTTTTTTAAACTCACCCACAGCCTGCTTGACCAAGGCCACCCGGTCGGCCATAAACAGAATGCGCTTGGCCCAGTTGGCGCGCATCAGCACATCGGCCAGGGCAATCACGGTGCGGGTTTTACCGCTGCCGGTGGCCATCACCAGCAGGGCTTTGCGCTGGTGTTCAATCTCCAAGGTTTCACCGATTCGTCGCACCGCCCGTTGTTGGTAGTAGCGCTCGATGATGTCGGGGTTGATGACCGCCTCGGCCAGCTTTTTGCGGCTGCTGCGGCGCTGAATCAACAGCTCAAGCTCCTGCTTTTTAAAGAAACCTTGCACGGGCCGGGGCGGGTAGCTGGCGTCGTCCCACAGCCAGTGCTTGTAGCCGTTGGAATAAAAAATGAGGGGGCGCTGGCCGTATTGGGCTTGCAGGCAATCGGCGTACAGCTTGGCTTGTTGCTGGCCCACGGTGGCGTCCTTGCGGGTGCGCTTGGCTTCCACCAGCGCCAGCGGCTTGCCGTCATCGCCCCACAGTACATAGTCCACAAAACCAGCGCCTGAGTTATTGGGCATGCCGCTGACTTCAATCTCAAAGTTTTTGGCATCGAGTTGCCAGCCCGCTTCCCTGAGGTAAAAGTCGATGAGGATGTCACGGGTTTCGGCTTCTGAGTAATCGTGCGTGTCGGGCTGGGCGACGTTCGCTTTTTTGGCCGCAGCCACTTCGGCCCGCAGCGCTTGCAGTTCGTCGTCGAGCGCCGCCTTGGCGGACAGAACTTGGGTGAGCTTCTCATCGCTTTGGCGCAGCTCAGACGCCAGCTTTTGAAGTTGTTCAACCGATTGGGGCGCAGCGACGGCGGCTGATGACGCGGGCGCGGGCACGGCCAGCAGCGCTGGGTTAAACAGCTGGTCGGGCGCGGGGCGTGTGCGCTGGCCGTAGGTGCGGGCCAGCCAGTAGCACACATGAAACAGCTCGCGGGTGGTGGCGGCGGCATCGGTGCGCAAGATCAGACGGGTGCTGTGAACCGCCAGATTGCCCACGTCTTTGATGAGCTTGGCTTTGGTAAACACCGCATCGCCCACGGTCGCCCGAAAGCTGGGTTCGTGAATCAGGGCGCTAAGCTTGTCTTGGTAAGGCAGGCGCAGCGCCGGGTCGTGCTTGTAGAGCCAGTCCACCGCCAGCTCCAGCGTGCGCCGGGCGTAAAAGCACGAGGTGCGCGCGTCGGTGTTCGCCATTCCCTCGGCCTTGCTGGCCGCACCAAAAAGGGTAGGCCATTCAGACTGGAGGAAAGCGAAATTGCTCATCTAGAGTTCGCCGCGGAAAGCGCGGTGTTGGAGGGAGGCGAAGAGGGTGTTGAGTTCGGTCAGTGAATCCCCTTCTGCCATTTTCAAATAAGCTAGCGCCGCAGAAATTCGTGAAAACTCAAGCTGAATTGATAGAGGGGGAAGTGGAATCTTCAACAATTTCAGCTCCTTGACATTCAAGTGCTGTGATGTTGATCCAACCATTAATTGACCAATCCGTTTGGGAGACAGAACAAAAAGCAAATGACGAAGGAGAAATTCAGACGAGAGCAGTGAGCGCGTTGGTCGAACTTGAACCAGTCTCTGACCCATGCAAACTTTCATTTCAGATGTCACTATTGCCGCAATGCCAATGGTCCCTTCACGGCTCAGGACAATATCGCCAGTTGTCACGTAGCCACGTTTTGAACGTTCGTGATAAGTCTCACTTGAAACATATCGTGTGTCGTCCCAGTTCCATCCACCTGCCGTCAAATTTGAAGTCCTGAGACCTATTTCACCAAATTCTGTCCATGTTGGAGTTGAATGCGGGCAATCATTGATTTGGTCGCAACTGTCTAATAGTGACCGTGTTTCCCATCCTTTTGCGTTTGTTACTGGGTCCCCAAACATCTCAATGAAAATCGACTGCGTGAGGCTGTCCAGTTGCGCCAAGGCTTCCCGGCGCTTGGCTCTGAGCGCATCGGCTTGATCCAGGATGGCGGCGATGCGGCGTTGTTCGGGGAGCGGCGGCAGGGGTATGACAACTGCCTGAACGACTTCTTTGTTCAGGTTTTTAACAACCGCACCAACTGCCATTTTTTTGAATTGGGAGACAACAAAATCTGAACCAAGTACGCGGTACAAGTAGTCTTCGCTCAAGCGTTTATTTGTATCGCGTAATACTAGCCAGCCGTCATGTATGCAACCAGAAGTTCGCATGATGTATGGTCGCCCGAAGCTCATTGAATTAGAAAGAATAAAGTCGCCGGGATAAACCATTCTTGAGCGCTTGGCACCTTCAGGTTTGATTTTTTCTTCAGTGGAAGACAGGTACTTGGCACCTACCGCCACATCACCAATTTTTATCCAATTGATGCCTTCTTCTGACTCAGTGATGTAGCTGGAAATTGGCCGTGGCGAACCACCGCGTTGTATTTCACATATTTCACCCAGGCTTACCATCGGCCATGCACCGGTCACTTGAGCATCCCCTCAAGCGCTTTCATCCCCGCCGCAATCTCAGCCTCCAACACCGCCAGCTTGGCCAAAATCTCTTTGGGCGGCAGGTGTTCACTCACTGCATGCACCACTTCTTTGTAGCGGTTGATGGACAGGTCGTAGTCGTTGCCTACGATGTCGCCCTTGGGCACGCAAAAGCTCTGGTCGGTGCGGTCGCGGGCCAGTTCGGTGCCTTGGCGCTGCTGCCAGCGGGTCAGCACGTCGGGCAGGTTGTTTTTGGTGTGCTCTGCTTCTGATAGCTGGTCAAGCATGTTTTTAAAGGGCTGGAGGCCTAATTTGCTCTCAATAAGCAGTGGCTGGCGTTTGTCGTCCAGGCTCCAGCCGTCGGCTTTCATGTCGTAGAACCACACCTTGTCGGTGCCGCCCGAGTTGGTTTTGGTGAACAGCAATATCGCCGTGGACACGCCCGCATAGGGCTTGAACACGCCCGAGGGCAGAGAGATGACGGCATCGAGCTTTTGGCCCTCCACGATCAGGCGGCGCAGTTCTTTGTGCGCTTTGCTGGAGCCAAACAACACGCCGTCTGGCACGATGACCGCCGCCCGGCCACCGGGTTTGAGCAGGCGCAAAAACAGGGCTAAAAACAGCAGCTCGGTCTTTTTGGTTTTGACAATCGCCAGCAAATCCTTGGCGGTGCCCTCGTAGTCCAACGACCCGGCAAAGGGTGGGTTGGCCAAAATGAGCGAGTATTTTTCTTCGTCGCCGGCGTGGTCTTGCGCCAGCGAGTCTTTGTAGCGGATGTTGGGGTTGTCTACCCCGTGCAGCGCCATGTTCATGCTGCCGATGCGCAGCATGGTGTTGTCAAAGTCAAAGCCGTGGAACATGCCATGGTGAAAGTGCGCGCGGGCGTCTTGGTCGCGCAGCAGTTCGGGGTGGTTTTCGCGCAGGTATTCACCGGCGGCCACCAAAAAGCCGCAGGTGCCGCTGGCGGGGTCGCAAATGGTGTCTTTGGCGGTGGGGGCGGTGAGTGCCACCATGAGCTGGATGAGATGGCGCGGGGTACGAAACTGCCCGTTGGCCCCGGCGCTGGCAATTTTGCCCAGCATGTACTCGTAGAGGTCGCCCTTGGTGTCGCGGTCGTCCATCGGCACTTGGTCCAGCAAGTCCACCACTTTGGCCAGCAGGGCCGGGGTGGGGATGGTGAAGCGGGCGTCTTTCATGTGCTGCGCGTAGGTTGAGCCGTCGCCCCCCATGCCGCGCAAAAACGGGAACACATGCTCGCCCACCACGGTGTACATCTCGGAGGCCGCAAAGTTCTTGAAATGGGACCAGCGCAGGTCGTTGAAGTTGCGGCCTTTGGCATCGACCCCCTCGGGGAAGTTGCGGCGCTCCATAGGCTTGCCCAGGCGCAGCGACTTGTTTTCTTCCAGGGTGTGGAGGTCGTCCAAGCGGCGCAGAAACAGCAGGTAGGTAATTTGCTCCATCACCTCCATCGGGTTGGAGATGCCACCGGTCCAGAACGAGTTCCAGAGGGTGTCGATTTGGCTGCGAAGTTCGCCGGTGAGCATGTGGGATGTCCCTGAATTATTTATTATTCGCAATTTTTACATGGTATTTGTCGTTATTTAATTTTTAAGTTACTTATTTATCACAACGAATTGGGCTCGGCGTATTAGTCGAGCAGAAACAAAAAAGCCTCCGTCGCCACTTGCATCAAGTGGCGCGGAGGCTTTTTTAATCGGTGCTTTTACAGGTTGTCGGTAAAGCTGCGGAGTTTGTCGCTGCGCGAAGGGTGCTTGAGCTTGCGCAGGGCCTTGGCTTCGATTTGGCGGATGCGTTCACGGGTCACGTCAAACTGCTTGCCCACTTCTTCCAGGGTGTGGTCGCTGGTCATCTCGATACCAAAACGCATGCGCAGCACTTTGGCTTCGCGGGGTGTGAGGCTGTCCAAAATGTCTTTGACCACGTCACGCAAGCCGGCTTGCATGGCGGCTTCCATGGGGGCGGTGTTGGCGCCGTCTTCAATGAAGTCGCCCAAATGGGAATCGTCATCGTCGCCGATCGGTGTTTCCATGGAAATCGGCTCTTTGGCGATTTTCATGATCTTGCGGATTTTGTCCTCAGGGATTTCCATGCGCTCGGCCAACACGCTGGCATCGGGCTCGAAACCAAACTCTTGCAGGTGCTGACGGCTGATGCGGTTCATCTTGTTGATGGTTTCGATCATGTGCACCGGAATACGGATGGTGCGCGCTTGGTCCGCAATGCTGCGGGTGATGGCTTGACGAATCCACCAAGTGGCGTAGGTCGAGAATTTGTAGCCGCGACGGTACTCAAACTTGTCCACGGCTTTCATCAAACCGATGTTGCCTTCTTGGATCAAGTCCAGGAATTGCAGGCCACGGTTGGTGTATTTTTTGGCAATGGAAATGACCAAGCGCAAGTTGGCCTCAATCATTTCTTTCTTGGCCGCGCGTGAGGCGTATTCGCCGGCGTTCATGCGCTTGTTGATGTCTTTGAGTTGGTCTAGGGGCACTACCACCTTGGTTTGCAAGTCGGTCAGCTTTTGCTGCAGGTCTTGCACGGGCGGGATGTTGCGGGCCATGACCGCGCTCCAGGGCTTGCCGGCGGCGGCTTGTTTCTCGATCCATTTCAGGTTGATCAACTGGCTGGGGACTTTGTTGCCGTTTTTATCG
>CANBUY010000086.1 GCA_947372745.1 Comamonadaceae bacterium | reverse complement strand
GTGGGGCCGGGATTGACGTGGTGGGTGGTACTCATCAATCACGCGGTCTTCTTTGACATGGCTTAATAGTGTCGGCTTGGCAACTGAAGTTAGTTCAAACCAAAAAACGCTACCGACGTCCACAATGCTTTCCACGCCGATGCTACCCCCCATAAGCTCGACCAATCGCTTCGCCACCACGAGTCCAATGCCAGTCCCCTCTTCAGCGCCACCATCCTGACCGAGGCGATTAAATGCCTGAAATAGCTGATCCACCTGCTCTGGCATGAGTCCTGAACCTGTATCACTGATGCTGATTCGAATACGACCCGATGGCCGTTCGGAGTATTCAACGCTGACGGTGCCATTGGTGCTGTTGTATTTAATGGCATTGGTCAGCAGGTTAATCAGCACCTGCTTGAGTCGTGTTTCGTCGGCAAGGACGTAGTGTGGAATGTCATGATTGGGAAATGACATGCGAATGCCTCTTGCCTGAGCTTGCGGCTCAATCATGTTTTGGCACTCAAGCATGACATCCGTGAGCAGCACAGGTTCTTCGGACATCGGGACCTGACCTGACTCAACTTTGGCAAGATCAAGAATTTCGTTAATCAATTTCAGCAAATGCCAGCCAGCTTGAAGGATCTGGGCGATGCTTTCACCTTGTGAAGGTGTTGGCATCGGCACATCAGACTCCATGAGTTGAGCGAAACCCAAAATGGCATTCAATGGACTTCGAAGTTCGTGGCTCATACTGGAAAGAAAATCTGATTTCGCCTGATTGGCCTTCTCTGCGACAGATCGAGCCCCTTCCAACTCCACATTTTTCTCCTGCAAGACCTGATCCAGTCGCTTGCGCTCTGTCACGTCTCGTGCGGCGGCGAAAACACCTTGCAAGGTACGGTCGCGGTCATAAAAAGTGGTGGCGTTGTAGGACACCACGGTCTCCTTACCGCCGCGGGCATGGGCAGTTAATTCATAATTGGTGACTTTCTTTTCACTCAGTACCAACTTGATGCTTGCTTCAGCCCGTTCAGGATCAGTGAAGTAATTTTTAAACGGTGCACCAATTAATTCATCGCGCGTGCAATCCGTGAGAACTTCCATTTGTTTGTTCACATCGGTAATGATGCCGGAAGGATCTGTCGTAATGAGAGCGTCAATATTGGACTCAAACAGTGAGCGCGTGTAAAACTGATGATCTCTCAGACGCTGAGCCAAGATTTTTTGCTCAGCTTCAATTTGTTTTCGTGCGGTGTTGTCAGTGCCAATCAGCAAATAACCAATAATGGCGTTTTGGTCGTCACGCAAGGCAGTGACCGAGACCACCGCGGGGAAGCGACTACCGTCTTTGCGGATATAGGTCAGCTCGTAAATATCTTCAATCCCGCGTGAGGCCTTGAACACCAGCGCCTCAAAGCCGGGCGTGATGGTGACGCCGGCCTCCACACTCAGTGATTTAGCGCGTGCAATCAGCTCTTGCGAGTCAGAGATGTCAGCAGGACTGCGCTTATTCATCACATCCAAAGCCGTGTACCCCAACATGCGCTCAGCACCGACGTTGAAAATCTGAATCACGCCTTTGGCGTCAGTGGCAATACTGGAGAAGTTGGCGCTGTTAAAGATGGCACTTTGCAGCGCACCGGCTTTGAGCAAGGCTTCTTCGGCTTGCTTGCGGGCGGTGTTGTCGGTGCCAATAAGCAAATAGCCAATGATGGCGTTTTGGTCATCACGCAATGCTGTGACCGAGACCACGGCGGGAAAACGACTGCCGTCCTTGCGGATGTAGGTCAACTCATAAATGTCTTCAATGCCGCGTGAGGCCTTGAACACCAGCGCCTCAAAGCCGGGCGTGATGGTGACACCTGCCTCCAAACTGAGTGAGGCCGCGCGCGCCACCAATTCCTGAGGGTCAGAAATATCGGCCGGGCTGCTTTTATTCATCACATCCAGCGCCGTGTAGCCCAGCATGCGCTCGGCACCCACGTTAAAAATCTGAATCACGCCCTTGGCGTCAGTGGCAATACTGGAGAAGTTGGCACTGTTAAAAATAGCGCTTTGCAAAGCGCCTGTTTTGAGCCAATCGGATTGAGTTCTGACTTCTAGAACCGCCTCCACGACCGAAGGATTAACTTTTAAAACATCAGAATTAGTGATTTTTTTTGAATTCATCCAATCATTGTAAACAAATTGATATCAATTAATAATTAATATTAATTCATTTTAGTCGTTTAATTCAACCGTCAAATCCAATTTTTCAAGCGTTTTACGCCTTCAGACAAACGTCCCAAATCATTTGACGCAAAACACCAACGCAGCCAGCCCCGCGCTTCAGGCGCAAAGGCATCACCGGGCGCCAAGCCCAAACCCGCTTCCAGCACCAGTCTTTTGGCCGTGACCACGGAGTCTTCATGCCCGGCCAATTTGAAAAAGGCATACATCCCGCCACACGCCGGGGCCACTTGCACCTCAGGCATGGCGGCGAGCAAGGGCAGCAGCGTGTCTCGGCAAGTCTTCAAGTGCGCCACCACCCGAGGCGTGATTTCATTTGTGCGCTGCAAGGCCACGACGCCAGCGCGCTGGGTAAAAACCGGCGCGCAAGAGGTGTTGAACTCAATCAGCTTACCCATGTGGTGCGTCACCGAAGGCGGCATCACCAGCCAACCCAAACGCCAGCCGGTCATTAAAAAACTCTTGGAAAAGCTGTGCACGACGACCAATTTATCTTCGGGGTCAGCCAGATCCAGAAAACTGGGCGCACACGCGTTAGGCGAGGGTTCGTAATACAACCGCTCATACACCTCATCCGCCAAAATCCAGGTGCCCGTCATGCGGCAATGGTTCAAAATTTGCTGCTGCTCAGCGCGGGTGAGTGTCCAACCCGTCGGGTTATTGGGCGCATTGATGATCAAGACTTTGGTGTCAGGGGTGACGGCTGCCAACAAGGTCTTCATATTCAAAGACCAAACCCCCTCCAGCGGCGTCAAGGCCACACACTTCACACGAGCCCCCATGATGGCGGGCTGCGCGGTCAGGTTGGGCCAAACCGGGGTGATGGCCACCACTTCGTCCCCGGCATCAATCAGCAACTGCATGGCGAGCATCAGGGCGTTGACGCCGCCACTGGTCACCGCCAAACGATCCACCCCGATAGGGCCATGCAAGCGGGTCATGTAGCGCGCTATTTCTTCGCGCAACTCAGGCAATCCCAAATTATGCGAATAAAACGTTTCACCCCGCTGCAATGAATCCATGGCGGCCTGCCGAATGAAATCGGGCGTCACCTCGTCACTCTCGCCAAACCAAAAGGCCAGCACATCGCTGCGCCCCATACCGGCGTTGGCTACTTCTCGGATTTTGGACTCTTCCAGGTTTTGAATGACTTGACGCATGGTGGCCTCGGCGTGGTTGAATTTATTGGGCAGGACGTTGCATTTTGCAACTATTGGGGAGCTCGGCTTTAGCCGCGCTCAGGGTCTTGATCACCCGAAAGCCATAGCCCGAGCCTTCGACGTCAAACTTCACCCCTGGGGTACCTGCTTTATCCATCAGCCCCACAACGAGTGCCTGCTGAAACTGGTGGTCGGATGCCCGCATCACGCCTGTTTGCCCGCCCAAGCTCACTTTGGCGTGCGCCAACTGGTCGGCCACATCAAGCGCGTTGGTTGAGCCTGCTTTTTCCAGGGCCTGCGCCAATGACGCCACCATCAACTGCATGCGCATGTGCACGTAATCATCCGCGGGCTTGGGAAAGCGCTGGCGAAACGACTGATAAAAAGCGTCACTTGGCGCGCCTTGAACGTTGGGCAGCCAATCGGCCACGGCCACCACCTTGCCCAGTCCGGCATCGCCAATCGCCGCCGGTGCGCCCAGCGCATTGCCATAAAACGTATAAAACTTACCCTCAAAGCCCACTTCTTTAGCCGCTTTGACCAACAAAGTCAGGTCGTTGCCAAAATTGCCGGTGATGACCGCCTGCGCCCCACTACTTTTTATTTTTGCGGCGTAAGGCAAAAAGTCTTTCACACGCCCCATCGGGTGCAACTCTTCGCCCACCACCTGCACATCTGGGCGCAACACGCTGAGTTGGCGCTTGGATTCTCGCGCCACGGCATGGCCAAAGCTGTAATCCTGGCCAATGATGTAAACGCTTTTCAGCGACCGGTCTTCTTTCAAGACCTCCATCAAAGCGCCCATGCGCATATCGGCATGCGCATCAAACCTAAAGTGCCAAAAACTGCATTTCTCGTTGGTCAGGATGGGATCAACCGCCGAGTAGTTCAAAAAAACCACACGCTTGCTCGGCTCGCGCTCATTGTGTTTGTTGATGGCGTCAATCAAGGCCGCCGCCGTGGACGATGAATTGCCCTGCATCACAAACCGGGCGCCATCGTCAACGGCCGATTTCAGGGCCGACAAGGCCTCGTCGGCCTGACCTTTGTTGTCGTAGCGCTCAATGAGCATCGGACGAGCGCCGCTCGCCAACTTTACGCCACCCTGGCCATTGACCCGTTCCACCGCCCAAATCAGGTTGCGGTAGACCGCCTCGCCGGTGTTGGCAAAGGGGCCACTCAAACTCTCAATCATGGCGATTTTGATGGGGGCAGCGGCAACCGAAGGCGCCGTTTGAGCGACGGCCAAAAGAGGCACAGTCAAGGCGAAGGCCAGCAACTGGCGCGCTTTAAGGGAAAAACCAAACATTTATTTATCTCTGATGTTGACTAGCGCTGCACGGAACATTTCCGGGCAAAGCGCAAAGTTACCCAGCACACGCTATATATTTAATAGCTGGCTAAGCACGTATTTAATGGTCTAGAGGCCTATTTGTATCATATCCAGGGGCCAACGTGGTTTCACATCAAAAGCGTAAACCTCGCTGGCCGTTTGCTGGCCCGACTGCAAGCGCATGGCCGCAGCCATGGCAATCATGGCGCCGTTGTCGGTGCACAAATGCAGCTCGGGGTAGTGCACGCGAATGCCCCGTTTGGCGCACTCGGCGTTCAGTTGCTCACGCAAACTGCGGTTGGCCCCCACGCCACCGGCCACCACCAAGCGCTTCAGGCCGGATTCCTTGAGGGCAATCAGCGACTTCTTCACCAGCACTTCCACAATCGCGGCCTGCGTGGAGGCCGCTAAATCCGCCAGCATCTGGGGGGGCAAAGCCTCCACCGCGCAATCCTGGGCCACGGCCAATTTCTTGGCCTGCACCATCACCGCCGTTTTCAAACCGGCAAACGAAAAATCAAGGTTATTGCTTTTGAGGAGCGGGCGTGGAAACTTGAAGGCCGTGCCCTCCCCCTGCTCGGCCAATTTGGAGAGCGCAGGCCCCCCCGGATAGCCCAGCCCCAAGAGCTTGGCCGACTTGTCAAAGGCCTCGCCAGCGGCGTCGTCAATCGTTTCTCCCAGCAAGGTGTAGCACCCAACCCCGTCCACCCGCATCAACTGCGTGTGCCCGCCCGACACCAACAAGGCAATAAAAGGAAACTCAGGCGGGTCAGCACTCAAAAAAGGCGACAACAAATGCCCCTCCAAATGGTGCACTCCCAGCACCGGCTTGCCCAGTGCCGCGCCCAAAGCGCAAGCCACCCCCGCGCCCACCAGCAAAGCACCCGCCAAACCGGGGCCGCGCGTGAACGCCACCACATCCACATCCGCCAAGGCCTGACCTGAGGCGGCTAATACTTGTTCTGTGAGCGGCAGCACACGGCGAATATGGTCGCGACTGGCCAGCTCAGGCACCACACCGCCATAGGCCTGGTGCATTTCAATCTGACTGTAAAGCGCATCGCCCAACAACACAGGCAAGGCGCTGCCGCGCACCTCAACCAACGCCACCCCGGTTTCGTCACACGAGGACTCAATCCCCAATACTTTCAAAGTTTTCGTCATAGGCTTGAGTTTAGGGCAGCCCCGTGGCTTGATTCTTGCATCTAACCATTCATGAATGAAGCCCTGAAAATTGTTGTGGTCGCCCCCGATTTGGCCATTGAGGACCAAACCGATGACTACGCCATCAACCAGGCCGAGCGCTCACGCAGCTTGCGCATTGGCTTGCTGGAAAACGGCTTTAATTTGGTGGCCAGCCTGCCCGCTGATGTGTTTTTAACCGAGCGCCTGGCCCAGTTACAGCCCGACTTGATCATTGTGGACGCCGAAAGCGAGGCGCGTGATGCGCTGGAGCATGTGGTGATGGCCACCCGCGATGCGCGCCGCCCTATCGTCATGTTCACCAACGACCACGACACCCGCCACGTCAAGGACGCGGTGGCAGCGGGCGTCACCGCCTACATCGTGGCGGGCCTGTCCAGCGAACGCATCCGCCCCATTTTGGACGTAGCCCTGGCCCGCTTTCAGCACGAACAGGCGCTGCGCCAAGAGCTGGCCGACACCAAAACGGAACTTGGCGAACTCAACGCCGAGATCAAAAACCGCCAAGTGATTGACCGGGCCAAAGCACTGCTGATGCAGCGCCAAGGCTTAAGCGAACCCGAAGCCTTTGCCAAACTGCGCAAAGCCGCCATGAACCAAAGCCTGAAACTGGCCGAGGTGTCGCAACGCATGCTCGACATGGCCGACTTGCTGGGCTGACCCCCTCAACCCGGTTTCTGGCGACTCGCAGCAAGCAAAGCTCTTGTGCCTATACTTTGCCCATCACATTTTTTGACTTTGCAGGGCAACCCTCTTTCTGCCCTCTTCTGGAAAACCACCATGTCCTTTTGTATTACCCGATTGAACCGAACGCTGAGCCTGAGCGCCTTGGGCTTGGCCGCTTTATTGGCCGCATGTGGCCCCAGCAGCGCGCCACCGGCTGGACCGCCTGCCGCCATGCCGCCGGCTGAGGTGGGTGTGATCACCGTCACCCCAGGTGACGTGGGCTTGGTCACAGAGTTGCCGGGCCGACTGGAAGCCTCGCGCGTGGCCCAGGTTCGCGCACGGGCGGCGGGTATTTTGCAAAAAAGGCTGTTCACAGAAGGCAGCGACGTCAAAGCCAATCAATCCTTGTTTGAGATTGACGCCAGCCCCTACCAAGCTACCTTGGCCAGCGCGCAAGCCAGTCTGGCCAAAGCCGAGGCTAATTTGCTGCAAGCCAGCGCGCAAGCCGAACGCTACAAACCCCTGATCGAGGCCAAAGCCATCAGCCAGCAAGAATTCATGAACGCGCAAGCCGCCAGCAAACAGGCCGAGGCTGATGTGGCCATCGGCAAGGCCGCCCTGCAAACCGCTCGCATCAACCTCAACTACGCCACGGTCACGGCGCCCATTGCAGGCCGCATTGGCCGCTCGTTGGTGACTGAAGGCGCTTTGGTCGGTTTGAGCGAGGCCACGCCTCTGGCCGTGGTGCAGCAAATTGACCCCATGTACGTGAACTTCACCCAATCCGCCGCCGAGGTCATGAAGCTTCGCCAGGCCCTGGAAAAAGGCCAGCTCATGCAAGCCGGCAGTCGCAACGCAGCCAGCGTGCGCTTGGTGATGGAAGACGGCACTGAGTATGCCCGCCCCGGCAAGCTCTTGTTCTCCGACCTGACGGTGGACGCCACCACCGGCCAAATCACCCTGCGGGCCGAGGTGCCCAACCCCGGCGCCACCCTGCTGCCCGGCTTGTACGTGCGCGTGCGCCTTGAACAGGCTCAGGCCAGCAACGCCATCACTTTGGCGCAACAAGCCGTGACGCGCTCCCCCCAAGGCGACTCGGTGATGGTGGTGGCCGCCGACGGCAAAGTCAGCCCGCGCCCAGTCAAGGTCGGCGGTCAACAAAATGGCCAATGGGTCATTTTGGACGGCCTCAAAGCCGGCGAGCAAGTGATGGTGGAAGGCTTCCAAAAACTGCGAGGTGGTGCCCCGGTGAAAGCCGTGCCCTGGCAAAAACCGGGTAGCAAGCCCGCAGAGGCCGCAGGAAAAACAGCCGCCGCCGCTTCCTCCGCGGCGTCCGCCCCTGCCAGCGCAGCCCGCTAAGGAGCCCTAGGCATGGCCAAGTTTTTTATCGACCGCCCCATCTTTGCATGGGTGATTGCATTGTTCATTATGGTGATGGGCGCCGTGTCTATCACGCAGTTACCCGTTGCCCAATACCCGCCCGTGGCGCCGCCGGCCATCGTCGTCTCGGCGGTTTACCCCGGCGCTTCGGCCAAGACCCTGGAAGATGCCGTGCTCTCCGTGATCGAACGCGAGATGAATGGCTCCCCCGGCCTGATCTACATGGAGTCGGTGGCGCAGGCCAACGGCTCCGGCACCCTCACGCTGAGCTTTCAGCCGGGCGCCAATGCCGACTTGGCCCAGGTGGACGTGCAAAACCGCTTGTCGCGTGCGGCACCCCGCTTGCCTGTGGCCGTCACGCAGCAAGGCGTGCGGGTCGACAAGGCCCGCAGCAACTTTTTGCTGTTCACTATTCTCTCCAGCGACGACCCCGCCTGGGACCCTGTGGCGCTGGGTGACTATGCCTCGCGCAATATTCTCCCCGAGTTGCAACGCGTCGCTGGCGTCGGTCAGGCCCAGTTATTTGGCACTGAGCGCGCCATGCGCATCTGGATCAACCCGGCCAAACTATTGGGCTTCAACCTCACCGCCGCCGACGTCACCGCCGCCATTCGCGCGCAAAACGTTCAGGTCTCAGCCGGTGAAATCGGCAGTTTGCCCAACGTCGCCGGCCAAGGCATTGCCGCCACCGTGGTGGTCAACGGGCAGTTGGCCAACGTCGAACAATTTGGCCGTGTGATTTTGCGGGCCAATGCCGATGGCTCAGCCGTTCGCCTGAAAGATGTCGCGCGCATTGAATTGGGGGCCCAGGCCTACGACACCTCAGCCCGCCTGAATGGCGTTCCGTCCACCGGCATTGGCGTGCAACTCTCGCCCAGCGGCAACGCACTCGCCACCGCGCAGGCCATCCGCGCCAAGATGACCGAATTGGAGCGCTACTTTCCCAAGGGCATGAAGTGGGCCATTCCTTATGACAGCTCCCGCTTTGTGGACATCTCCATCCGCCAAGTGACCGAGACCTTGATTGAAGCCGTGCTGCTGGTGTTTCTGGTGATGTACCTGTTTTTGCAAAACTTCCGCTACACCATCATCCCCACCATCGTGGTGCCGGTCGCCTTGCTGGGCACCTTTGCCACGCTGCTGGCGCTGGGGTTCTCGATTAATGTGCTGACCATGTTCGGCATGGTGCTGGTGATCGGCATCGTGGTCGATGACGCGATTGTGGTGGTCGAAAACGTTGAGCGCATCATGAGCGAAGAAGGCCTGCCCCCGCTGGAGGCCACGCGCAAGGCCATGGGGCAGATCTCTGGCGCCATCATCGGCGTCACCGTGGTTTTGATCTCGGTGTTTGTGCCTCTGGCGTTTTTCAGTGGCTCGGTCGGCAACATCTACCGTCAGTTTGCCACCGTCATGGGGGTGTCCATTGCCTTCTCGGCCTTTCTCGCGCTATCGCTCACCCCGGCCTTGTGTGCTACTTTGCTGAAACCTGTGGAAGCCGGACACCAGCACGCCAAAACCGGTTTCTTCGGCTGGTTCAACCGGGGCTTTGCCCGCACCGCCAAAGGGTATGAAGGCGGCGTCGCCCGCATGCTGCCGCGGGCGGGGCGCTACATGGTGATTTATGCCGCCATCGTGGCCGCCGTGGCGGTGGTTTACATGCGCTTGCCCACCTCCTTCTTGCCCAACGAAGACCAAGGCACCATGCTGGTCAATGTGCAATTGCCCCCCGGTGCCACGCAAGAGCGTACCCGCGCCGTGATGGAACAGGTCGAAGCCTACATGCTCAAGCAGCCTGAGGTGAAAGCCATGGTCGGCGTGCTGGGCTTCAGCTTCTCGGGTCAGGGCCAAAATGCGGCACTGGCCTTTGTCACGCTCAAAGACTGGTCAGAGCGCACCGGCCCGGCCAACTCGGCCCAGGCGCTGGCAGGCCGTGCTTTTGGCGGCTTGAGCGGCATTCGCGACGCCTTCATTTTCCCCTTGAGCCCGCCGCCGATTCCTGAACTGGGTTCATCCTCGGGCTTTAGCTTCCGTCTGCAAGACCGCGTGGGTCTGGGGCGCGAAGCCTTGCTGGCCGCACGCGGTCAACTGCTGGGCCTGGCCGCCAAAAGCAGCGTTATCACCCAGGTGCGCCCTGACGGACTGGAAGACGCACCGCAACTGCAGCTTGACATTGACCGCGACAAAGCCAGTGCACTGGGCGTGGGCTATGACGCCATCAACAACGTCATCTCCACCGCCTTGGGTTCGTCCTATGTCAACGACTTCTCCAACGCCGGACGCCTGCAACGGGTGGTGGTTCAAGCCGATGCACCAGCCCGCATGCAGCCCGATGACCTGCTCAAACTCAACGTCCAGAACAACCTGGGGCAAAGCGTGCCGTTTGCCAGCTTTGCCAGCACACGCTGGATATCAGGCGCGATGCAGACCATTCGCTACAACGGCTACCCCGCCATGCGCATCAGTGGCAGCGCGGCCCCCGGCTACAGCACGGGTGCAGCCATGATGGAGATGGAGCGTCTGGCCGCCCAGCTGCCCCAAGGCATGGGTTTTGAATGGACCGGTCAATCACGCGAAGAAAAACTGGCCGGATCTCAGTCGCTGATTTTGTACAGCTTCGCCATCCTGTCGGTCTTCTTGTGCCTGGCCGCTTTGTATGAAAGCTGGAGCATTCCGCTCTCTGTGGTGCTGGTGGTACCACTCGGCGTGCTGGGCGTGTTGCTGGCCACGCTGCTGCGCGGCTACTCCAACGACGTCTACTTTCAGGTGGGCCTGATCACCATCATCGGGCTCTCAGCCAAGAACGCCATTTTGATCATCGAGTTCGCCAAAGACCTGCAAGCGCAGGGCAAAGGCGTGATTGAATCCGTGCTGGCGGCGGCGCATTTGCGCTTTCGCCCCATCGTCATGACCTCCATGGCCTTCACGCTGGGCGTACTGCCGCTGGCGCTTTCCAGCGGCGCGGGCTCGGCCAGCCAACGGGCCATTGGCACCGGCGTCATCGGTGGCATTTTGACGGGCACCACGCTGGCCGTGGTGTTCGTACCGATCTTCTTTGTGGTGGTTCGCCGTTTCTTTAAAGGCAGTCAAAGACAACAACAATTTGATGCAGCCCACGCCCATCAAACCGGAGTAAACCCCCATGAATAAGCCTTTCACGGCCATGCCTAACGCTGTCGTTTGGCGCCTCTCACTGCTCGCCCTCGCCACCACGGCGGTGCTTGCAGGCTGCTCGCAAATGCCCACCTATGAACGCCCAATGGCTCCGCTTGCCACGCAATGGCCAGGTGCCGCTGCAGCGCCCACGAACACCCCCACGAACACCCCCACGACTGCCGCCCGGCTGGCGTGGCAAGACTATTTTGCCGATGCCTCCCTGCGCCGCCTGATCGACATCGCCCTGCTCAACAACCGGGACTTGCGCGTGGCGGTGCTCAATATTGACCTGGCCCGCGCCCAACTGGGCATCAAGCGAGCCGACCAATTCCCAACCTTGAATGCCGCACTCACCGGCTCGCGCACCCCGAGCGGCACCGGCGGCATCACCAGCGCCTACAGCGGCGGCCTCTTGGTCACGGCCTACGAGCTTGACTTCTTTGGGCGGGTGAGCAGCCTCAAAGAACAAGCGCTGGCGCAATACCTGGCCACCGCCGAAGGTAGCCAAACGGCCCAGATCAGCCTGATAGCCACCGTCGCCCAAACGTGGCTCAGCGTGTTGGCCGACGAAGAACTGCTCGCCCTCTCACAGCAAACCCTGAGCACCCGCATCGATTCACTCAAGCTGGTGCAGTTGCGCCTAGACAACGGCGCCGCCTCGGAATTGGAGCTGCGCCAGGCCCAGTCGCTCATGGAATCGGCCCGCGTCACGCTGGCGCAGCAGAAGCGCCAACGAGCTGTGGACGAAAACGCGCTGGTCTTGCTGCTTGGCCAAGCGCTCCCGCCAGAGGCACGGGCCCAGCTCAGCACAGCGCGCTTGGCGCCGCTGCGTTTGCCCGAGTTGCCTGCGGGTCTGCCTTCAGACCTGCTCATCCATCGCCCTGACATTCGGCAAGCCGAGCAGCAACTGATCGCCGCCAACGCCAACATCGGCGCCGCCCGCGCTGCATTTTTCCCCCGCATTTCCCTGACAGCTGGCGTGGGCTCGGGCAGCAAAGAGCTGTCGGGCTTGTTCCAGGACGGCACCTGGGGCTTCACCCTGGCGCCGCAACTGCTGTTGCCTTTGCTGGACGCCGGGCGCAATCAAGCCGGGTTGGACTCGGCTAAAACGAGCCGCGAGATCGCCCTCGCTCAGTACGACAAAACCATTCAAACTGCTTTCCGCGAAGTGGCCGATGCCCTGGCAGGACGCGACACGCTGGCCGAACAACTGCGTGCCCAACAAGCGCAAACCGAGGCCGAAACCCAACGCCTGCGCCTGACCGACCTGCGCTTCAACAATGGTGCCGCCAGCCTGCTCGACTCACTGGACGCCCAGCGCTCTTTGTTTGGTGCCCAGCAAGCGCTGGTGCAAACCCGTCTGGCCTATTTGCAGAATCAGGTGACGCTTTATAAAACACTGGGAGGCGGTGTGAACGTGACTCAGCGATAAGGCGACGTGCGCGCTGCGCTGATTGATCACCCCGAATTGGTGCGCTGCACAAAAGCAGTGCGCCAACAATTTTCATATCAAAATAACACTCTAACCCTTACATAGATATCACAAGCAGCTATTAAAAATATAGTAAATAATTCTCAAGAATAGTTGGCACAGTCGTTGCTTTAATCCTGATAAGACCCGAAAGGGTCAGGCGAGGGTTTTGGTCCAACGGCGGGCTGGAAACTTCGTCACCGGACAAAGGCGTCCCCACAGATTCATAGCGTGATCAGCGTTATGAACCCTGTGCGGACGCCTTTTTTGTTTTACTTTAAGGAACGTTGCCATGACCGATCTTCTGAAATCCAGCCTCAGCCGCCGCGCTGTTTTGCAAACTGCTGCGGTGGGTGCCGTGGGCATCAGCCCGGCCTTGCGCGCTGTGGTGTACGCCGCAGGCTCTGACGCGCCTGAGAAAACCGAGGTCAAAATCGGTTTC
>CANBUY010000085.1 GCA_947372745.1 Comamonadaceae bacterium | reverse complement strand
CGAATCTCACACACCCAGCCAAACAGTTGTTGCGCGCTGGGCTGGGTGCAGCCGTGCTCAATCATTTTTTTGTCGATATCGGCATAGCCCAAAACAGGCTTCCAGACTTTGGGCAGGCTGAAGCGGACCCGCAAAATCAGCGCCCGGTCTTTCCAGCCTGTGGCATGTTTAAAAACCGAGTCGCGGTAACCAAAAGCGCACTGGGCGGCGTTCAGGGTAAAAAGCTGACCGGTTTTTAGGTCAATGGCGTCCAGAGACTCAAAGCGGTCTTGCAGCTCAACCCCGTAAGCACCCACGTTTTGCACGGGCGAGGCGCCCACGGTGCCGGGGATCAAGGCCATGTTTTCCAACCCCGGGTAACCTTGCGCCAGCGTCCAGGCCACAAAGCTGTGCCAGCCCTCGCCTGCGCCACTCTCCACAATAAAAGCCTTAGCCGTCTCGGCCACCAAACGGCACCCCATGATCTCGACTTTCAGGACCAAGGGCTTCACATCGCCTGTGAGCACGATGTTGCTGCCACCGCCCAAAACGAATTTGGGCGACGCCGCCCACTCGGGTGAATGGAGCACTTCCAGCACATCGGACTCACTAGCGATCCGCACCAGCGCGTGCGCCCTAGCCACGATGTGGAAGGTATTAAAAGCCTGCAGGGGAACATTTTTCTCGACTAACATCTAGGGATTGTCGACCATTTTGTGAGTACTTCCCATGCCCTCTTTTGATACTGTTTGCGACGCCAAGATGGTGGACGTGAAACACGCCGTAGAAAACACCACCAAAGAAATCACCACCCGCTTTGACTTCAAAGGCACGCCTGCCTCCATCGAACTCAAAGACAAGGAGATGACGCTGATCGGGGACGCCGAGTTTCAGATCACCCAAATCGAAGACATCCTGCGCAACAAACTCACCAAGCGCGACGTGGACGTGCGTTTTCTGGACATCGGCGATATCCAGAAAATTGGCGGCGACAAGGTCAAGCGCGTCATCAAGGTGCGCAGCGGCATTGAGAGCGAGATGGCCAAAAAGATCCAGCGCCTGCTCAAAGACAGCAAACTGAAAGTGCAAGGCGCGATTCAGGAAGAAAAAGTGCGCGTCACCGGCGCCAAGCGCGACGACCTGCAGGCCGCCATGGCGCTGATCAAGAAAGAAATGTCTGATTTGCCACTGAGCTTTGACAACTTCAGGGATTAAGCGCTGACAACTGCGCCTCTGGCGCTATTTTATTTATAGCTACTTAAGCACATCACTGTTGACCCGTAGCCCTCTGGGCCATAAATTTCAGTGCTTGCGCTTTTGCGTGTGGTCGTGGTCGTGCTGGTGAACGTGTTTTTGTTTTTCAGACTTTGACTTCTTGCCTAGGCGGCTCTCTGTGCCCTTGGCCAGACGGCTGATGTTCTCAGCATGGCGGTAGATTAAAAACAAGGACATGACGGACAAGGACAGCATGATGCTTTTGTCCATGAACCAGACCACGCCTCCACCCAGCAGGTAATAGACCGGGGCAAACACGGCTGCCGTCAGCGAGGCCAGCGATGAGAAGCGGAAGAACACCGCCATGATGACCCAGGTGGCGGCGGTGGCCAAGCCCAAAATCCAGCTCATACCCAGCAGCACGCCCAAGGCCGTGGCGACTCCTTTACCGCCCACAAACTTGAAGAACACGGGGTAAAGATGCCCCAGAAACGCTGCCAGCCCAACCATGGCCACGGTGCCCTCGCCCAAACCATAGGGCTGACCCACCCACTTCACCAGCATCACCGGCAGCCAGCCCTTGGCGGCGTCCAGCAACAAGGTGGCGATGGCAGCGCCTTTGCTGCCTGAGCGCAGCACGTTGGTAGCACCGGGGTTTTTGCTGCCAAAGGTGCGCGGATCGTTCAAGCCCATGACACGGCTGACGATGACGGCAAACGACAAGGAACCGATGAGGTAGGCGGCCAAAGCGGCGGCCAAGGGGAAATAAGCTTGCATTGATTCCAAAAAACTCTCCTACTGCTGCACCCGGGTGCCGGGGCATGAAGCCGCTATTTTGCCAGTCGGGAGCCCGCCCTCAAAACACGATCAATCAAGCAAGGCACATTGCACCGTCTGGGCGCCCAGCAGACTCAAGCAAACCTGGGGGTCAATGCCCACCAAATAGCCGCGCCGCCCCCCATTGATGAGAATCTTGGGCAGGTCAAGAATCGTCGACTCCATGTAGACCTTCATGTCGCGGCGCGTGCCAAAGGGCGAGGTGCCGCCCACCAGATAACCACTGTGGCGGTTCGCTACCTCAGGCAGACAAGGCGCGACCGACTTGGCGCCGATCTGACGTGCCAGATTTTTGGTCGACACCTTGCGGTTGCCATGCATCAGCACCACCAGCGGCTTGGCGTCCTGGTCTTGCATGATGAGGGTTTTGACCACCGCAAAGGGATCGAACCCCAGCACCTCGGCGCTGTGCAGGGCGCCACCGTGCTCCAGGTACTCATAAGGGTGCTCGGTAAAAGCGACCTTGTTTAGCTTGAGCCACTGCGTGGCAGGGGTCTCGGAGACGTGTTTGGCCATCGCTCGGCGAACTTGGGCTTACTGCGCGGGGTCGCGCAGCGCCCAGCGAATGGCGTCGATTTGCTTGAGCAGCTCAGGTGACAGCGTGGTGCCCCAAGCGTCCAGGTTCTCATCCAATTGGGCCACACTGGTCACACCGATGATGGTGCTGGCCACCTGCCATTTGGTGTAACAAAACGCCAGCGCCATCTGGGTGGGCGTCATGCCGTTCTCCAAAGCCAGGGTGTTGTAGCGGCGTGCCGCCTCCAGCGCTTCGGGACGGCCCCAGCGTTGTTTGCGGGTGGACTCGTATTTGGCAATGCGGGCTTGCGCCGGGGCGTCTGGGCCACTAAAGCCTGAGGCATCGTACTTGCCGGTGAGCAAGCCAAAGCCCAAAGGTGAGTAGGCCAGCAGGGAGACGCCCAGGTGGTACATGGTTTCGTCCAGCCCGTTTTCCACGGTGCGGTTTACCAGGCAATAGGGGTTTTGCACCGTGGCCAGGCGAGGCAGACCGTGTTGTTCAGCCAAGCGCACAAACTCATGCACGCCGTAAGCCGTTTCGTTGGACAGGCCCACCGCGCGCACTTTGCCCGCTTTCACCAGTGTTTGCAGGGCTTCAAGTTGGGCCAGCACCGAGGTGCAGGGAGTGACTTTGCTGGGGTCAAAATAGATGCTGCCAAAGGCGGGCACATGTCGTACTGGCCAATGAACTTGGTAGAGGTCGATCACCTCGATATTCATACGCTTCAAGCTGCCCTCGCAGGCGGCTACGATGTCTGAGACTGTCACGTCAGCACTGCCACCGCGAATCCAGGGCATGCCGCGCGAGGGGCCGGCCACTTTGGTAGCAATCACCAGCTTGTCGCGAGCGCCCGGGGTTTTGTTGAGCCAGTGGCCAATGATGTTCTCGGTCGCGTTGAAGGTCTCTGCACGCGGCGGCACAGCGTACATCTCTGCCGTGTCAATGAAGTTGACGCCGCGCTCCAGCGAACGGTCCAAAATGGCGTGAGAGGTGGCTTCATCCACCTGCTCACCAAAAGTCATGGTGCCCAGGCAAATGGGGGTCACTTGCAAATCACTCTGACCAAGTTGTACTGTCTTCATGCGGATGTCCTGAAAAGGGGATTAATTAAGAAATGAGTCAATAACAGGGCGACAGCGCGCACAGTGCTTGCCCCCTGCGCCTCAGTCCAGAGGACGAAAAGCGAAGGTCCGAAAACTTGGTTTTTGGGGATCACCCGCAACCGGGTTGGCCGGGCGACCGGCGCCCCGACGTTCAACTAGCGGCTTGGTCGCACCGCTGCTCAGGTCGTACTTGCGGCGTTGCTCGGGGTCTGACAACACGGTGTAAGCCTGAACAATGGCGATTAATCGCCCAGCGGCCGAGTCGTCACCCAGATTTTTATCAGGATGATTGAGTTGCACCAAGCACCGAAAAGCCGCCTTGATGACTGGCGCACTCGCGCGCGGACTGACCTCCAGGGTGTCGTAAAAAGTCGGTCCAGGCTGCGCAGTTCTCATCGTGAAATCAGTCTAGCACGGGCCTCTTCTTGCAACCTGAGCACGCGGCGTTGCACTTTGCCCGTGGTGGTCATCGGCAAGGCGTCCACAAATTCAATTTCTTTCGGGTACTCATAGGGCGCCAATTTATCTTTGACGTGGGCTTGAAGCTCGCCTATAAGTTTTTCATCAAAATCAGCATCAGAGCCCGCATAGATAGCACGAGCAGCTACACAATCAGGAGCAAGAACCACATAGGCTTTGACCACGGCACCGCGTGCTTTGTCGGGTTTGGGTACCACGGCGGCGTTGGCCACAGCGGGGTGTTTGACCAGACAATTCTCGATTTCTCCCGGACCAATGCGGTAACCCGCTGCCTTGAAGATGTCGTCTGCGCGACCCTGGTACCAAAGGTAGCCCTCGGCATCACGGGTGGCCAGGTCACCCGTGCGGCACCAGTCGCCGGTGAATTTGTCTTGCGTGGCCGCGTCATTTTTCCAGTAGCCCAAATAAAAGATGGGGTCGGGGTGGCCGTGCACGTCAAAGCGGTTCAAAGCCACATCGCCTGCCACGCCCACCGCACACTCTTGGCCAGCTTCATCGATCACCGCCACACGGTGGCCGGGGTAGGCTTTGCCCATGCTGCCCGGTTTGGCAGGCCAGCGGGTGGCGCAGTTGCCCACGATGTAGTTGATCTCGGTCTGCCCAAACATCTCGTTCACCGTGACGCCCAATTGGCTTTGGCAGTAGTCAAACACCGCGTCGCCCACGGCCTCGCCTGCGCTCATGATGGCTTGTAACTTGAGCTTGAACTGCTGGTGCACGCTGGTTTTGAGGGTGCCGGGGTAAGCCTTCATCATGGCTTTGAGGGCCGTGGGAAACAAAAATGTGTGCGTCACACCGAAGCGCGCCATCAATTCCAGCGCCGCTTGCGGGCTGAAACGGCCATTAAAGGCCACGATGGGGCGGCCAAAGTAGAGCGTGGGCAGCAAGGCATCCATCAGTCCGCCCGTCCAGGCCCAGTCGGCAGGGGACCAAAACACCGCACTTGAGTGCTCGTTGTTGATGCCGTCAAAACCAAACCAGTTTTGGCTGCAGACAAAGCCCGTCAGGTTACCAATCAAGGCGCGGTGGGGAATGAGGGCGCCTTTGGGGTTGCCCGTGGTGCCGCTGGTGTAAATCAATACGGCGGCATCATCGGCCAAGGTATCAACGGGGGTGAACCGGGGTGAGGCTTGGGCCAGGGCAGCGGTGTAGTCCACATCGGCCCTCTCCCGGGCCGGGCCCACGCCTAACACGCAGCGCAGCAAGGGGCAGTTGGGGCGCACGCTCAAAATATTATCGATCGAGCTTTCGTCACAAATCGCCACGATGGCTTCGCTGTCCGTCAGGCGAAACGCAAGCGCTTCGGGGCCAAACAACATGGACAGCGGCATCGCCACCGCGCCCATTTGCAGCACGGCCATGTAGGCCACGGCGGTCTCAAAGCGCTGCGGCATCACCATCGCCACCCGATCACCGCGTTGCACGCCCAAACGAACCAATTCGTTGGCGAGCCGGTTGGCCTGTTCTTGCAGCTCAAAATAAGTATGGAAAGTGCTTGAACCGTCCGCTTGCAGCGCATAAATAGCTATTTTTTTAGAAGCACCTTTTGAGGTGGCCCAGCGATGGCAGCACACCTGGGCCATATTGAAATGATCGGGCACTGACCACTCAAATTGGCTGTGAATTTTCGTATAGGCGTCGGGCACCTGTTGGGCCGACTTGTCTCGTTTTTGACTGACGTTCACTGGCTGCCTCCGTATGATGGGTCAAATGTACCAAGTCAAAAGAATATCCCGTAGCGAATTTATCCCCATTCGTAATTTAACGTACCACGTTCAACTCTGGGGCGAGCCCTCGCCTGACAAAACACCGCTGGTCATGGTGCATGGCTGGATGGACGTGGCCGCCAGCTACCAATTTGTCGTGGACGCCCTGAGCCACGACCATTACGTGATCGCGCCCGACTGGCGCGGCTATGGCAAAACCAGCGCCGGTGGCGCTGACAACTTCTGGTTCCCCGACTATCTGGCCGACCTTGACTTTTTGCTCGACCACTACGCCCCCGGCATTCCGGTTAATTTGGTCGGCCACAGCATGGGCGGCAATGTGGTGATGCAGTACGCCGGGGTGCGCCCCGAGCGCATCCGCCGCTTGGTCAACCTGGAGGGCTTTGGCATGCCCGCCACCGAGGCCGACGAGGCCCCGGCCCGATTCGCCAAGTGGATGGATGAGCTGAAAAAACTCCACCAAGGCGAACTGGACCTGAACGCCTATGACTCCGCTGACGGCGTGGCCCGCCGCCTGATGAAGACCAACCCCCGCCTCAGCTTGGATAAAGCCAACTGGCTGGCACGCCACTGGGCCAATGAGAACGTGCAAGGCCAATGGAAAATTCTGGGTGATGCGGCCCACAAAATCGTCAACGCCCAGCTCTACCGGGTAGAGGAAGTCATGGCGCTTTACAAGCGCATCAGCATGCCAACGCTGGCGGTTGAGGCCTCAGATAGCAGCTTGGAAATGTGGTGGAAGGGCAAATACACCCTGGCCGAGTACCACGAGCGCCTAAAAGCGCTGCCGCTGGTCGAAATAGCCCTGATTGATGAGGCCGGCCACATGATGCACCACGACCAACCCGCGGTGTTGGCGGCGCTGATTGAGCGCTTTATTGCGTAATGTGGGCTTGGGGCGCAGGGGCAATTGAGACCGGGTGGCCTGACGTGAGAAAATAGCGGGTTATTTAGAACGCATTAAGTCAGGACTCGCACCATGGAAGCAGAACGCATCAACCTCATCGGCACCCAACTCACCGATTTGAGCGCGCGCACCCTCGAATTACGGGGGTATCTTTGACTACCCTGCCAAATCTGAACGCCTGAGAACGGTCAACGCCTCGCTCGAAGACCCCACCGTCTGGAACGACCCCAAACGCGCCCAAGAGCTGGGCCGCGAGAAGAAGGCGCTGGATGGCGTCGTGGTCACGCTGGACAACCTCACCGCCGAGATTGCCGACAACTTCGAGCTCTTTGAGATGAGCAAGGAAGACGGCGACGAGGCTGGCCTGATCACCATTGAGGGCGAAACGGCCAAACTGACCGAGACTGTGGAAGGTCTGGAGTTCCGCCGCATGTTCAGCAACCCGGCCGACCCCTTGAATGCCTTTGTGGACATTCAAGCCGGCGCCGGTGGGACAGAAGCCTGCGACTGGGCCAGCATGTTGTTGCGCCAGTACCTGCGCTACGCCGAGCGCAAAGGCTTTGCCGTCACCATCGAAGACGAAACTGCGGGTGACACCGCCGGCATCAAGGGCGCCACCATCAAGGTCGAAGGCGAATACGCGTTTGGCCTGTTGCGCACCGAAACCGGCGTACACCGCTTGGTGCGCAAGTCGCCGTTCGACTCATCGGGCGGACGCCACACCTCGTTTGCCTCGGTCTTTGTGTACCCCGAGATTGATGACTCGATTGAGATCAACATCAACCCCAGCGACGTGCGCACCGACACTTACCGGGCCAGTGGCGCGGGCGGTCAGCACATCAACAAGACCGACTCTGCGGTGCGCCTGACCCACTTGCCCACCGGCATTGTGGTGCAGTGCCAGGACGGCCGAAGCCAGCACGGCAACCGTGATGTGGCCTGGAAGCGCCTGCGCTCCAAGCTTTATGACTTCGAGATGCGCAAGCAGCAAGAAGAGCAGCAAAAGCTGGAAGACTCCAAGACCGATGTCGGCTGGGGCCACCAGATTCGTTCTTATGTGCTGGACAACAGCCGCATCAAAGACCTGCGCACCAACTACGAAACGTCAGCCACCCAAAAAGTGCTGGACGGCGACCTGGACCAATTCATCGAAGCGTCCTTGAAGCAAGGCGTGTGATGCCTGGTTTGACTACACAATTTCTGGAGAATCTGCATGTTGCTACTTCCTGAGGGCAACAGCCCTTCAAGCGTGGTCTTGCGCGCTGACTACACCGCCCCGGCTTACTGGATAGACACCGTCAACCTGACCTTTGATCTGGACCCGGCCAAAACCCGCGTGCTCAACAAAATGACGCTGCGCCGCAACCCGGATGTGGCCGTGCAAGCCCTCAAACTGATGGGCGAAGAGCTCAATCTGGCCCGCGTGCTGGTCAACGGGCAAGGCGCCTCTTTCAAAATGGAAGGCAACCTGCTGGTGCTGGACAACCTGCCCACAGAAGGCAGCTTTGACCTGGAAATTTTCACCACCTGCGCCCCGGTGAAAAACACCAAGTTGATGGGCTTGTACGTCAGCAACGACTCCTTCTTTACCCAGTGCGAAGCCGAAGGCTTTCGCCGCATCACCTACTACCTGGACCGCCCCGATGTGATGGCCAGCTTTACCGTGACGCTACGGGCGGACAAAGACAAATACCCGGTGCTGCTGTCCAACGGCAATTTGGTGGACTCGGGCGCCGTGGAAGGCGCGGGCAACGAAGGCCGCCACTTCGCCACTTGGGTAGACCCGCACAAAAAACCAGCCTACCTGTTTGCGCTGGTGGCTGGCCAACTGGTGTGCCGCGAGCAGCGCATCACCTCGCGGGCGGGCAAAGACCACTTGCTGCAGGTCTATGTGCGCCCCGGCGACATGGACAAAACCGAACACGCCATGAACTCCCTGATGGCCTCGGTGGCGTGGGACGAAGCCCGCTTCGGCCTGCCTTTGGACCTGGAGCGCTTCATGATTGTGGCCACCAGCGACTTCAACATGGGCGCCATGGAGAACAAGGGTCTCAACATCTTCAACACCAAATACGTGTTGGCCAACCAGACCACCGCCACCGATGCCGACTACGCCAACATCGAGAGCGTGGTGGGCCATGAGTATTTCCACAACTGGACCGGCAACCGCGTGACCTGCCGCGACTGGTTCCAGTTGTCCTTGAAAGAAGGCCTGACCGTGTTCCGCGACCAGGAATTCTCACAAGACCTGTGCCATGAGGCTTCGGCCCGTGCGGTGAAACGCATTGAAGACGTGCGTGTGCTGCGCACCGCCCAATTCCCCGAAGACGCCGGCCCTATGGCCCACCCGGTGCGCCCTGACAGCTACATCGAGATCAACAACTTCTACACCGTCACCATCTACGAAAAAGGCGCTGAAGTGGTGCGCATGATGCAAACGCTGGCCGCCTCAAAAGACGGCTCGGTGTCTGGACGCGACGGTTTTGCCCTGGGCATGAAGCTGTATTTCGAGCGCTTTGATGGCCAAGCCGTCACCTGCGACGACTTCGCCCAAGCCGTGGCCGATGCCAACCCGGACTCGGCCCTGAATCGTTTGCTGCCCCAGTTCAAGCGCTGGTACAGCCAAGCCGGCACCCCGCGCCTGCAAGCCAGCGGCCACTTTGACGCTGCACAACGCAGCTACACCCTGAGCTTTACCCAAAGCTGCGCCAACACACCCGGGCAAACCCACAAAGAACCGTTTGTGATTCCGGTCAATGTAGGCTTGGTGAATGCCGATGGCGCACCCCTGCCCTTGCATTTGGCAGGCAGCACCGACGCCTTGGGCACCAGCCACCTGTTTGTGATGACAAACCAGAGCGAATCCATCACCTTCATCAACGTGGATGCCGAGCCCGTGCCCTCCATCTTGCGCGGCTTTACCGCGCCGGTGGTGCTTGAGTTTGACTACACCGACGCCCAGCTGCTCACCCTTCTGGCCAGCGACCCTGATCCGTTCAACCGCTGGGAAGCAGGCCAACGGCTGGCCTTGCGAAGCGCTATTGAATCAATAGCTGGTCTAGCACATGGAAAGGATGCTACAGGCCTAAATGATGCTTATATTGACGCCATGCACCATGTGCTGCGCCACCCCACGCTCGATGCCGCTTTCAAAGAGCTGGTGCTCACCCTGCCTTCTGAGACCTACATCGCGGAGCAACTCGCGGTCGTCAACCCGCAACACATTCACACCGTGCGCGAAGCCATGCGGGCGCAGTTGGCCACCGCCTTGGTTGAAGACTGGCAATGGGTAGCAGAAACCCACACCAGCCTAGCCGCCTACAAACCCGACGCCGCTTCCGCTGGCCGACGCGCCCTGAGCGGCATGGCACTGAGCTTTCTGTGCCTAGCCGCCAAATCGGACGCGCATAGTATCTGGCCCGGTAAAACCTACCAGCGCTTCAAAGACGCTGACAACATGACCGACCGCGCCAACGCGCTGGCCGCCCTGATGAACAGCGGCCACGAACTAGCCACCCCGGCGCTGGCGCGCTTTCACGCGCAGTTCAAAAACGAAGAGTTGGTGCTCGACAAATGGTTTGCCATGCAAGCCGGTACTTGCGACACCGAGGGCCAAGTGCTGCCCGCCGTGCGCCAGCTCATGGCGCACCCTGACTTCAATTTGCGCAACCCCAACCGTGCCCGCAGTGTGATCTTTAGCTACTGCAGCGGCAACCCCGGCGCCTTCCACCGAGCCGATGCCGCAGGCTACGTGTTCTGGAGCGAGCGCGTGATTGAGCTTGACAGCATCAACCCCCAAGTCGCCGCCCGTCTGGCGCGCGCTTTGGACCGCTGGAAAAAACTGGCCGAGCCCTACCGCAGCGCCGCCGTTGAGGCCATTGCCCGCGTCGCGTCCAAGTCCGATCTCAGCAACGATGTCCGCGAAGTCGTCAGCCGTGCGCTGGCCGAGTAAGCTAATTCAAAGGAACCCGTCATGACCAAAAACATTTCCCTGACCCGCTACCTGGTGGAGCAGCAACGCTCCGAAGGGCATATTCCGTCGCAACTGCGCCTGCTGCTTGAAGTGGTGGCGCGCGCGTGCAAAAGCATCAGCCAAGCCGTCAACAAAGGCGATCTAGGTGACGTGATGGGCAGCGCCGAGAGCGAGAACATTCAGGGAGAGATGCAGAAAAAGCTCGACATCATCGCCAACGAAGTGCTGATCGAGGCCAACGAATGGGGCGGTCACTTGGCGGCTATGGCCAGCGAAGAAATGGAAGGCATCTACGTGGTGCCCAACCGCTACCCGCAAGGCGAATACCTGCTGCTGTTTGACCCCCTCGATGGATCGAGCAACATTGAAGTCAACGTCAGCATTGGCACCATATTTAGCGTGCTGCTCAAGCCCGAAGGCACGGGGGTGTCAGAGCAAGACTTCTTGCAAGCCGGCGCCAAACAAGTGGCCGCTGGCTACTGCGTGTATGGCCCCCAAACCACCTTGGTGCTCACCGTGGGCGACGGCGTGGCCATGTTCACCCTGGACCGCGAGCAAGGTTCCTTTATTTTGACCAAAGAAAACGTCAAGGTGCCAGAAGACACCAAAGAATTTGCCATCAACATGAGCAATATGCGCCACTGGGATGCCCCCGTGAAGCGCTATGTGGACGAATGTTTGCAAGGCGTTGAAGGCCCCCGCGCCAAAGACTTCAACATGCGCTGGATTGCCAGCATGGTGGCCGATGTGCACCGCATTCTCACGCGTGGCGGCGTGTTTATGTACCCCTGGGACAAGCGCGAGCCCAACAAACCCGGCAAGCTGCGCCTGATGTACGAAGCCAACCCCATGAGCTGGCTCATCGAGCAAGCCGGCGGCGCCGCCACCAATGGCAAAGAGCGAATTATGGACATCGCCCCCAGCAAACTCCACGAGCGCGTGAGCGTGATTTTGGGGTCTAAAAACGAGGTGGAACGCATCACCCGCTACCACCACGAGGCGTGAGGCGAGATCATTAATTAAAGGGCTTGGTGGTGCCGCTCAGTCGGGGGCACCTTTTCAAAACACTCCCTTCTCCGCAAGTGGGGAGTGAGGCCCTTTTCAGGGGGTCTTCACCTTAAGTTATCAGCGTCATCCCCGAATGTTTAGAAGCATTCACATCAAACGTGACTGTCGTTTCGCACCCCGCGCTGTTGGCTGAGCGCTCAATGAGGCAGTCTGCAAAGTCAGACTTACCATCTTTGAAAACTCGAAGCGCCCGTATCACCTGGTCCGCGCTCTCAATCTTGAACTGCTTGGTCCGAATGATGGCATCCAAAGCCTGTGCCACCTGCGAGCGGGTCAGCTCGAAGCTTGCGCTGAGAACCCACACCAACTCAACTACCGAGACCAGCGTCACGTACCCACCCCCAACACCGTCCAAGGACTCCACAATCTTTGTAGCTTTGGGCGACTGTTTGGGGTCATCTTGCATGATGTAACGCACCAAGACGTTGGTATCCAAGCCAATCATCGTGCGGCTGCTCCCTGGGTGGCAATGGCCAGATTCATCTCATCAATCGACACGACCCGCTTGGCGACACCGAACATGCCCTTTAATTCGGTAACCGAGCGGTTTGCCGCGACAAACTCATACCTGCCGGGCTCCACTTCGACAAATTCAACGCGATCCCCCGTATCGACATGCAAAGCGTGCCTCACTTCTGCTGGGATTGTGATTTGCCCTTTAGATGAAATAGTTGCTGTAGTCATTGAGTTTCTCCCTTTCCCCCACTTTACCTTACATCAAAGTAAGTTGTCTTTATTGCCATTATTTTGACCCAAGCCTCATTTTTTGGGAGAGGGGAACTTGGTGAAACAACCCATCTGACGCCTCATGCTGGACTTCAACCAGCCTTTCTCGGCTATTAACCGAGCGTCCAATGACCCCATCCCCCCGTAAATCGTTACGCCATCGCTGGCACTGGTTGCACACGCATGGAGGCCATCTTGAATCGCTGCTCTGCCTGCCACACGTCATAGGCGCTCTGTTGCGCCAGCCACACGCGGGCATCGCCACCACGGGCAGCACCTAGCCATGCTTCTAGGCGCAGGGCCATATCAGGCGAAATAGCAGCACGGCCATTCAACACGCGGGACAGTGCCACGCGCGACACGCCCAATTGTTCGGCAGCTTGAGTCACGCCCAGCCCCAGTGCAGGCAACACGTCATCACGCAAGGTAAGGCCGGGGTGTGGTGGGTTAAACATTTTCATGGCTTCACTACGCCGTGCGCCACAGCGTCACGCAGCACGGCATTGATACGGGTTTGCCAGCCCGGCCCAGTTGCTTTGAACGCGTCCAGCACCTCGGCATCTACACGCATATTCAAGGTTGGGCGCTTGACGCTCACGGGCGGCCTGCCCCGTCCCCGTGTGATGGTTGCGGCTGTCCAATAGGCAGACACGGCGGCGGCATCGTTGGGGTC